>WJJM01000014.1 GCA_014729675.1 Candidatus Woesearchaeota archaeon | reverse complement strand
ACCCAAAACATCACCCAAAACATCACCCAAAACATCACCCAAAACATCACCCAAAATGTAGATATAAACATATCAGAGCCTGAAGAAAACATAACTATTGAGCCTGAAAATAAAACAATAGAACTTAAGAACATAACAGAGATAGCCGCATATAAGCATGTCATCATAACAAATGCAACATTTTCCCATGACTGGAAAGGCTCATGGGGGACTATAACAGAGATTTTATTAGATATAACTAATGATGAGATACAGCCTATAGATCTAAGATACCTATTATTGGATATAGAAGGATATGAGGATACATACGTCCTAAAACTGCCTTCTTCAAAAAACATTCCTATCGGCACTTCAAAGATAAAGATTCCTATGCACTTCTCTTATTCAGGAGAGCAGAAAAGAGCAGCAAGGATAAGGATAAAGGATGAAAAAGTAAAGATAATCGCTTCTGCAAATGCTGTTTTTAACCCTGAAAAAGCAGGATCTGTAAAAAAGTTTAGCTTTGAAAATCTCTGCAAAGATACATGTTCCCTTCCATCCAGCCTGAATCATACAGATTATAAGATTATCTTTGAGATAGACTCAGGGATGCTTGAGATAGGCAGCATAGGCTATACCCTAAAGAACACAACAAAAGTCCCAGTTCAGTTCAAGTTCAGCGTGATGTCTCATGAAGATGAAGAGATAATCTCAGATATAAGCATCTCCCCTAAGAATGAGTTTGTAAATTCAACAAAAAGCAACAACACTGTAAGGATAATGCAGGGAGAATATGATATCAATATTACGCCTCATGAGCACATATTAAAAAGTATAACCTTAACTTCAGCTTCTATCCAGGAAGATTCAAACAAGTTCATAGAGCTTGATCAAGATCAGGTTGAGATGGACAATGTTGTACAAAGTTATGCTTTAAGATCAAACGTGCCTTATTCCGATGTTAACATCACTGTTGTCTCAAAAGGATCCAGGCTCTATAAATGTCCTGATTGGAGCTACAGATGGAGGGGTTGCAGGTCTGCATTTGAATATGTAAAAGATATAGATGGGCTTTATTCTGTATTTATAGGCTCTTCAGAGGGGGAAGTAGCATTCATGGAAACAATAGGCACAGAGAACAGGACAAACATAACATACAAGAAAGTAAAGGAAGACGCAAGATATGATGCTATCCTTGATTCAACTTCCTATGACAACCAGACAAAAACTTTGACAGTAATATTCCATCATGATTATTATCAGCCTTTGCCTATCTTTGTAAAAGGAAGGATAACAAACTACACTCTTGACAAAGATATAGCTTCAGAGCATGAGATTATCACATTGAAAGTATACAACTACGATAATGAACGTTTCAGGATATTAGTTGGCTCACATACAGAAGCTTTTGAGTTTGGGGAGGCAAAGAAGATAAGATTAAAGTCTAATGTAAGGGATGCCAAAAATCAAACAATAAATTCAAGCATCGAACTCATTGACAGTTTAACAGAACAAACAAGATCAGTAAAACAAAAAAATGAGCCAGAAAAAACAATAGATGAAGGAGAATACAATATAAAGGTTAATTTAGAGAATCATCCTGTAAAAGAGATAGAGTTCAGGGACATGGAAGTCTATGAAGATTTTATAGAGGACTTCAGGATTGATGATGTAAATGAAACAGAAAAGAACCTAACGCAATATAAAGAAACATATGCTATTGATCCAACAAATCTTAACTTCACAAATGCAACAGTTACAGTAACAGCAACTGGAACTTCATTATATAAATGTAAATCTTGGAATTTTACGACCCAAACATGTTTTGGAAACTGGACTTTGATTAAGACAAATCTCACCCCTGGACAGGAATATACCTTTACTTTAACGCCGCAAGACCCTGGATTTGGAGAGACAATAAACAGCTGTTCTGCTGAAGATGAAGACCCAAAAGGAAGTTTTGGAAGCAGCTGCGATGATGCCGGCGGTGCAAGTCTTGAGCAGGATGACGGAACAACAGAGACACACACCTACAATAAACAAGACCAAAATAAATATGCTGGTATAAGGATAGAAAGCGTAAACAGCAGCATAACTGACTGCGAATCAATAACAAATGTAGAGATCTGTTATGAATGGTGGACTTCTGATACAGCCCCTACGGACTGTGATATCAGTGTTGATGCAGATGGAGATTCCAGCTATACTGCTGTAACAACAACCTGTCCTGGAACATCAGCAAATCCAGGAGTAACCTGTACAGATGTAACCGAATTAGAGTCATGGTCATGTGAGAATTTCTTCGGAGCTTCAGGAACAAGAGCAAAAGCAAAATCTGAGAATGCAAGAGAAGATCCCGGACCGCCCTCAACAGAAACAACCACATGGGATGTTTTATTTTTTAATGTAACATATGATTCAGCAGCAGAATCTTCAACCGTACTATTCTATGATGATTTTGAGCACAATAGCTTGAGCAACTGGACTGAATCTGGAGATAATGAATGGAGAACAGATCCTGCTCCTGATTCTGGACATGGTTCTTATTCTGCACATGCTGATGGAGATTCTGAATGGTGGAATTATGAAGGTTCATTTATAACTCTTACAAATAGTTTAGATTTATCTGGTCAAACTAACTGTACTTTGAGCTTTTCTTATTATTTATCTAGTTATGAGGATGAAGATAAACTTTCTTTAGATATTTATGATGGTTCTTGGAATAATGAAATTTGGTATGTTGAAGATGGAGATGATGATATTAATTGGCATGATGTTGAAATAGATTTAGATGGTTATTTAGCAGATGATTTTTCAATGAGATTCGAGGCTTATGTGAGTTATTCAAATGATGAAACATATATTGATGATGTTGAAATTAGTTGTGTTGGAGAGAATTCTATAAATGCAAGTATAGGGATTGAGTTAGTTGATCCAGTGGGTGATAGTAATTTTACAAAGGACGAATTTAATGAGTTTACGGTCAATGTTTCTTGCTCTGGTAGAGATTGTGGTGAAATTAATGTTACTCTTGATCCTCAAGAATTTGACACATTTCAAATTGATGCTAATAATCGTGATGCTTGGGATGATGGAGATTCTGGAAGCATTAATTCAAATTATTTTGGTGATGCAGATTGGTGGGATGTTGGTGGTTATCAGTTTGATCCTGATATTCCTCAGGGAGCCACTATAGATGAGGCTTATCTTTCTCTATACATTGGTGAAGACGACTATTATGGCGATGATGGATCTTACACTGCAAGGATCAGTGTTGAGGATAATGATGATGTTTCTGCTTTCAATGGTGATGCTGATGACATTAGAGATAGGAGTTATTGGGGGACGACTGTTTCTTGGAGTATTCCTGAAGATGGATTTTCAGAAGGTTGGCAAGACTCTTCTGATATTACTGATCTAGTTCAGCACATTGTTGACAAGCAAGATTGGGAAATTGGAAATTACATGGGTTTTGAGATTAGGGGAATAACTTCTGGAGATGGAAGACACGAAGATATTGAGGATTTCAATGATGATAGTTCTCTTGCTCCAAAACTTTATGTGAGATGGACTTATGATGGTGGTTCAGGAAAAGGGATAATTCCTGTAGGTTCTGGAAATCCTTTTTATACAAATAAATCAAGTAATCCTTATACAATTAATTTAAGTGATGATGAATCAGAGTTAGTAACTTTTTGGGTAAATGCAACTGGAACTGCAAACTCGACTTATGAATTTTTTGTTTATGCAAATTTGACAAGCGATCTTTCGATCAGTAATCAGACTGAGAAAGTAAATATTACTATAGTTGATAAAGTAAATCAAGCCCCTACAATACCAACTTCAATAACTTGCAATGGCGGAACTTGCAATGATACCTTCTACGAAGATGTTGAAATACAATGTTCTGGATCAACAGATTCTGATAATGATACAATAATATATAATTTGTGGGGTAAATACAACTCATCAGAAGGAAGCTCTTCTACAATAGAATTTCAAAGAGCTAGCGGAAGTACAGGAACTTCTCATACTATTGATATAGGGGAGCCAGGAAACAACAGATTGGTTGTTGCAATTCTTGATGATGAATCTACTCCAGGATCTTCATTCCAGGGAACTGTGTCAATAAGCGGAAATAGTGCTAATCAGTTAAAAGTAGCAGACAATGATGTTGGAGCAGGGAATCACCAGGAAATGCATTACTTTACAGAATCTGATCTTGGCAGCCTGTCAGGAAGCCAGACAATATCTTACAGTGGCGGTGATTCAGGATGGGCAATGGATGTTTTGGTGTTCTATAATGTAAAAGATGGCGTCCCATATGACAGCCAAATTGAAGATACAAGTGCTGCAGAGGCAGAGATATATCCTGCAGTGATAGATATCCCTCAAGATGGCATAGTTGTTTTTGGAGCAGCAAGCGGCAGGGGAGGTTCATATAATGATGACGATTGGGATACTAATCCCACAGAAGATAGCGACGATGGATTAAGCCCTGAAATAGAGATGACAGAGGCCACTGACAGCAACAACCCAAGCTCTGCAGTCCTAGCTACAGCTTATTGGATATCTTCAACATCTTCTCAGACAAACAGGCAGTTCAGGGCAAGAGGCTCAGAGACTGATAATTACAGAGGAACAGGAATAATAGCATCATTTGAGCCTGCTTCAACAAGCAGTTATTCATGGCATAATCTTGGAAACCATACAGATGGAAGTTCACATACATGGGACATTTCAAACATCACAGAACAATCAAATATTGACTTGAAATGCAGAGCAATTGATTTAAACGGCAGCAATAATTATTCAGATTATTACGATCCAAGTATTGATCTTACTATAAGCTCATGTATTACAAGCCTTGTAAACACATCCTGGACCCCCTGGTATAACACATCTGTCTGCTATGAGAATGATACGATAAGCCAGGAAAGAAACAGGACACAATATGATGAAAATAATTGCGGAGAAGCATCAAATACAACCTATTATAGCTATCAGACTGGTTCATGCTCAAATCTCCCTGATTCAATAACAGGCCTAAACAACCAAAGCAAAGGAACTGACTGGATATACTGGACATGGATAAATCCTTCAGATGAAGACTTCAGTGAAAACATCATATACTTGGATGGAGTTAATATACAGAATACTTCAAACAACCATTATAATTATACTGATCTAAGTTGCGGAATAAGTTATAATATCACAATACATACTAAAGACACTAACGGAAATATCAATGATACCGATGTAAAAGATACAAGTTCAACATCTGACTGTATTGACAATAACTATCCAAAATTTAGTAATTATGAAGACAATAATGGCGCATTAACAGATTCAGGAATAGCTGTATTTAATGTAACTGTTGAATCTACAAACGGCACTGTTTTCCTTTACATAGATGGACAAAACCATTCTGCAGAAGGATATACAGAAGATACTTTCGACGATGGAAGTATAGATGATAGTTGGGAAACCCATGATGCAGATGGCATCAGCGGAACAAGCTTTTCAGAATCAGAGGGGGAG
This sequence comes from Candidatus Woesearchaeota archaeon, assembly GCA_014729675.1. GTDB lineage: Archaea > Nanobdellota > Nanobdellia > Woesearchaeales > WJKL01 > WJJM01. The sequence goes on along the minus strand of WJJM01000014.1, from coordinate 27,727 downwards.
CTTATAATAGACGCAAACGGAGAAGATATCTGGACAGGGGATGATGGATACGGCGCAGTATTCAAAGATGATATCTCAGGAGACTGGACTGCAGAAGTTATTGTAGCATCCCAGGAAGACACAGATGATTGGGCAAAAGCAGGAATAACTGCAAGAAATGACATGACCCAAAGTGGAAGTTCAGCAGGTTATGTTGTTGTAGCAGTTACACCTGGAAACAGTGTAAGGCTGCAGGCTGATGAAGATGATAATGGATATCTTGATTATAGCAGTGATGCAGCATGCTCAGGCACATACCCTATGCATCTTAGGTTGACCAAACAAGGAACAACATTTACAGGAGAATGCTCTACAGATGGAATAAGCTGGACAACAGTAGATACTGTTGAATTATCCTCTGCAGCTGCAGCACAGGATGTAGGCATTATAGAAACATCCCATAATGCAGGAACATTATGCGAAGTTCACTTTGATAACTTTTCTATCATCTCAAGCCAATATTCAGTGTCAGTAGATATGCCCTCAAGCGGGACATATGAGTATTATTGGGGTGCTTATGGAAACGGTTCAAATAACATGTATAATTCCTCTCCAACCATGAACTACACAGTAAATGGAACTCCATCAGAATGGAGCAGCCTGTTCTCAGATGATTTTAACAGGGATAATAGCAATACTGTCGGAAATAGCTGGTCAGAATCAGACAGCTTGTCAGGAGCAGAGGCAAAGATAGATTCAAACAGGCTTAGCTTTGATTCCAATGATAATGACCATCAGCCGTTGGTTTCTCACTCATTTACAGAACAGTCATCAGGAACATTAAATTGGACATTTGTCTTTGATTTTGAAAGGACTGGCAGTGAAAGCTGGTATGAAGCATTTATGCAGCTTGGAAAAAGCAGCGAGTTTTCAGAAGGAGATGACAATGCAGGAGTTGGAGTTAATCTAAAATGGGCTGGCCCTGACCATGGTATGGATGATCATGAAGGATTTGGTTATGTAAATGGAGCTTCTGTTAATCAGATTGCAGTTGTAAGCGATAATGATGCAGTTATAAGCGTGATAGTGGATATAAGCGATTATTCTTATGATGTATATATAGATGGGCAGCTGCAGGAAAGTGATATAGGCTTTGACAATGATGTTTCTCTTGATACAGTAAGGATATATCTTGATGAACTTAACAGCGCGAATTTCGGCTCTTTAGAAATAGATGATCTTTCCATATCAAAAAGAAGCCATTTAACTTCAACCTTAAACATAACCTCAATCTCAATAACTCCTGATGATGATGAATTCACAGATGGAACACAGATAAACCCTATAGAATCCTCAAATGTAACTGTAAACTTAGCAGCAAACATAACAAATTCATCAGAGATAGATGCATGCAGTATCCGTATCTGGAACTCTTCAGGTTCATATACAGTCCCTACATTATCTATAATAACCGGAGAGATACAGCAGCTTGCAGGGATAACGCAATGCACAGCAGAGTGGGACATGGAATACTTCAGGAATCCAGGCTATTGGAACATAAGCATCGATATAAACTCAACTGGCTCAACAGACAATGAAAATTCCAGCTATTATTATAATGATTTAACAGCCCACTCGATAAGCTCATACAATATTAATTTCACTGGAATTCCAGGCCAAAATATCAATTCTTCAACAGCTTATCCTTTAACTATAAAAAATACAGGGAATACACCTATAAACATAAGCATAAGAGGAACAGATTTCATAGGTGTCTCAGATTCTTCATACAACATAAGCATCAGCAACGCAACTTACTCAGATACAGGAGACAGTTTCACATCTATAACCTCGGGATATCTGCAGATCCAGGAATTAAACAATTTAGCTCCTGCTGAAACAGTTTCATTATACTTCAGAGGAACAATACCTTCTGAAACAAAAGCGCAAACATACAATAACACTATTGATATAAAGAGCGATTAGATGAAAAAACAAGAAGAACAGGATACAGCAAAGCATTTTAATAAAGCCAGGCTTCAGGATGATGAAGATTTCCAGCTTTTCAGGATTCTGCTTAACAAGCTTAAGGAAAGATACCATCTTCCTGCTGCAGACCTGATAAATAAGCTCAAGCAGGACATCTCGATCCCTTGTTCAATATTCAACAAAAAACTTTCCCCTTTGGAAACAGAGGTAAAATATATGAAGGAAAATCTTGATTACAGCTATAAGAAGATTGCTGCTTTGTTGGGAAGATCCGATAAGACAGTATGGCAGGCATACAAAAATGCTGTAAAAAAACTCCCTGAAAAACTCAAAGCAGAGGAGACAAGATACAACATCCCTGTATCAGCATTAAATACCAATTTAAGCATCTTGGAATCAACAGTAACATACTTAAAAGATAATTATGATCTTTCATATCATGATATAGGAGACATTATCCAAAGAGATGAAAAAACAATCTGGACAGTCCATAACAGGGCAAAAAACAAGCTAAAGACAGCAGGATAACCAAAAAGCAGCCGAAAAAAAAACAAAAAGTATATAAATAACCTAATCAACAAAAAATAAAGAGGGTATATTATGAAAAAAGAGATAACTATAGCTTTATTGTTTATTTTTATTCTTCCTATTGTTATCGCTGAGACAGAATCCCCTGTAGGAACATTTAATGTGGGAAACTCTGCTCCTCCAGCCCCTTCTTCATGGACTCCAGAAACAACCCATAACAAGTCCCAGATATTCTCATGGACAGAAGGTTCAGATGTAAACGGAGATCCTATCTCTACTTATATATGCATCTCAGCAGATACAGATGATGATTCCTGCGATGTTGTCAATACAGGTCCAGATGCAGATCCCCAGTATGCTTTTACTCAACTAGAATCAAACTGGGATTATACATGGGGCACAGCTTCAAGAAACTATTATGTTAAACTTGTTCCAAATGATGGGACAACCAACGGAACAGCAAACACATCAATCTCTTTTACACTGACAGATGCTCTTCCCACTATCTCAGGCCAGACATCAGATGCATCTAATGACGGAGACAAAGATGTAGGAGAAACAATAACTTTCTCAATGTCCTCTCATTCAGATACTGATTCAGAAGACGCTCATAATTTAAGAGTATGCAGTACAAATTCTATAGATACAGATGGAACATGCACAGCAGATGAATACTGCAACGAGCACAATTCAACATATTCAGACGATTCATCTCTTAGCTGCACATATACTGCCCAGCAGTCAGACTCAACATCAAATACAGCATATTTCTTTGTCTGCGACTGCCCTCCAGATGACAACTCATGCCCAGGACAATGCTCATCTTCATATTCCCATACATTTTATGTAAATCATGCTCCATCAGCAAGCTCTGTAGAGATATCACCTTCAACCCCATCCTCATCCCAAGATCTTACATGCACATATAGTTTCTCTGACTCAGATACTGATTCAGAAGGCTCATCAACATTCAGATGGTATAAAGACGGAGTGTTGCAGGGAGGCATTACAACTGTAACTATAGATTCTTCAAACACTGCTGCAGATGAAGAATGGATCTGTGAGATAACTCCAAAAGATCAGCATGGTCTTGCAGGAACTGCTGTAAACAGTTCTTCAGTGACTATAACAAATTCTGCCCCATCAATTTCAGGATTTGAAGTACAGGACGGAGCTTCAAGCTGGGATTCAGCAGGAACACCAGATACTCATGATTCAACTCCTAATCTAAGATGGGCAACCTTTGACAATGATGGAGATGATGTAACAACACATATATGCATAGCAACATCTTCAGGAAAAAGAGACTCAAACAACTGTGATGCATATTCTTCAACATCTTCTTCAGATGATGTAAGTGCAGTATCAGGCATTTTTCATTCAGGAACAAGCAGAACATATTATCTAAGATTAACTCCTGATGATGGTTCAGAAAACGGAACACCATTAGATACAAGCTTTAATCTTATAAACAGCATCCCATCCACACCCTCATCATTATCCCCTTTATCAACTCATAATCCAACACCAACCCTGTCATGGACAGCTACAGATGCAGATGACGGAACAGATGATCATTGGCCTGCAGATTCCCTAACATATCATATAAGAGTGGGAACATCTTATGGAGATGGAACATATGAATCAAATGACAATGCAGACAAAGCAGGAGAGACAGTAGATTCTGCAATACCCTGGGGAACTCCTTCAGGAGATTATGCAAACAACACAGTCTATGCAAGCATCTGGACCACAGACGGAAACACAGGAGGAACTTCAGATTATTACAACACAACATTAACATTATATGACTCTCTCCCAGACATCACAGATATTTCAATGACAGACAATGGTGGAGCATATTCAAGCTGCACTTCCTCTTCATGTGCTTTAACACCTATAGAACACTCAAATGCGGCAGTCGCTGTAAAAGTAACAGCAGAAGATGCAGATAATGACTGCGATACATCAAGCACAGCTTATATCTACCTTTGTCTTGATACAGGCTCTTGCTTCCCTTCAACAGCAGACTACAGCTGGGAGCTTGATTCTATAGAAAGGTCAGGTTCTGAATGTACTTATACTTTTTCAGCAAACAAGACAGATGGCCCTGAATTTTTCCAGTCTCCAAACTCAGATTATAAGATTTATGCAAATGTTTCCTCCCAGGCAGGTCAAAGGCTTGCAGATCCAGAGATCGGTTCCTCATGGGAGTTTGGAACTGTAAAAGCAGTTGATTATCCTTCAATTATAACTCTGGGAGATGGATCCCCTTCACTTGGTCAGTGGAATGACGGCACTTCATTGGCAACTATGACCAATTGGGGAAATGACAATCTGAATATACAATGGAATATCTCTGATCCAACTTCAGGCACAGATACATGGACATTGAACGGAACAGATATGCAGATAGATGATGACAATTCATATTCATCAGAATCAGGCACTATCGCTCCTGTTTATCTAGACTCAACACAAAGGACATTTGAGCCTGCTTCAGGCCTTCAGGTATGCTCATCATCATCATGCGATAACCCTGCTTTAGATGAGACTCTTGACACTTACTATCATATAGCTCCGCCTTTTGGACTTCAGGCAGGAACTTATAATGCAACAATAACAATAACAATATCATAGAGGTAAAGATGAAAACAAAGATAATATATATCATCATAGGACTTATAATACTCTCACAGCTGGCTTTTGCAGGTGTAACAAATCCTCTTCCTTCAGAACTTAATCTTCTGAAAGGAGAATCAGGGCGTTTCAAGTTCCAGGTCCAGGCGATAGAAAGTCAGGAAGATATGGAATGCATTCCTTCTATAGAAGAAGATACTGCCTTGGATGTTGAGTTTGATGAAGATACTATAATTGTCTCTGCAGGTTCTATAAAAGAAGTTTATGGAACAGTTACAGCTCCTAAAAACATAGGAACATATGTGCAGAATTTCTGCGTTTCCTGCCAGCCTTCTTCAAGTGCAGCAGGAACTTCAGTAAAGAAAGATACATGCGGTCTTCCGATAACAGTGAATGTTGTCCTTGAAAGAGAAAGAGAAAATATGACTGTAGAACCTGAAAAGCCTATCTCAGTTTTTATGATAGTCCTTATAGCAGTTGCATTTATAGCAGCAGCATATATCATACTTTACATCATAAAGAAAAAGAAAGGTAGTGCTGATAAGAAAACCATAGATACTAAACAAAAGAAAACTCCTAAAAAAGCCAAAAAGAAAAAATGATCAGGTTTTTTTTGATCTTAATCTTGCTTATGCCTTCTGTTTCAGCAATATCATCTACAGCAAGCGTAGATATAAAAAATTCTCCTATAGATGTTCAACTTGTAACAACAGACATAAATGGGAATCTTCTGACAGTCAAGGCAAAGGTTTCTGATCAGAACAGTTTTAAGGATATAGAAGATGTAGAGGTGCAGCTGTCAAAAGATAGTTCCATAATAAAAGAATTCAGCCCTGCTGAACTTGATTCATCTTCTGGAACAGAAGCATTATACATATACAAGACAGAGTTATCGGATTATGGGATATACACAGCAGAAGTCAAAGCATATGATTCCTCGACATCAGATAAAAACTCTGTAAAATTTGAATATTCTGAGAAGGAATCAACTCCCACAGGAGCATTCATAGCATACAACAAAGGCAAAGGTCTGATCAGCAGACTATTTGGATTTTTTAGAACCTTGTTTGATTAGATTCAATAATCGAAACATATTTATACTATTAAATAAAATATTATAATAATTAATAAATAAAATATTAAATTTAATATTTAAAATAATAGTATGGTAAAGATACAAAAACTTCCATCAGGACAGCTAGTAGTTACTATTCCTAAACTTATTGCCGAATATGAAGAATTAGAAAAAGGCATGGAGCTAGATTTTAAAAAACATAAAAAAGGATTTTTGCTGAAATTCAAGAAAAAATGATAACAAAAAACAAACTGTTATATATTGTACTTATAATTATACTGGCTGGTACTGCAAGTGCTTTTACTGTGATAACAGGCCATGCTATAAAAACATCCGGCTCATTCAACATATCAAATCAAGCACCAATAATACAATATTCCAACTACACTGGAGATGCAGGAGATATAGTAGACCTATCATATTCTGTATCAGACCCTAACAATGACAATATAACAATAAACTTTACACATCCTTTAAATTCAACAGGCCAGTGGAACTCCACTCTGTCTGACACTGGAATAACTTATGCAAACATAACTGCCTCAGATGGAGGCTCAACTTCATCAGCAATAGTAACCATCTCCTTGTCCCCTTACTGTGGAGATAATCTCTGCAACACAGGAGAGTCATGCGCCAACTGTCAGTCTGACTGCGGAACATGCCCTTCTTCAACATCTTCTTCAGGAGGCGGGGGAGGAGGTGGAGGCAGTTCTAGAAAGATAAGAGAGCTTCAGGCTGAGATTGAAAGATTGACAAACATAACTGAGCAGCAGGACGATTTCAATGCAGATATCGAAGACCTCTTCATAGAGCTGCAGGAGGACGAGTTCAGGAACATAAAGATAACCCTCTCCAACAATGAAGATGAGACAGTATTCCTTAAGGCAGAACTGTCAAAAGAGCTAAAAGATTCTATCTTGCTTGATTCTGAATATATAATGGTCCCTCCAGGAGAAAAAGAGCTTGATTTTCTTGCATTAGCCAATAAGCCGATAGGCAAATATTATGGCTCCTTGATGCTGATATCTTCCACAAGCTACAAAGAAATACCTATTACATTCAAGGTCATAAAAAATCTTGAAAAGCCCGAACTTGAAACTTTAGACATAGATGTTGATATACTTACCCAAAAGATAAACCCAGGAGATACACTAAGATTTAAGCTTAACCTAAGAAAAGCACCTTTGGTTACAGAAGATCCAGAAGATGTTTTCCTTAAATATCTTGTCATGGGGTTAGACACAGATTATATGGGTTATCTGACAGGAGCTGCATCTACAGACATAACAAACCTAAGCCAGCAGAAAAACGAAGTTATCTATGAAGAGGAAAACATAACCCTTGAGAATGCTCTTTCAATCCCTAAGGAATTGGACATCCCTGATAATTTTAAGACAGGAACATACGTCCTTAATATAGATGCAAAATTCAAAGGAAAGAGGATACCTTTGTTTGCAAAATTCAAGGTAGATGTCCCATGGTATGCCCAGAAGATATTTAACATAGAAAAAGGCATACTTGCATTGTTAGCTTTGCTCTTGTCTGTACTCTGGATAGTGTTCATCCTTTCAAGAGTCAAGCTTGCCCAGAGAAGAAGATATTCGTTGAGTATAGACAGCTCATCTCTCCCTAAAAAAGGGAAGAACTCTCTTGCTATCGGAAAGATAGCTGAAAAAGACCGTTATGCATACCTCTACCCGGATGATCTCAAGACACACTCTTTGATATCAGGATCCACTGGCTGCGGAAAGACCATAGCAGCACAGGTCATAGTGGAAGAAGCTGTAGACAATGGCGTCTCGGTGATAGTGTTTGACCCTACATCACAATGGACAGGATTTGCAAAAAGATGCAGCTCAAAGGACATGTTTAAGAGATATCCTGAATTTGGAATGAAAAAACAGGATGCAAAACAGTTCAAGAGCAGCATATATCGCATAGAACATCCAAGAAAACCCCTTGATATAGGTAGCCTTGGCAGCAGCCTGAATATAATCCTTCTTGACAAGCTGGAGCCAAAAGAACTTAACAGGTTCATCTCAGCAACTATAAAGGACATATTCAAAAAACAGCCTAAAGAGCACAGTAAGCTTAAGACACTTCTAGTCTTTGACGAAGTCCATAGGCTCCTGCCTAAGTTTGGAGGCTCAAAAGCAGCATACACTCAGCTTGAAAGGGCTGTAAGGGAATTCAGAAAATGGGGCATAGGAATAGTTCTGATATCTCAGGTAACAAAAGACCTTATTGGCCCTATAGAGTCAAACATATCTACAGAGGTCCAGATGAGAACAAACGACAGAGAAGATATGCAGAGAGTAAAGGACAAGTATGGAGAGGAGATATTGAGGGCAATCTATAAATCCCCTACCGGGACAGGATTGTTCAACAACAGTTCATATAACAACGGCAAGCCTTACTTCGTGGCTTTCAGGCCGGTACGCCATTCAATAGAAGGTCTTGAAAAAGAGAAGCTCCAGAGATACATCCGCTACAGCAGGATAATCTCTGAACTGAAGTCAAAGATCAGCTCTATGAGCTCAAGAAGAAAGAATCTCTTTGACCTTAAGGTAGAGCTTGAACTTGCAGAAAAACAGATAGATGAATGCAAGTTTGACGTTGCTGATATATACTTAAAAAGCCTTATCCCCAAAGTTAACAGGAAGTTCAGCTCAAAGAAAAGAAAAACTACAGGCTCCAGAAGAAATAACAAAAAAGACAGAGACAAGTCCACTCAAAAGATTAAAGAAGAAAACAACAGGCCAGAAAAACAGCCATCCTCTGATAAAAGATCAGACCAGGATATAGCAGATATAATCGATGAATATGGCAAAGAAAAGAGAGGTAATCAGAAAACATGAAGAAAAAAGAGATGCTGCAGGACATAGAAAAACTGAAATCAAAATATGAATATCTAAACAGTGCAAAGGACAATCAGGACTCTTACCTTAACAACATCAATGAGAAGATAGGCAGGCTTAAGCAGGCAATCTCTGACCTTCAGAAAAAAGAGACAGACCTTGAGATATCCTCAAAAAAAGAAGATGCCCTTCTTGAGACGATAAAGCCTGATTTTATAGAGAAGCTCAAGAACAATGATCTTTCTATACATTCCATAAAGCTTAATCTCGATTCTATAAAAAAAATACAGGAGACGCTTGTCCAGGAGATGAAGCATATGAAATCAAAGATACAGCATTTTGATTACAGCAAAGTCTCAAGACTTGACAGAAAGATGGACGATAAGCTGAGAAAGCTGGAAAAACTGGATGCAGATATAGAAAAAAATTCAGTCAAGACAGAGCAGCTTTTCAATGAGTTCCAGAAACAGTATGTTGAGTTCAGGGAATCCAAAGAATTAAGCAAAAAGCTTGAATCTTCTTTTGAAAGATTCTCTTCTGAGATGGAGTCTATAAAAGAGGATTTTGCAAAGCAAAAAGAGATAGATTCTATGCAGAAAGAGATAGACAAACTCAAGAAAAAACTAAAAGAATCTGCAAGGAAAAAAGATATTGATAAGATAAACAAAAGATTAAAAAACATAAAGCCCCATACAGATAAAAAAAGATGGTTTTTTTAAGATGGTATTAGATAGTCTTAACAGATGGGAAAAGGCAAGCGTGATAGCTGTTTTTTTGTTCCTTTCTTTTACTTTTACATTCTTGTTTGTATCAAAGCCTTCAGTGACAGGGCATGTTCCTGCACTCTACTCAATGGAAGATCTGGAAGTAATCGTTCTTGATGATCAGGTATACTCTCTTTCTTCTAAAGACTCACAGCCTCTTCCTATTAAAAGCATGATGGTCTCTGGAAAGATAGTCGGAGAAGGCTCTGTAAACATATATCTGAAGCATGAGGAAGAATCATATCTTATATATTCCAATGAACAGGAAAAGCCAAGCCTTTCTGCTATAACAGGGTTTGCTGTAAAAGAGACAGGCGATACAGAAAGCAATCCATTTTTAGCATCTGATGACATAATATTTTCATTAAAAGGAGAAGATATTCTTCCTGAATTTGACCAGAGATGTGAGGATCAATATTCTAAAGATATCCAGGCATTTGCAGCTCTTCTTGAAGAGGAAAAAAAGCATGGACAGGATAAAGAAGTATTTGTTGATTTTGTAAAGAACACAGAAGGTCTTGAATTCAAAGACGAATGCATCGACACTTGCGCTCTTTTTGGGATGAATGGCTGCACTTATGACTTTGTTTTTGATGTTGAAAAAGGTACAATACTTCTTCTTGACAAGATAATATACTCTGTTGAAAAGTGAGATATCTTTTTTGTTAACCAATATAACATTAAAGACTATTTAATAATTTTAGGTTAACCAATATAACAAAGTGGATTTTACTTCTTTCTCCTCTATATTATTGTTAACCTATATAACATAGAAAGATTTATATATGAATTAAGTTAACTAGTATAACATATCTAAATGAGCGGGGAAAAAGAGGTTATTTTAGAAAGAAAAAAGTATTCACCTATGTTTCTATTTAGTTACTCGACCGAACATCTTTTGAAAAAAGATAAGGTAAGATTCTATTATGCTCTTAAGGGGCGTGATGGGAAGTCAGGAGTTGTAAAAGAGTTTAATATCACTCAGCTTGGAAGGGCTGTTCTTCTTGTTCCTGAAAAAGATGCTGATGAAGTAGAACAGTTCCTCAAAATTTGGAGATGCAGATACGATAAGAAAGAGGTGCTTGTAAGGTGTTAAATCTTAAAATCCGTAAAAAATACTCTATCAAGAGAAATGAAAATATTTTTTTAGCTGTTTTAGCGTTATTCTTAGTATTATCTTTTGTATATCTCTTCACTTCAGATATAACAGGATATTTCATAGCTAAAGAGGATACATTAAATAGTACAGATTACACATTATGTAAAAAGATTAAAGAAGACGCAAGATATGACGCTATACTTGACTCAACTTCTTATGATGATCAGACAAAAATATTGACAGTAATATTCCATCATGATTACAATAAGCTTCTGCCTATATCTGTAAAAGGAAGGATAAAAAATTACACTCTGGATAAAGATATGTCTGTAGGCCATGAGAGAGTAACATTAAAGATACGTGATTATAACAATGAATATTTCAGGATCTTAGTTGGCTCACATACAGAAGCTTTTGAGTTGGGTCAGGCAAGGAAAGTAAACATAACTTCTGCAGTAAAAGATGCAGGAAACAATACTGTTGATGCAGACATGGAGATAATAGACAGCCTGACAGATGAGACAAAAGCAGTAAAGCAAAGCGAAGAACCAATAGAACTCGATGAAGGAGAATACAATATAAAAGTAAAGCCTTCAGAACATCCTGTAAAAGAGATAGAGTTCAAAAAGATGGAGTTTTATGAAACATTTTCTGAGGATATAAATCTTGATGATCTGACTGAAACAGAAAAAAACCCAGGATACCTGCAACTTTATGCTATTGACCCTACAAACCTAAACTTCACAAATGCCACAGTTACAGTAACAGCAAAAGGTACAAAATTATACAAATGCAGGGAATGGAATTTTACAGAACAATCCTGTTTCGGAGAATGGATATTGTTTAAAGACAATCTTGTTCAAGGGCAGGAATATACCTTTACATTGACTCCAGATGATCCAGGATTTGGAGAATCAGGATGGTGGAACCTATCATTCCCTCACAGGATGAACTTTACTATTGATCATGATTATATAGATTCAGACCTTAAGAATTGGACTTTGATCTTAACTCACAATGTAAGTGGATTGCAATCATCCAACAGCCCTCTTGATGCTGATGGAAACTCTTCTGCATTAAATGGAGGAGGAGACATAAGATTTACAGATGATGGAGAAAACAGGTTAGCCATAGATATAAGGACATTTTCTACAGACAATGATCCTTCTTCTGCAGACATGGAGATTGCAGTTCTTGTCCCCAATGTATCAAGTACACAAGATACAGTTATATGGATGTACTGGGGAAACAGTACAGCTTCACAGCCTTCAGCAGGAAGCACTTACGGTCAGTATAATGCTTATGACAGCGACCATAGGGCTGTGTACATCTTCAAAGAGGCAACATCTGGGGATGCTGAGGATCGGACAAGCAACGGTGATGACCTTGCTATTGTTGCGGGTGGAACAGGCAGTGTAACAAGAGTTACTGGTGGTGTTGGGTATGCTTGGCAGTTTGATGGCAATACAGATGATGCAACTCTGGGGCGGTATGCAGAGTACCAATTTGCAAGTGAGGAGTCTTTTTCACAGGTAACGTGGGAAGCTCTTACTAAGGTTACGTCAATTGCCAATGTTCATGCTGCAGGATATGTATCGACTGTTAATACAGGCAGATCGTCAACCAATAGGAACACATGGCAGGTAGATCATTCAGTTCTCAATAGCTTTAACTCATACGGATTATCCTATAGGGGCACCGAGGATGATGGCACTGGTTGGGAATTATCGACTAATTTTAAGGACACAGACTGGCATTATTATGCCATGACGCAAAACAGTAGTCACGTTCTGGAATTCTGGCGTGACGGTACTGCTTACGGTACGACGTATGATAATGGCGGTGATTCACTGTTCGATGCATGGCGTGTCAACGTTAATCGTGCGAGTAATCGCTGTGCAAATGGCATATACTCTGAAGTACGATTTTCAGAGGTTCAGCGTTCTGACGCATGGCTAAAAGCTGATTATAACAATCTGATGAACATGAACAATTTTGTATCAGGCGGAACAATAGGCCAAGCAGACAACACAGATCCGTCATTAAGCATATGGAAGAATACATCAGTTTTAGAGTTTAATGTGGATTCTATTGTCATAAACTGGACTGCATCAGATACAAATCTGGATACAGCTTTATTCAACATTACATATCCAAACGGGACAATATTATATGAATCTGCATCATCATCCGGCTCTATAACCCTTGATCCATCTAATCTTACATCTCAAGGAACATATGATATATATTTGAAAGCAAACGATACTTTTGGAAATCAGAACTCTACTTCAGAGAGTTTTAATGTAACTGATATGACATCTCCAGCAATAACAAATGTAAACGCAACAGATATAACAAACCAATCAGCAAACATAACATGGAACACTAACGAATTAGCAAATTCAAGTGTAAACTATGGAACAACAACAAGTTTAGGAACAACAGAACCATTAGATGACTCAACAACCAGCCATTTTATCCAACTAACATCACTAACTAACAACACGTTATACTATTACAATGTAACTTCATGTGATTCAGATAACAACTGCAACACAACAGGATATTTTAATTTTACAACACTTCAGACAGCTGTGTGTGATGACGATGATGGAGATGGATACGGAGTATGTCCTAATTGCAATATTTCAGATGGATGTGCTTTTGATGGAGATGACTGCAATGACACTAATGCATCCATCAACCCAGGAGCAAATGAAACATGCAACAATGTAGATGACAACTGCGATACTAACATAGACGAAGGAGGAGTCTGCCCAACATTAACATATTACTGCGATAATGATACAGACACATACATAGACTCTACATCAGACGGCTCCTGCAGTACATACAACTGCGTCCCTATAAACTGTACAACAGTACAGGGAAATGACTGCAATGACACTAATACATCCATCAACCCTGCTGCTTCTGATATCTGCAATGGTATTGACGATGATTGCAATGGAACAACAGCAGACGGCTCAGGAGAAGCTCCTCCAAACAATGACAAGCAGGCAGGAGTATGCATCGGCTCTAAAAAATCATGCACAGCAGGCTCATGGCAGAATGATTACACAGGAATAGCAAACTATGAAGATCCAGAATCCTCTTGCGCAGATACATTAGATAATGACTGTGATGGAGATACAGACAGCAATGATAACAACTGTATTGATTCAACTCCGCCATCAATAACAATAACAACTCCATCAGGAAACTATAATCAAAATGATACAGTTCCATTCAATATAGAAACCAATGAAAATGCAACAGTTACAGCAACAATCACATACCCAAATTCAACAAAAACAACTATCCAGTTAATTTTCAATGGAACACAATGGTATTACAAAAATAACTTCCAGGAAACACTCCTCCCTAGAAATTATAACATAGTTATAAATGCAACAGACAATGCAGGAAACAGCAATACAACAAGCGGAAGTTTCAATATATTAGATATTTCAAATCCAAGTGTAACAAATGTCCAGCCAAACAACAAAAACTTCTCGCAAAACTCAACAATAAGCATAAACGCAACAGTTATAGATCCTTATTATGACAGCATAACTGAAGTAAAGGCAAACATAACCTGGAACACATCATTCCAGACTATAACTTTAAACAAAAACAATGGACTTTACACAGGAACTTTTTCAAATACCTCTATAATTGCAGATTACAACATAACGATAATAGCAAAAGATTCATCAAACAACACAAATGATACTGAAAAAGCATCATTCTATATCTTTGAAGATATAGATCAGGACAACAAAGCGGATGATGAAGATTATCTTATCTTCAATGAAGATGATGTTTCCCAGTCAGGAATAAACTTAGATATAAAAGTAAACAACAATACAGACATAGATGGAAACTCTTGGTCTGGAACAAATACATTAGGATTTTATGATGGAGCCAATATTCTCATGAACTTCACTCATAACTTTTCAAACACTTCAAAGATATATTTGTCTGAAGTGTCCATAGAGATAATAAACACAGGAACTAATCAAGGGATAGCTGTAAATCTTTCATCACAGCTCCTTCCAGGAGAGACAAAAACATTGTTCATACAAGACAACAATTTCATAAGCTTATGTGTAAAAGATGATGAGATCTCTCAAGTAGCGCAGATAACAAATGATTGTACTGGCAATAATGAGACAGACTTTACAACCTGCCTGGGAAACTCTGCAGGCTATACAAAAGGAAGTATAACCTGCACAGACCTTGGAAACTGGATAAAAGTAGAAAATCTGACATACTCTGGAATAAAAGGTACAATATCACCAGCTAAACAAGGAGAAGCTGTCCAAATATCTGGATCATCCTATGGTTCAGACATCTACTGCGGAGATGGGATATGTACAACAGCCTCTTCAGTAGGGGAAGACTGCAGCAACTGTCCAGAAGATTGTGGTGAATGCCCTGTTGAAGAGACTCTTGAAACAGAAGAGCCAATAGAAACAGAACCTGCTAAAAAAACTGAAAAACAGGTTGATTATGAAAATGGAGCCCATATATCAGATTGCATATTCCTTGGAAAAGATTATGGGAGATTTATGTATATATGCAGCTATTGGTGGATATTGATAATAATTCTAGCCATAATATTCTTGTTGTCACCTCTTGCAGAGGTAAAAAAGAAAAGATCAGCAAGAAAAAAATCCAAAAAACTTAAGAAAAAGACTAAAAGGTCCACTAAAAAAAGATCTAAAAAAACTAAGAAAAAAACAGGCAAAAGATGACATTCAAAAGATATATTGATGGATTGTATAGGCATATACAGAGCCTGCCTTATTCTGTCAGACTGTTCCTTATATTTTTATCAGCCACTATACTGATCTTAACAATCGTTGATCCATCTTTAACAGGGTATTTCATAGGGGAATCAGGCCCTATATCTGTAGAAATGACAATATCATGTGCAGGATGCAGCGACAATTCCATACCTTCATCTACTGAAGCATCGATCACATTGGACATATCAGTCTCAGGATACATGCCTGATATGACCATAGCAGAGATATATCCTTCAGACTGGACAATAACAGATTCAGGCGGAGCAGAGGTATCTGTCTATGATGATGATCATTTTAAGCTTGAATGGATTATTGAAGATGTAAACCGCACAGCAGAGATAAGCTATTCAGTCTTAACTCCTCCAGATCAGAAAACATACACTCTAAGTTCAGAATTCAATGATAACATCTTTAACATCCGGGAGATATCAGTTTTAGGATCAGGCTCATCATCAAATCTTCCTTTGATGGGCACATCAGGCAGTTCTGGCCAATCACAAACTTCAGGAGCTTCAATCTCAGGATCAAGCTGGTGGGATGATGATTGGGATTACAGAAAAGAGATAGTCATATCTGATAATAAGATTGCTGCAGACCTTCAGGATTTTCCTCTTTTCATAAAGCTTAACTCAAGCAATTTTAACTTTTCAGATGCCAAATCAGATGGAGAGGACATAAGATTCACAGACGAATCAAACAACAACTTAAGTTATGAACTAGAAAGATGGGACTCTACATCAGAAAATGCTGAGATCTGGGTAAATATGCCTTATCTTAATTCAACAGCCAATAATACCATATACATATATTATGGAAATCCTGCTGCCCTTGATAATCAGGATCCATCATCAGTGTGGAACTCTAATTTCCTTGGAGTTTGGCATCTTTCTGAATCAGGAACTTTAGACAGGAATGATTCAAGCAAATATTCTGCCCATGGGAATGCTGTAAATTTCGAAGGGGATGAAAAGATAGAAGGCATTTTAGATGGATCATTAAATATCTCAGGAGATGATCATATAACAGACATTTCAGGCAATCATCTTAACGGCAACGGAACCCATATAGCAGTCTCTGCATGGATAGAGACAACAACTGCAGACAAGACTATCATTGAAAAGAAAGACAACGGCCAGTATGAAACATATCAGCTTTCTCTAGGTGCCGGAGGAAGTGGAGTTTTTAGCTATGAAATTGCTGGAAATAATGTTCAGTCAGTAACTTCAGATGCAGTGTTGACTGATGGAACATGGTATCATATAGTGGGCATAAGAAAAGATACTGATCTTGAGATCTACGTAGATGGAAAACTTAATGGAACTCAGGCAGGCACAACAGCTGGAAATGCCTCAACATCAAGCGCTGTTGATATTGGCGTTAGAAGGACTGATGGAAGAGGCCTTACAGATTATTTCGATGGCCAGATAGATGAAGTCAGGATAATGAACTTTTCTTTGGACAGCAACTGGATAAACACTACATATCAGAACATCATAGATCCTGAAGGATTTATTAGCATAAGCAGCCAGGAGATACAGCCTTCAGAAATCAATATGACTTTTACAGCTCCAACTCCTTCAAATGGATCTACCATAAACAAGACCTATGCAACTATAAACATAACTGCAGATAAAAATCTGTCATCATGCATACTTAACTGGGATCCTTGGGCAGATTATAACTGTTCCCATAGAAAAAAACTCACATTTAATACACCATGGGGTTCTGAAGCTCTTGTAGATTTCCCTGGATTGATAAAGCTTGACTCCACTAATATAAACTATTCAAAAGCAAGAAAAGAAGGCATAAGATTTTACGATGCAGATGATTCAACATTATTGTCTCATGAGATGGAGTCATGGGATAGTTCAGGAGATTCATTTGTCTGGGTAAAAGTCCCTCAGATAGACCCATCTTTGTCAGATTATATATATCTTTACTATAACTGCTCAAACAATGCATCAGAAGATGCATCAGATGTCTGGAGCAGCAAGTATGTTATGGTCCATCATCTCGAAGAGCAGTCAGGCCAGATAAATGATTCAACAGGCATCAATAACGGCACTAATACAGATGCATCATTCAACTCATCAGGTAAGATAGATGGTTCTTATGATTTTGACAGCAATTCAGACAGGATAGTAGTCTCAAATCACGCTTCGTTGAATATCCTGGGCAGTAAAAGTTTTGAAGCATGGGTCTACAGAGAAAGTTCTCTTGGTTCTACTCAAGAAAAGATAATAGATAAAGGAGATGATAATTGGGCAGGAGATGATCAATACAGTTTTAGGATAAAAGATGATCTTGTTGATTTTGTCATGTCCTATGGAGGTAATAATGCTAATCTCATATCAAACACAACATTATCCACCAAAACATGGTATTATCTTGCAGCTGTCTATAATAAATCTGAAGGAAAAGTAAGGCTCTATATAGACGGGCAGGAAGACAACAATTCTTTGAACTTCAACCAGAGTACAAATGTCCAGACAGATGATCTTTACATCGGCAGAGGAGAAGACGCACATTCAGACAGAAGATTCCCAGGACTTATAGATGAAGCAAGGATATCCAACACATCCCGTTCACATTCATGGATAAATGCATCATATCTTTCAGGTTCAGATTCTCTGATATCCTATGGCCCAGAGGAAAAAGCAGTTATAGAATATCCTATGAGCATAAACAACAATGATGCAGATACTTTTGCATATTATACAGTTGTCAATTTGACAGAAGATGAATACCTCTATTGGGTTTGGTGCAATGACAGCTTAGAAAACTCTAACCAGACTGAAAACAGGACATTTATTGTAAATCTTACTAGTGCCAATGATACTGTTCCTCCTTCTGTTCAGCTAAATGCTCCTGATGATGAATACTATACAACATCATCAAGCATAACTTTCAACTGGACAGCTACAGACGATCTGGACAGCAGTCTTGACTGCAATCTGACTATAGATGGAACTGTAAATGCATCAGTTTCATCGCCAAATGCAACACCTGCAGCCCATTCAGTATCTTTTGCAGACGGAACATATCAATGGAATATAACTTGCTCTGATGATTCAGGTAATTCAAATACATCAGAGACAAGAATATTCTATCTTGATTCAAATCCTCCGACACAATTAAAACCAATACTTAATTCGTCTTTAGGTACCAACCTTACTCAGGAGAACATTACAGTCTATAATCAGTCAACTTCAGATTCAAATCCTGTAAAGAATATTATATCATGGAAAAGAAACAGCAGCAGTTTTGAAGAGCTCATACTTCCTTTTGAATCTTCAAATTCCACCTTTGCCAAAGAATATTCAGAGGACAATGATGCAAGAGTCCATAAGGCAGCATATTCATTAACAGCCGGCTATGATGGAAAAGGCGCATACTCATTTGACGGAGAAGACAGAGGACCAGACTCAGACAGTATAATCGTGCAGGGACAGGGAAAGCTTGATTTCAACCTTTCAGAAGGAACATTCACAGCATGGGTCAAGCCTGAAGAGTTTGAGAACGATGACGGAACAAATAAGAACATACTTGAACCTTCCAACGGAACAGGTGCAAGAGGCATAGAGATAGCATTCTCAAGCGACTGCGGAAGCAATAATTCATTTTTCTTCTGGCCTGAAAAAGGCACAACCAATTATCAGTCATTTGCAGCAGTGGATTTTGCAGCAGTCTCATCAAAAGGTCAGTGGGCACACATAGCAGTGACATGGAAATACTTTTCTGCAGGCAACAATAACGTTAGCATGTATATAAACGGCATTGAAAGGCCGATATGTGGCGGAAACCTAAGCCAGTGGAACGAGATAATGCCTGTCCCTGCAAACTGGACAATAGGTTATGATGATCAGTTTACAGACAGAGGATTCAACGGAACCATTGATGATATAAGGATATATTCAACAGCCTTGTCTCCTGAACAGATAGAATTCCTGTATGATAACAGGACAGACAAGATCTCCTCTCAAGAGACTTCTGCAGGAGATATCTGGCAGGCATGCATAACCCCAAATGACGGATTTCAGGACGGAGCAGAGCTTTGCAGCAATACCCTGAATATCATATCTTGTACAGACGCAGACAATGACAGCTATGCGATAGAAGGCGGCCTTTGCGGACCAGTTGACTGCAATGATTCTAACGCTTCTATAAATCCTGGAGCTGCAGAGATAGAGAATGGTGTTGATGATGATTGCGATGGAAGCATAGATGAAGGATTTGGAGGTTCAGATGATACTGGCGGAGGAGGCGGTGGAACAAGAACCCCTGATATAGTAATACCTCCTGAAGAGCCGGAATTACCAGAGATAATACCTCCAGAGATGCCACCTCCTGAAGTGATAGAGCCTGAGGAAGAAGAAGTGATAATAGATCCTGAAACAGGAGAAGAGAGGGTTGTTCCTCGTTATTCAGACAGGCAGCTTGACCAGATAAGGAAGATAACAAGATATGAATATAAGGCTCCTGATTCTGCATTTTCAGGAGAGGATAAAAAACTTTCAGTAAGGTTCACGAACAGGGGAAATTCAACCATTTCAAATATAAGTGTAGCTGTTGACAGGGCTGAGACAGAAGAAAAGCCCCCTGTAATATTGCATCCAAGAAAGATCCTTGGCTGGGATTTCATAAGACTTACAGGCTGGATACTGAAGGATTTCA
Source organism: Candidatus Woesearchaeota archaeon (assembly GCA_014729675.1). Taxonomy (GTDB): domain Archaea; phylum Nanobdellota; class Nanobdellia; order Woesearchaeales; family WJKL01; genus WJJM01. The sequence continues at coordinate 7,307 of WJJM01000014.1, read as the reverse complement.
TAAGAGAGCCTGCACTTTTGAGATGGGGTGTTTCAGATTCAAAAGGCTACGATTCACTAAGGCCTGGAGAGTCTATAGACTTTGACATAAACTTAAAGACTCCATTAGTAAGGACTGAAAGGATGATCGGTCTCACTTTCAAACTCCAATCCTACGGCCAGACAATATATGAGGAGACGGTACCTATAAGGATAAACACCTCAGAATTCCTGGTGCTGGTTGATGTGCACAATAATACAAGGACTGCAGATGTCTATATCCTTATATCTAACCAGGAAGATGAAGAAGGAGATTATTCTGTAGAATTTGACATAAACTCAGAGCCAGAAGTATCTTATAGGCCTTCATCATCATTGTCAGGACTATTCATGTCCATGTTTGGAGGCCCAAATACATTAGCATCTGAAATCTACGGCCCTTACAAAATAGGCCCGAAAAAGACAGAACTGTTTGCATTCACTTATGAATATACAGATGATTTTGCAGGAGATTATTATATCAGATACAGGCTGTACAAAGAAGATAAGATAATAAGAACATCTTCAGGAGACCTTAATCTTGTATCAGGATACCATACAGCACACAGCCTTGAAGATGTATGAATGCATTTTCGAAAGGTTTATAAAAAAATAAGATAATAAAAAACAATAAAAGAGGTGAAACTGATGTACGTATTTGGCGTGGATATACCCCTTGTTGAACTTTTATTTGCATTAGGCATATTCAGTATACTTATCCTATTAGAGATAACAGTTGTTCTTATTTTGATAACTTACCAGATGAGAAACTCAAAAAAACTTGAAGCAGAGATAAATAATCTTACCAAGACCTTGTTGAAGCTTGAAGACAAGGAACTTAAAGAGCTGGATAAGCTGGCTGGTCTGAGAAAGTCAAAAAGCGATCCAAGATCAAAAAAGAGCAAGAAGAAAAAGCGATCAAAAAAGAGCAGATGATCGTAATTCTCTGCCTAAATGCGTATAAAATTGTTCTTTAAGTGATCAGTTTATGAGGTGAACAAAGATGGATGAAAATATAGATAAATTTATACAGATTATCAATGATGAGCTTGACAAAGAGAAAGAACACGCACTTAGGGCGATAAAAAGCATTGAAGATAAGAAAGAAAACAGGATAAATGATATTGAGAAAGATCTTAGGTCTATAGAAGACAGGTCCAAGAATATCAAGAATTCTCTTGAAAGTATAGAAAAGCAGTCAGAAGAAATAACCAGTAAAATAAAAAGCCTAAGGGAAATGAGAAGGCAGAAAAAAGAAAAGCTTTCTGAACTGAAGAGCAGCATAAATCTTCTCGATGGAGTTGAAAAAGAGATACCTACTCTGAAGAAAGAGCTGGACTCCTTAAAGAAGAAAAAATTCAAAAAAGAGTCTCTTCTCACTAAGAAAAAATTCGAATCCCGTATAAAGAAATCTGCCCTGACAAGAAAAGAGAACGAGCTTAAGCAGGTAAAAAAACAGCTTGAACCTCTTCAAAAAAAGATAAGAGGCCTTCTTGAAAAGAAAAGACAGAAAAAAGAAGCAGAAAAACAGCTTAAAGAAGAACTCAAAAAACTCAAGTTAAGGCTGTCGACAGTAGAAAACTCTCTTGACAGGCTCAAGAACCAGATACCTCCGATAAGAGAGAACATTTCCTCTTTAAAGAGCAAAAAGTCATCTAAAAATAAGATGCACGATCAATTGGAAAAAGAGATAAAGGCACTTGTAATATCTATAAAGAGGTACTCTGAGTCATTATCAGACATAAAGCAGTCTAAACTGGCTCCTCTTAAGGAAAAGATAAAAAAACTCAATGCAAAAAAAAGGGAAAAAGAAAAGAAAAAAATGACTTTGGATAGGCTGAAAAAAGAGATTCCTGAAGTTTCCCAAAAGATTTACAATCTCAAGGCAAAAGAGGAAGAGCTAGAAAAGAAAAAAGCAAAGGTCATCTCTTTGAAGAATAAGCTGAATTCCGCTGAAAAAGCCAAGCAAAAACAAGAGCAGAAACTTCTCCAGACTCTTGAAAAACTTGAACAGCAGGAAGAAAAACTAAAAAAGACAAACCAATAGTGCACAATTTTGAGAAATATTTATAAATTATTTTCTTTCTTTAATCCAATATGCCATCTTCAAAAAAAAGACTAGATTCAAAGATAGAAAGATTGCAGAGGATTGCCTGCAAAGAACAGGACAGAAAACCCGGCAGTATCATCCAATTCTATGAGTCATATCCAGGAAGCGCAACATTCTATATTTGGCATGGAAAATCAGAAGCATCTGAAACAAAAGCACTTCTTGAAGATATAAAACTGCCTCATAAATGGGAAAGATTAAATATACTGACCAGATACAAAGAAGACTTCAGGATAAATGGTGATTTTGAAAAGTATAAAAACATGTCTGAATTCAGTATACTGCCTTCATCGCCAAGCGCGATAGCTGAATATGAAACTCCTGTGATGAGATTTGAAAAGACTGCTGTCGTAGGCGTCTCAAAAAAGCTTGAAGAAAAAGGATTTGAGGTCTTATGCTTCAACCATTCTGATAACATCGGAAAATATCCTGGTATCATATATGCCAGTGAATTTAAAAAACAGGATATCTTAAACAATATAGAAAAAGAAAAAACACAGTTGACCAAACTCCAAAAAAGTCTCTATAGATTATAGATATTATTAAAGTTTATTGCGTTATAAAATAGATCAGTTTACTCTTTCTTCTCTTCTTTTGCTCCTTCTCCAGCAGGAGCACCCTCTGCAGCACCTTCAGCTACAGCCTCTGCAGCACCTTCAGCAGGCATAAGCTCTTCTATTATCTCTACAGGTATCTTGGCCTCTTTTAGCTTTCCACGGATCTCCCCTTTCTCTTTTCCAGCCATAGATGAGATAATCTCCTTTGCCAGCTTCTCGTACTGGGACCTTCTCTTTTCCATCTCTGCAGCAAGCTTCTTCTTCTCTTCTTCCAGTTTTTTCTTCTCTTCTGCTGTAAGCTCTGTTTTCTCTTCTTTGATCTCCTTGTCAAACTTGCCTTCATTCACATTTTTTATGGCTTCAGTGGCATCAACTCCCTCAACCAATATGCCCATGGAATTGCATGTACCCATAACTTCCTTTACCTTCTCTTTTAATGTCTTTCCAAGAAGGTTGCCTTCTTTCATCTTTGCTATCTTGATTATCTGTTCTATAAGAATATCAGCGACCTTGTCCTGTTTAGGGTTTCCAGAACCTTTTTCAACACCAGCTTCCTTCTTTACCAGTGCAGATGCAGGAGGTGTTCCTACCTCTATGTCAAATTCTTTTGTATCTGTATCAATATTTACCTTTACAGGAACCTGCATTCCTTTAAAAGCTTCTGTCTTCTTGTTGATCTCAGCTACAACCTCTCCTATATTCACGCCCATAGGTCCTAATGCAGGCCCTAATGGCGGTGCAGCTGTTGCTTTTCCTCCTTCAATAAGCGATTCAATGGTTTCTTTTGACATTTTAATGATTTATTTTTTTGATGATCTTAAATGTTAAAAGTCCAAAAACTTTGTTTTTGACACTTTTGACATTTTAATAATCTATTTTTTTGTTTAAAATCTCAAAACCCATGGGATTTTGACATTTTCTATTGTTTTTTGATTGTTTTATTAAACAGTTAAGTGTTTATTTAAAAAGATTGTGAAAAATTATTTGTCTGCATCAGGCATCTTAAATTCCTGCGGCTGTTCAGGCTCCTCTTCCTCAGCAGGCTCTTCTTTATTTTCAGGCTTTTTTGCTCCAGGAATCCTGAATTCAGGCTCTTCTTCTTTTTCTCCTTCTTCTGACTCCCTTCTGATAACCTTGACTGCATCCATCCTGACTGTTATTGGGATAGGTACTGCAGCTTCAAGCAATTCAACAACAACTTCTTCCTTTGCTTTGTCTATCCTTGTGACTTTTGCCTTCTCTCTCTTGAAAGGCCCCGAGATTATCTCCACTATATCGTTCTTCTGGATGTTCATCTCAACCTTAACCTGCTCAAGAAGATGCTCTATCTCGCTGTAATCAACCTCTTTTGGAAGTATTCCTCTTGCATAAGGGACATTAAATGCTGCCTGCTCTGCTTCCACTCTATTTTCAGCCTCAACAAAGATATAGCCCCTCATACCATGCGCCCTTATCACGCTATAAACATTAAGCTTTTTGTTCTTTACATTAGACGTAACAAAGTCCATTACCTGGTCTTCCCTGTTTGCAGTAGTCCTTAATGCAAATATATGGGTTTCAATCTCTTCTGTTTCAGTATTATTTTCTTCTTCAGCCATCTTATCCAAATAAAAGTTGTTTTGCCATTGTTATCAAAAAGCCCACAAGCCCTATGATAAGTATTCCAAGCCCACTCACTTTGACTATTGTTTTGTATTCTTCCTTGCCAGGCTTCTTAGTAACTTTTAATACTCTCATACACTCTTTTCCAAACCTTTTCAGCTTGAAAACAATGCCTTGTTTCTCTTCAAATTGTTTGTAATCCATATCGATTCTCACACTACTTCTTTTTCAACTTCTCAGAAGCAGATAAAAATAAGATTGCATAGCTTATTTATAAAGCTATCGGAAATAGATTGGATTTTGGCAATATTTTGATCATTATCTATCTTTTCTAGAAAATTAAAATTTTATCATATCCATTGCACTTTGTTTTTTTAATATTTCCAAAAAGCAAAATAAAAATTTTTCAATCCCTTCTTTAAGTCAGACTTTGATCTATATAATTGAAAGCCCGCCTATTTTTTAATATTTCCAAAAAGCAAAATAAAATCCAATCTATAGCACTCACAGCTTCGCTGTTCGTGCAAGGCATGCATTATCATCTAAGTTGATTTTTGGTTTCAGGTTAATCAACTTAGTAATTCAGCCTCAAATAGAACTTAGAATACATCGCCTCTGCTTCAGCGCTATAGTAGCGAGCAAAGCGAGCGTTATGAATAATTATTGTTAAATAATTATTGCAGGGCAACTCTGTTGACATAGAAATAATTATCACAAGTCAACTATACTTACCTAGAAGAAAATTATTGAATTTTATTCTTTTTAGATTAACTTCATCGCAAGCCAATTTACTAAATTATAAATAAGATATAAAAAGAAAAAATTATACAAACTCTATGCCCAATTCGTTGCTGATTTCAGCTTTCTTCTTATCGCTGACTTTTCTTTCAGGACCGAATATCTGTCCTGACTTGACTCCTGTAATAACAAGCATAGTCCTGATAGTCTTGTCAAGATCCTTGTATATCTGTGCTCCCCAGATTATCTTTGCATCGTCATCAAGCTTCTCGCTTATAGCCTCGACAACATTCCTTGCCTCATCAAGAGTCATGTCTTCTCCGCCAGCAACATTTATAAGGGCTCCTGTAGCTCCTGCAACATCCACTTCAAGCAGAGGATTGTTTATAGCTTTTTCAACAGCTTCTGTCGCCCTGTTCTCAGTGTCAGACTCTCCAACACCTATAAGAGCAACCCCTCCGTTCTTCATTACAGCTTTGATGTCTGCAAAGTCCAGGTTCACTAATCCTGCTTTTGTAACAAGTTCAGCTATGCCCTTCACAGCATTTGTGAGTATCTCATCTGCAACCTTGAAAGCAGTATGCAATGGCAGGTCTGGAGCAAGGTCCAACAGCTTATCATTGGGTATGACTATCAGTGTATCCACTATCTGCTCCATCTTCTCAAGGCCAATAACTGCATTCTCATATCTTGTATGGCCTTCCATCTGGAAAGGTATAGTGACTATCCCTACAGTCAAAGCTCCCATCTTCTTGCTCATCTCAGCGATTACTGGAGCAGATCCTGTTCCGGTTCCTCCTCCTAGACCGCATGTGATAAATACCATATCAGAACCCTGCATGGATTTCTTCAGCTCAACTTCATTTTCTTTTGCAGCTTCTTCACCCATCTTGGGATTGCTTCCTGCACCCATGCCTTTTGTAACATCTCTTCCTATCAGTATCTTTTTATCAGCAGTAGTGTAAAGGAGGTCCTGTGCATCTGTATTTACAGCTATACTTTCAGCTCCCTGTATTCCAACCTCAGTTATACGGTTGATGGTGTTGTTTCCCCCTCCCCCTGCACCGATAACCTTTATCTTTGCTTTCTGCTGGCTTAGCATGTTCTCAAGTTCAGCATCTATATCACTAGGTCTGGAATCTTCCTGCTTAGGCTCCTCTTTATCTACAGAAGCAGCTTCTACTTTTATGTCTTCTTTGTTCTCTTCAGGCTGGTAGGTCTCCCTTGCCTCATTTTCATCCTGTCCAGAATTTTCATTATTTCCCTGATTAACATTAAAATCCAATTTCTCCACCTCACACCTTGACTAAAACAATAAAAAGCACTCTGATATTTAAATATTATTATTCTGCAATAGTTAATAATAAAAAATCTATTTTTTCTCAGGTTTTTCTTCAGACTTTTCTTGCTTTACTTCAGCAGACTTTTTTTCCTTATCTTCTTTTTTTTCAAGAACAAGTTCAACATTTTCTATGCCTGGGATAACTTCCTTTATTTTTTTGTTTAACTGTTCTTCCAGGCCTTCCGGAGCTTCTCTCTTGATATTGATCTTTGCTTTCTTATCCTGCATCTCAACTTTAACATCTTTCAGGCCGAACGCAAGCTTTAGATATGACTCCAGCTTTTTCTTGTCATCTGTTACAATATTTCCTACTTTAACATCATAGACAAGCTCTTTGCTCGCCAATGGATGGTTGAAATCCACAAGGCATCTTCCGCCGGAAGCAGTCTTTATTATCCCGATAGAACCATCTATATTTACCTGCATCCCTATCTCAGGCATTATCTGCTGCTTCCTGAAAGCAGACATAGGTATCATCCTGATGAGTTTTGCATCCTTTTTTCCAAAAGCCTTTTCAGGAGGAATCTCAACAGTATACTTTTTTCCTGTTTCCTTTCCTATAAGTTCCTCTTCCAGTCCAGGAAGAATCTGTCCTTCTCCAATGCAGACAGTTACAGGCCCGTATTCCATGCCTTCTTGATGCAAACCAGTCTCTTTAGCAAGTTTTTCATCTGTAGTGTCAAACACAAGATCATTGTCTTTGATCCTGCCCGTATATTCAAGTTCTACAAAATCTTTCTTTTTCATCTCAGCCATAAAACAGATAATCTACAGGCATTATTTAAATCTTTCTGTCAATTGGGCTCTGTAGAAATACAGATGGTGAATCACCAAAGTAATAACAATTCTTATTGATCTTTCGATATTGTATGATAATATTTTAAACAATAGTTCTATTTTCTGGGTTTTATATTTTCTGGCTCTTAGTTTAGAGCCATATT
>WJJM01000013.1 GCA_014729675.1 Candidatus Woesearchaeota archaeon | reverse complement strand
GTTATCAAAGAAGTCACAAAAAAACAATAATTAGAAACATTTATATATCAATTGATACTTTTATATTACAAATGATACAAAAATGTAGCACATGGAAAGTTTTAAGTGAGTTCTTGAAGGATCCACAAAAAAAACATCAGATAAGAGGAATAAGTAAAGATATAAAATTATCCACTACATCTGTAAAACTTCACATCAATAAATTGATCAAAGCAGGCCTTATAGTAGAAAAGAAAGATATCTTCAAATATTATATTGCTAATTTTGACAATCCAAAATTTAGATTCTATAAAAAGATAGACACATTGTTAAAGATTGAAGACTCAGAAATATTGGAATATCTGAATGATATATTATCTCCTAATACAATCATTCTTTTTGGTTCATGTGCAAAAGGAGAAGATATCTATGGGAGTGATCTGGATCTATATTGCCAGGCAGAAGAAAAGAAATTAGATTTGAAAAAATTTGAAAAGAGCTTAGGCAGAAAAATTCAATTATTCTTCTCAGAAGATCTAAATAAACTTCCCAAAGAACTAAGAAACAACATAATAAACGGAATTAAACTTGACGGATATCTAAAGGTGTTTTGATGGATCTTATAAAGATCAAGCAGGATAAAGAAAGAGCAAGGAGCTTATTTAAGCTTTCAATGTTAAGGTACGATAAGATCTCTCAATTCAATATTGAAAAAGAAAGCTCATTGATAGCTGAAAGCTATTATGAGATATGCAAGGAATTGATAACTGGATTGCTTTTTGTTGACGGCTATAAAACATTAAGCCATAAGGATCTTATAGAGTATCTCAAGAATAATTATACTTCTAAATTTTCAGAACATCACATAGAATCATTAGATATGCTCAGAAAAAAAAGAAATAAAATAGTTTATTATGGAATCTTCACAGACAGTTTCTACATAAAAAGAAATAGAAAGATATTTGAAGAGATAATCACTATATTAAAAAATACAATTAGGAATAAATTAGAATGAAAATATTAATAATCGGCTCAAAAGGGATGCTTGGAACTGATATTGTTTCAGAAATCTCAAAGACAGAAAACGAAGTTATTGGATGGGATATTTCTGATATTGACATAACTAAAGAAGAAGACATGTCTAAGATTGAAAAAGAATCTCCTTCTATTATAATAAACTGCGCAGCATACACAGATGTAGATAAAGCTGAAGAAGAAAGAGAAAGATGTTGTTCTATAAATGTAACTGGAGTTAAGAATCTAGTCGATATATGCAAAAAACTTAACATACCATTAATTCAGATAAGCACAGATTATGTTTTCAATGGAGAGAAAGAAGGTTATGATGAAGATAACAAAAAAAACCCTATAAACTCCTATGGCCAGACAAAAGCAGAAGGAGAAGATTTAATCATTGATAATTTAAAAAAATATTACATTATCAGGACTGCATGGCTTTTCGGAAAAAATGGAAAAAACTTTGTTGAAACTATGCTTAAACTGTTCAAAGAAAAAGAAGAGATAAAAGTTGTTGATGATCAAGTTGGCTGCCCAACTTATACAAAAGATCTCGCAAAAGCGATAATTAATCTGATAGAAAAAGATTATGGCATATATCATATAACTAATTCGGGAAAATGCTCCTGGTTTGAATTCGCTGAAGAGATCAAAAGATTGACAACTTCTAATTGTATAATCCACCCATGCAAAACAAAAGAATTCCCAAGACCAGCAAAAAGACCTAAGTTTAGTATACTAAATAACAATAAGATAGAAAATCTTCAAGATTGGAAAGATTCATTGCAAGAATATCTAAAGATTTAAATAATATTGATTGATATTCTAAGATAATATTATATTTAGGGGTTGATAATCATGAAAGGAATAATATTAGCAGGTGGAACAGGAAGCAGACTAGCACCATTAACTAAAGTAACCAATAAACACCTCTTGCCAATCTACAACAAGCCGATGATCTATTATCCGTTGCAGACATTGATAGAAGCAGGCATAAAAGAGATATTGATAATCTCAGGTCCAGGACATGCAGGTGATTTTGTTAACTTGCTTGGATCAGGAAAAGAATTTGGAATCAGATTAAGCTATGAGATCCAGGATGAAGCTGGAGGCATAGCCCAGGCTTTAGGATTAGCTGAAGATTTTGCAGATGAAGAAGATATATGTGTTATCTTAGGAGACAATATCTTCCAGGACAAGATTGAAGTAGATGACTTCAAAGAAGGAGCAAGAATTTTCTTAAAGCCAGTTGAAGATCCAAAACGTTTTGGGGTTGCTGAAATTAAAGAAGAAAAAGTTATTGGCATAGAAGAAAAGCCTGAAAATCCAAAATCCAATCTTGCTGTAACTGGCCTTTATGTCTATGACAATTCTGTTTTTAACGTAATAAAAACATTAAAGCCTTCTTCAAGAGGAGAACTGGAGATAACAGATGTTAATAACCATTATGTTAAAGAAGAAAAGATGGATGCCAAAAAACTTAAAGGATTTTGGTCTGATGCAGGAACATTTGAAAGTTTGTATAGGTCTTCAAGTCTAGTAAAAAAAAATCAGTAAAGCATTTAGTTTACTTTTTACTATAAGATGAAACCATTAAGTATTCAATTAAATAATTCGGTTAGAATAGATAAAACTAAAGAGACTGCTGTAATAATTGTCTCATGTTATAACCAGTTTGATTATACGCTAAGATGTATCGAATCAATAATCAAAAATAAGGATGATAGTTATAATTATATCCTTTATATTTTTGATGATAATTCTTCAGAAGATGAAACAGAACTATTTTTCAGAGATAATATAGATAATCTAAATATAAAGTGCAAATATTTTAAATATAAAAAAAATCACCAACTTACGCAAAGCTGGAATGATGGAATAAACCATTCCTTTAGAAAAGATGGTGCTGATTACATAATATTATTGAATAATGATACTTTTACTACCCCCTATTGGGCCAAGAATATGTTAGATTTTTTAAAGCACGGAAAAATTGATATCATTGGACCCTTAACAAATGATATGGGTGCTCATAGAGACTATCAGAAGGTATCCTATTATTTCCCTGGACAAGACCTTGATGAAGATTCATTTAAAATATTAAAAGCAAAAACAAAAGATAAGCAGATTAAAGTTGAAGAGATCTCTGGATTCTGTATGGCATTATCAAAAAAATTATTGAATTCTGTTTTCTTTGATAAAAAAGAAGATTATATCAATTATTTTGATCCCTCCTTCATAAATTATGAAAATGAGATCGAATTTATCCACAGATGTAAAAAAAAAGGTTTTTCCCCATATATAGCTTTAAATTCTTTTGTGTACCACTATCATAGCAAAAGTAAGATCAAAACTACAAGAGATTTTTTAAAGCCTGATTCAGAAAAAAATATCCAATTAAATAAGTTTTTATCTGGGTTGCTTATCCAGCCCTATCCTGCTGGAATAAAAGACAAATATCCGTTTAAACTGCCTACTTGGAGGATTGATCAATTTATAAGATGCTATGAATCCTATAAAGAATTACTGGAAAATAATGAAAAAGATAAAGCAAAAAAAGCTAAAGCTGAATTAGGATTTTATCTTGGTTTATTTTATAAAATCCTGCATAAAGAATTTAAAGATATATTAAAGGATGTTGATTTTTCCAAAGATTATTTCAATTATGAATACATTTCAGAAAAGATAAACTTAAAGGATAATAGATGAGATTTATACATACATCTTCTTTAATAGAAATCCAATAACCATTTAATAGATGCATATGGTATCTATTGTTAAAATTAAACTTGCTAATATTATTCCTTCTAAAACATCATGTATCCACGGACATTTTTCCTCAACAACGTTTTCTGATATATATCCTAATGCACAATTATTAAGCTGGGTTAGGGATCCTATTGAAAGGATTATCTCACATTACTATCATTGGAAAAAGAATCTTGATATAAAAAATAATCATTGCATAAAAATGATAAGAAATAGACTTTCATTAAAAGAATTTATAGAGATGCCTGAATCAAGAAACCGCCAAAGCTTTTTTATTGACCAAAATATTGATAACTTTAATTTTATTGGTATTTTGGAGAATTTTGAGAAGTCCATTTCATTATTATTAAAAAAGGTTGAAGATTTTAAAGAAATAAAGAACTCGAGATAACAGATGTTGATAACCCCTACATAAACAAAGGCATTATGGACGCGAAGAAGCTTGAAGGATTTTGGTCTGATGCAGGAACATTTGAAAGTTTATATAGATCATCTTCTTTAGTCAAAAACCAATAAATATTTAATATAGATATTTTTTCTTTTTATTATGAAAAGAACGCCATTATGGAATGATTTAGTGTTGGAATATAAATTGCCTTGGAGATATAAAAAAACAATAGATTATTCTATCAAATCGATAAACACAAAGATATACGAATTAAATCAATTTTTTTCAAAAAAAACAAAGCCGAAAAATACTGATAAAAAAGTTTCTATAATAATTCCTACACTAAGCAAAGGAAATCAGGCAGATCATTTCTTTAAATTAAAAAAATTATTAATTAAATATCTTCCAAATCAAACTTATCATAATTACGAAGCTATAGTTCTTTGCGATGGATCAAATCCAAAAGTGGAAAATATGGTTAAATCTTTAAAAGATCGAAGAATAAGATTGTTTATTTCTGAAAAAACATTAGGTTTCTGGGGCCATCCATTAACAAGAAAAGGGATTGAATTAGCTAAAGGAGATTATTTTGTAAGGATGAATGATGATAATATTCCTTATAAGAATTATTTGGCTGAGTTAGTTGAAGGTTTTAGAGAAGATATTGGAGTCGTATATGGAAGAGTAGTTTATAAAGAAACAGCATTAAAAGCACATGGAAATAATTTTATTGGTAAAAAAAGTAGAGGAATTCCAAATAATATGTGCACATTTACCATTCCAAGAGACAAAAGTGGAAAGATATTGAGGACCAATATAGATTGCATGTGTTATCTTGTCAAAATAAATTTAGCAAAAAAATATGTTGATTCATGGGACAATAGTTTTGCAGCTGACTGGTTTTTCATAGAAAAACTATTAAACGAGGGTGTTAAATACAAGTTTATTGATAAGTTAATTGGTGTGAAGAGATGAGAAAAAAAATATTGTTTATCAATCATGAAGAGACAAAAACTGGAGCTCCAAAAATACTATTTCAGATTGCAAAAGAGCTTAAGACTAAATTTGATGTTACGATAATCTCATTAAAGAAAGGGAGTATGCATCATGACTTTGATAAAGAATTTGATAATATTATTTATAATCCTTCGGAAAATATTAAAGATACAATAATAACATTAAATCCAGACTTAGTATATGGGAATACAATTCTTGCTTATGATTATGTTAAAGCTGCAAAAGAATTAAACATCCCTGCAATAATCCATGTGCACGAACTTAAGGATTCATTTGAAAGAATATTAAAAGAAGACAAAATAAAAAACTTCAATAAGATTGCAAATTCATACATTGCAGTATCTCAAAAAGTTTATGATTACTTGATTAAATTAGGATGTCTAAAAATTAAACTGATAGGGGAATTCATAGATGTTTCAGAAGTTATAAGAAAAGCAGACATTATAGATTATCAAGAAAAGTTTGATTTTATCACAATAGGAACATGCTGCATGAGGAAAGGAACAGATATTTTTATAGATAGCATCAATATTCTTAAAAGTAAAGGGAATATTCTTAAAACTGCATGGATAGGGGATAATGTAAATCATATCGATCCTTTTAAACATAAAATAGACAGATCTAAAAAAGATATTAAAGATATAAAAAAACATGTAGTTTAAATTTATAAAAAATGATAGAAAAATTACCTTATCCGCCAAAAAATAAAAAAGGTTGGCCCTGGACTGAAGAAAGCGCATCTTTTGCTAAAAAAATGCCTAATGGTGATCCTTGGCCTAAAATAACCATAGTCACACCTTCTTTTAATCAAGAAAAATATCTTGAAGCAACAATCAGATCAGTATTACTTCAGAATTATCCTAATTTAGAATACATTATTATAGATGGTGGAAGTACTGACAATTCTGTTGAGATTATAAGAAAATACTCTAAATTTGTTACGTTTTGGATAAGTGAAAAAGATAATGGTCATGGACATGCTTTAAATAAAGGTTTTTCTAAATCAACTGGAGAAATAATGGCTTGGATAAATAGTGATGATATGTATCATAAAAATGCATTTTTGAAAGTAGCTAATATATTTTCACAACATAATGATATCAACTGGATTACTGGAAAAAACTCATGGTGGGATAAAGAAGATAATCAGACAAATACAAAAGAAGTATATAAAAATAAATATAATTATCTTTTAGGATATTTTAAATGGATTCAGCAAGAATCTGTATTTTGGAGAAAATCATTATGGGAAAAAGCAGGAGCTAGAATTAATGAAAATTATAAATTAATGGTTGATGGTGAACTATGGTGTAGATTTTTTTTATATGATGATCTATGGCATGTAGATAAATTATTAAGTGGTTATAGAACACACGGAGATAATAGAGCAGGAAAATTTATGAAAGATGTAATTATTGAAATGAAAAAAGCTATAAGAGAATTTAAAAGTCATACAGACAAAAAAACTTTATATAATGCTAAAACATTACAAAAAATACTTATAGAAAACAACAAATCATTATTAAACAAGTTTTATAATCTAAAAGAAGAAATAGATTACAATATCTTAGTAGCAAAAAATAATAGCTGGATCAAAAAAAGAAAAGAGTTTACGTTGAAAAGCTTTCATGAAATTAAGAATACCTTATAATAAAACATTTTTAAATATAAAAAAATGGATATAAAAATAAAAGATGATGATGGGATAATAAAACCGAAAAATATTGATTGCATGAACTATATGGTAAAGATGGATCTAGCTAAAAAATATGTTGATTCATGGGACAATAGTTTTGCAGCTGACTGGTTTTTCATAGAAAAACTTTTAAAAGAGAATGTTAAATACAAGTTTATTGATAAGTTAATTGGTGTGAAAAGATGAATAAAGAAAGAATAACAATAATTACTCCCACATACAAAAGACTCTCTAGCTTAAAAGAATCTGTAAACTGTGTGCTTAATCAAACTTATGATAATTGGGAGCATCTGATCATAGCAGATGGCCATGATCCAAAAGTAGAAGAATTCATAAAAGGATTGAATGATGATAGGATAAGATATCTATCTACTGAAAGCACAAATTTTGTAGGAAATTTTCAGAGAAATGTTGGCTTAAAAAATGCAAAAGGCAAATTTATATTATTTTTTGATGATGATAATCTGATTTATGAAAATTATCTAAAAGAAATGATAATGAAATTTGATGCAGATGATATTGGATATGTTATATGCAATATTAAGTATGATAATAGGATTATATTAGCTCCAAAATTACCTTTTATTAAATGTAAGGTAGACACTCTAAATTACATGATCAGAAAAGATTTAATAGATAAAGTTGGAGGATGGCCGGGAAAAAAATTCCAGCCAGGAAAAGAGAATCATGATACTTCTGATTTTTATTTAATATCAAGTATAAGTAAAATAAGTAAAGGTAATTTTTTAAATAAAACTTTAGGAGAATACCGTAGACTCGAAAAAGATATTGGTAAAAGGCCCACCTTAAAATAAACAATGATTAAAGTTACTATAAATGTATAATGAAATTATCCATAATAACTCCTGTACTTAATGGAGAAAGATTCATAGAATCCTGCATAAAAAATGTAATTGAACAGGATTGTAAAGAAGCAGAGCATATTATTGTAGATGGCAATTCAACAGACAAAACAGTTGATATAATAAAGAGATATGCAAGAGAATACAAGCATATCAGATATATTTCAGAACCAGATAAAGGCCAATCTGATTCTATGAACAAAGGGATAAAGATAGCCAAGGGAAATATAATCTCATTCCTAAATGTAGATGATTTTTATGAACAAAATGCATTAAATATAATATTAGAAAAATTCAAAAATCTTCCAAAGCCTACGCTTTTAGTAGGCAATCTAAATATCTGGAAAGATGACGGATCGCTGCTTCGTAAAGATAAATATAATAAACTAGATATAACTGATCTCTTATTGGGAACTGGTATTGTCTATTTTCCTGCTAATCCTACATGTTATTTCTACCATAAATCACTTCATGACAAGATTGGTCCTTATGATATTGATCAACATTACACGATGGACGTAGACTTTTTGTTCAAAGCTGTTCAGAATGCAAATACTAAATATGTAAACATAACTTTTGGAAATTATAGGCATATTAAAAATACAAAAACTGTCGATGATATAAAATCAGGACAAAGTAAGATCAGGTTAAATAAATTGTTGAATAAATACAGAAAGAAATTGCCTTTTTATAAGAAAATGATCTTGAGATGGAAATTATTTTATCATTATAATTGGCTACCTTTTAAAAATGATAAAGATGACAATTTGCTGATTAAAAAAAGATTTCTTTTTAAATTCCAAAAATTATTTAAAATAAAGCATTTTTACGAGAAAATATGAAAAAAGCATTAATTACAGGAATAACAGGACAGGATGGTTCTTATCTAGCTGAATTTCTTCTGGAAAAAGGATATGAAGTTCATGGCATAGTAAGAAGAAGCAGTAGCTTTAACACATGGCGTATAAATCATATTTATCATGATATACACGAAAAAAGCAATCTAAAATTGCATTATGGTGACTTGACTGATTCTACAAGCTTGATAAGACTTATAAAAGAGATTGAACCTGATGAACTCTACAATCTTGCTGCACAGAGCCATGTCCAGGTAAGTTTTGAAAAGCCTGAATACACTGTTAATGGGGATGGTGTTGGTGTATTAAGAATATTAGAAGCAGTGAGATTATTGGATTTGACTAATAAAACTAAAATATACCAAGCTTCAACTTCAGAATTGTATGGGAAAGTTCAGGAAGTTCCTCAAAATGAAAAAACTCCTTTCTATCCAAGAAGCCCTTACGCAGCTGCAAAGCTTTATGCTTATTGGATAATCAATAATTATAAAGAAGCTTATAATATGTTTGCTTGCAATGGTATCTTGTTCAATCACGAATCTGAAAGAAGAGGGCAGACTTTTGTAACCAGAAAGATTACAATGGCTATTGCTAGGATAAATCTAGGTTTACAAGATACTTTATATTTAGGAAATCTAGACTCAAAAAGAGATTGGGGATATGCTCCTGATTATGTTGAAGCCATGTGGATGATGCTTCAAAGAGAAAAACCAGAAGATTTTGTCATTGCAACTGGCGAAACTCACACTGTAAGAGAATTTATTGAAGAAGCTTGTAAAGTCTTAGACATTGATTTAAAATGGGAAGGTTCTGGTATTGATGAAAAAGGAATTAGTAATGGTAAAGTGATCATTTCAATTGATCCAAAATACTTCAGGCCAACAGAAGTTGAACATTTATTAGGAGATGCTTCTAAAGCTAAAAAAGAACTAGGATGGGAACCTAAAGTTAAATTTAAAGAATTAGTTAAAAGAATGGTTGAAGCTGACTTGGAATTGATAAAAAGCGGAAAACCTATCTATTAAAAATGGACTTAAAAAATAAAAAAATAATCATAACAGGTGGAGCAGGCTTTTTAGGGCAGCATTTAGTTAGCAAATTAATTTCAAGAGGAGTTCCTAAAGAGAATATATTTATTCCAGAATATCCATCTTATGATCTTACTAAAATAGAAGATATAAAAAAGATGTTTTCTGATTTTAAAGCTGATGTTGTTATACATCTTGCTGCAAAAGTTGGTGGAATTGGATTAAACAGAGAAAAACCTGGTGAATTATTCTATGATAATCTGATGATGGGTGTGCAGCTGATTGAACAGGCTAGATTAAATAATATTGAGAAATTTGTTGCAATTGGTACAATATGTGCTTATCCAAAATTTACCCCTGTTCCTTTTAAAGAAGAAGAATTATGGAATGGTTATCCAGAAGAGACAAATGCTCCTTATGGCCTTGCTAAAAAGATGCTGTTAGTTCAATCGCAAGCTTATCGCGATCAATATGGTTTTAATTCAATATTTTTATTGCCAGTTAACTTATATGGTCCTGGAGATAATTTTGATCCAAAAAGTTCTCATGTGATCCCTGCTTTAATCAAAAAGATTAAAGATGCAAAGAAAAATAATGGAAAATTAGAAGTTTGGGGAGATGGTTCTGCTTCTCGTGAGTTTTTATATGTAGAAGATGCTGCTGAAGGGATAATATTGGCTACTGAGAATTATGATTCCTCAGAACCAATTAATTTAGGAGCAGGTTTTGAGATTACTATAAAAGATTTAGTTGAGAAATTGTGTTCAATCATGGATTTCAAAGGAGAAATAGTTTGGGACACATCTAAACCAAACGGCCAGCCAAGAAGGTGTTTAGATGTTTCTAAAGCTAAAGAATTTGGTTTTTGTGCAAAAACTAAGTTTGATGAAGGGTTGAGGAAGGTTGTTGAGTGGTATTTAGAGAGATGAAAGCATTAATCACAGGAATAACAGGTTTTGTTGGAGAACATCTTTCAGATTATTTGCAGGATAAGGGCCATCAAGTTTTTGGCATTGATAAAAATGAAAAAGAATTAAAAGGAGCCATAATATACAAAGCAGATATTCTTGATAAAAAAAAAATTAATTCTATTATATCAAAGATTAAGCCAGATTATATTTTTCATCTGGCTGCAATATCATCAGTAGTGAATAGTTTTAAGATTCCAGATACAACTATGAAGATAAATGTAGAAGGAACAAAAAATATTCTGGATACTATTTTAGTTTCAAATATAGATTCTAGGATTTTAATTGTTACTTCTCCTCATGTTTATGGAATACCAAAGCAAAGTCCGATTACTGAAGAGCATATTTTGCAGCCAAATTCTCCTTATGCGAAATCTAGAGTAGAACAAGAAAAACTTTGTTTCGAATATCAAAAAAAATATGATATGAACATAATCATTTCAAGAAGTTTTAATCATACTGGCCCAGGCAGACCACCAGAATTTGTATGCTCTGATTTTGCAAAACAGATAGTAGATATAGAAAAAGGGATTATCAAACAAAAGGTAATTAAAACAGGTGATTTGAGTATCAGAAGAGATTTTTTTGATGTAAGAGATATAGTAAAAGCTTATTTATTAGCAGTTGAAAAATGCATTCCTGGCCAGATATACAATATCTGTTCTGGAAATGATTATTCTATTAAAGATATCTTAGATATTTTGTTATCAATGTCTTATGCAAAGATAAAAATTATTCAAGATCAGACTAAAATAAGAAGTTCAGACATTCCTGTCATTATAGGTAACTGTTCAAAATTCAAAGAACAGACAGGATGGAAACCAAAAATATCTTTTGAAAAAACATTAAAAGATCTTTTGAACTATTGGAGATGTAAATTATGAAAAAAAGAATTGTTTTTATTACACACTCGTATCATAAAAAGACTAAAAGTGTTGATTTTTTTAAGAAGATTCTAGAAAAAGAATTTGAACTTATTGTATTTTTTGATGAATCCTGGCAAGGAAAACCATATATTGATTTTAAGAAGATCAACAAGCTTGATCCATCACAAGTTATATTCTTGCAACAAATTCCTAATCTAGAATTTTTAAAAGATTTGAAATGCAAAAACATTATTTTTATACCCATGTATGATAATGATGCAGGAAAAGGAGTAGATTATTGGAGATCTTTTAGTTCTTTTAATCCAAAAGTCATTTGTTTTGCAAAAAAATTATATGATAGAGTTAAACAAGCAGGATTAGAATCATACTATATTCAATATTTTCTTAAGCCTTCTGAAGAAAAAATAGATGATCATAAAGGAACAAGTATCTTCTTTTGGCAAAGAATAAATAGCATAAATTGGAATACAGTTAAAAAATTAATTGGCTCAAATAGAATTAAAAAAGTATATTTTAAAAAAAATATTGACCCCAACAATAAATTGATAATTCCAGATGAAGAAGATATTAAAAAATACAATATTCAACTTTTTGAAGGTTGGTTATCAACAGAAGATTATCTTAAAAAACTCAGAGAATGCAATGTTTTCATTGCACCTCGAACCAGAGAAGGGATTGGTATGGCTTATCTAGAAGCTATGGCAAACGGCCTTTGCGTTGTTGCACATGATGATGCAACTGCAAACGAATATATTGAATCAGGAAAAAATGGAATTCTTTTCAATGCAAATAATCCAAAAGAGATAAATTTAAATAATGTTGATGAAATAGGAAAGAATGCTCATTTATATATTAAAGAAGGATATGATAATTGGTTAAGAGATAGAGAAAAGATTATGGATTTGTTGAGGAAAATATAATGAAAATAGTATTAATAATTGATAAAAAAGACACATTATATTTAGATAATATTAAAAAAAGACTAGATTTTTACATTTCAAGTTATGAATTAGAACTAATTTATTCCGAAAATTATAGAAATAGTGAAGATCTCTCTATACCTTATCTTTTTTTTGGATATAAGAGTATTCAAATTCTTAAATCTAGAGATAATAAAAAAAATCTATTCAATATTGATTTTAGAACTAATCATATGGATGGATGGGAATTAACTAGGTTAGCAGGATTTACTGGAAAAAATAATGTCAATGAAGAAGAAATGATAAAAAAATTTAATCTTGCTATTGAAAAAATTAAAGGAGAAAAATTAAACAGATCCTATTTATTTGGCACTGGCCCTTCATTAGAAAAAGCAGAAAAAATAGATTGGTCAGATGGATATAGGGTTGTTTGCAATACTATAGTCAGGGATGCTAAACTATGGAAGCACTTAAATCCTCATTTTATTATTGCAGGAGATGCTATTTATCATTTTGGTTTTTCAGAATTGCCTAAAATTTTCCGTAGAGATCTAAAGGATAGGCTTAAAGAAACACAAACCTATCTGGTATATCCTGATTATCCAGGATTTCATGAAATCTTTATACGAGAATTTAAGGAATTTAAAGATAGAATGATAGCTATTAAGCTAGGTAAACATAAAAATGTTGAAAACAATCTGTTTGAAAATTTTTCATTACCTGCTTTAGGAAATGCTTTACAATTATCTATGTTACCTCTTGGATGCAACTTATCAAAGAATGTTTATTTATGGGGATTTGATGGAAGAGCTCCTAAAGATGATCTTCCTTTCTGGAACTATTCTAATAAACATGCTTATCCAGAGCTTATACCTCAATTGATGAAAGACCATCCAATGTTTTTTGAAAAAAATGCACCAAAGAGTGATACCAAAAAGTATACAAGAGAAACTTTAGGAGATACTTTAGAAAATGCTCTTTCAAATGCTGAAGCAAAGGCATGGAAATTTGAGATGATGCATAAAAGCTGGACTCCTGCTCTTCAAAAAAGATGTAGGAAAAATATTTAAATCAGAGAGATTTATTTCAAATCAAAATGAAAAAAATAAACGTAATATTACCAATGCGGGCAGGAAGCCAAAGAGTTATTGACAAAAATATAAGAATAATTAAAGGAAAACCCCTTTATGAGTATATTTTAAACACTTTATTCTCTTCTGAACTTGTTGACAAGATCATAATAAACACAGATATTCAACAAGTTATTGACAAATATAAAGATAACCCTAAAATAATTGTTATAGAAAGAGAAGAACATTTGAAAGGAAACTGCAATATGAATTCAGTGATTGAAGATACAATAAACAAGATAGAAGGAGATTATTTTATGCAAGTGCATGCAACAAATCCTTTGCTTTCTTTAGAATCAATAGAAAAAGGAATCAAGAAGTATTTTGATAATTTAAATTCAAATGACAGTGTTTTTTCTGTAACCAAGATGCAAAAAAGATTCTGGAGCATTGATGGAAAACCTATAAATCATGACCCAAAAGCAGCTCCAACTACTCAAGACCTTGAACCTTGGTATGAAGAAAATTCATGCTTTTATATATTTTCAAGAGATTCTTTCATGAAGACAAAGAATCGGATTGGAGAAAAACCTTTATTAGTTGAAACAAGATTAACTGAGTCAGTAGATATTGATGAAGAAGATGAATTAAAATTAGTGGAGAGTTTGATCTAATATGGGACTAGATGGAAAGAGGTCGAGCAATAAGGATAAGATGCTCTTCAGGGCAGAAGCATTGCGTTGCAATAAATATGGATTTGTATATGCTAAAAATACTAAAGTCATGTCTACATCTTTTTATATATGGGCTATTAATATAGATTTTCCTCATCTGAAAGCAGAGAATATTATTTGGTCTGATCCAGGATTTAGGAAGAAACATAAGATAAGTTTTTTCCGTGAATATTTTCCTGAAGAGAATGATTATATATTTACTTTTGTTAGAGACCCTTATGATAGGCTGATTTCTGCTTTTCTTCATATATTTACTCAACGATTTCCATCAATAAAACATATAAAAGAATATATGGAAAAAGGAGATATTAGAAATAGGCCGGAAGGAGATAGACTTATTTCTATGATAAAACAAATAAGAAATAATCATGATTTAGAAAAAGGAATTAGTTTTATAGAATTTATCGATTATGTAACTGATAAAGATTATATTCCGAAAGGACGGATAGAAAGTCATTGGATGGCGCAATCAGAGATATTAGATGTAAATAACTTTAATTTTATTGGTAAATTTGAAAATTCTGATGATGATATTGATTTTCTTTATAATAAGTTAAATATTAGAAAAGAAGACAGAACGATAAAATGCCTTAATAAATCATTAACTTTAAAACCTAAAAAAGGGTTCTTTGCTAAACATCATTCTAGAGAGTTACAAAAAAATAATCTTCATAGGAGTCTTTCGATGGCTAATTTTTTTTCAGAAGAACTTAAGCAAAAAATTAAAAATAAATATAAAGAAGATTATCAAAATTTTGGATATGATTAAAATAGATATTAAAGGAGGGAATAACTATGATATACGGAAAACTAGATACAGATCACAAAGAGATAGAGAATTTAGCTAAAATAAAGAAAGCAATTGACTATCTAAAAGAAACAGATCTTTCTGCATTAGAATTAAAGAAAAAATATCCTATTGAAGATGGAATTTTCATATTTACAGATGAATATTTAACATCTTCTAAAGAAGAAAAGAATCCAGAATCCCACAAGAAATATATCGATGTACAATACATTATAGAAGGAGAAGAATCTATCGGTGTAAGTTTCAAAGGATACCATTCATCAGGATATGATCCTGAAAAAGATGTAACCTTCTACAAAGATGTAGAAGATGAAAAATATTTCACACTTAACAAAGGAAAATTCACAGTATTTTTCCCAGAAGATATCCACAGGCCTGGATGTAATGTAAAAGAAAAGAATAAAGTAAAAAAAGCAGTTGTAAAGATAACTGTAAATTAAAAATGCATGGACATGAATTAATAATAAAAAACAAGGAATTGTTTAAAAATCTAAAAGGAAAAAGTTTGCTTGAAATAGGTACTGAAAGAGGATGTGGATCCACTATTTTATTAGCAGAGATGGCAGAAGAAATAGGGATGGATTTTATTACTGTTGATGTTGATGAAGAACAAACAAAGAATGTAATTAAACCATTAAATAAAATAAATTCTGCTTTCAAAACAATAACTGAATATGGCGAAATCTTTTTAAAAAACTTTAAAGGGGAAATTGGTTTAATATATCTAGATGCATTCGATTTTTGGCATGATAATCATTCTCAAGAACGTATTGATGCATATAAAAAAAGAGGAACTGAAATTACAAATGAAAATTGTTGGAAGATGCATTACAATTGTGCAGTTGAACTGGTTAAATTGATGAAAGAAGGAACTTATATTTGTTTTGATGATGTGTTAAGCAAAGAACCAGAATGGGAAGGTAAAGGAAAATTAGCAATACCTTATTTGTTGAATAATGGATTTAACATTAAGATATATGAACCTAATTGTATAATATTAGAAAGGTGCATCAAAAAATGATAAATGGTGATATAAAATGAAACTACTATGGCAGCAAATACCATCAACAACAGTATCAGAGATACTTTGTCATAATGAAAAGTTTGATGGAGTTGTTTTGGATACAGAGCATGGAGTATTCTCAGATGAAACAATATTCAACTGCATTCAGCTTATAACATCAAAAGGTAAGAAATGTTTAGTAAGATTAACTGAACTAAATAAGACTAGAATAAGGTACTGCTTAGATGCTGGTGCAGACGGATTGATCTTTTCAACAGTTGAAGATATAGATTATGCAAAAGGAATATTTGACCAATGCAGATATCCAAAATTCAATGGTAAAAGAGGAGTTGGATTGGTTAGGGAAAACATGTGGGGAGAATATGAGATAGAAAAGAAAAATCCAATGATCATTGCCCAGATAGAGACTAAAACGGGAGTTGAAAACATAGAAGATATATCCAAGATAGATTTTGATTATTATATGGTCGGACCTTATGATATGTCTGCAAGCATAGGGGATGCAGGTAATTTTAACAATCCTGAATTTAAAGAATTGCTGCATAGATTAAAGCAGTCTGTAGGAGAAGAAAAGATGGGATATCATATTGTAAAAGATGTTGAAGAGCAGTTTAAAGAATTATCTGGCTGCGGTTTTATAGCGATGTCAATGGATACATTGATGTTGATGGAAAATGTTAAAGAATTGGAGAAGATATTATGAAAATACTTGTAACTACATACCCCTTTGGAGATCCTAACTCTAAACCAAAAGAATTATTGAAAGATTTTGACATAGAATACAACACATTAGGAAGGGAATATGAGAAAGAAGAAACATTAGAATTAGTCAAAAAACACAATCCAGAAATAATAATTGCTGGAACTGAAAAATATGATGCTGAAGTTCTTGATAATTGTACTAATCTTAAGCTGATTTCAAGAGTAGGCATAGGTGTTGATGCTGTTGACTTAGAAGAATGCAAGAAAAGAGGAATAATCGTAACAAATACTCCTGAAGCTCCTTCAAACGCAGTTGCTGAAATGACTGTATGCCAAATGATAAATATGCTTAGAAACATACAGAACTCAGATAAAGTTATAAGAGACGGGAAATGGGACAGATATATTGGAAAGGAACTAAGAAGCTGCAATGTAGGCATATTTGGATGCGGCAGGATAGGAAAACTGATGGTCGGAAAGTTACAGGGACTTAAGCCAAGAAGGATATTTGTAAATGATATAATCCAAGAAAGAGCAAAAGATCTTCCAAGAAGTGAGTATGAGACTAAAATGCAAATACTTACAGAATGTGATATTATCACTATACACATCCCTTTAAATAAAAATAACAAGAACTTCATAACTAAAGATGAACTGGAGCTTATGAAAGATGATGCTATCTTGATAAATACTTCTAGAGGAGGAATTATTAATGAAGAAGATCTTTATGAGTGGCTTGTAAAGAACCCAAAAGCCAAAGCAGCAGTAGATACTTTCCAAAAAGAGCCTTACAAAGGCAAGTTAATAGAATTGGATAATGCTTATCTCACCCCTCATTTAGGAAGCTGCAGCCTCAAGAGCAGATTTGACATGGAAGTAGGATCTGTTGAAGAGGTTTTAAACTATATGAATAAAAAAGAGTTTAATAGTAGGGTTGTTTAAATTATATTCTCCATCCCTATTTCTTAGGGATCAAATTAGATATGGTTAGTTTATCCAGGAATCCATTAAAATAATTTAAAGTAGATTCTTTTGAAGGTGCACCTATGACCATTTTTCCCTCTACATTTATATTATCAATATGAGATATAGATTTTGAACCACATTTGACTGAATTGATATATAAGATTAAATCTTTATTTCTTTCATATACTACCCTAAACTTAGACCATATATTATTAGTCAAAGATACCTTACCACAAGTTTTAATAGTTTCCATTTTAAAATCTCTAATCCCCCCTGCAAGTCTTTCTCGATCGATACTTATAATAAATCCTTGATATGGTAATTTGTTTGATCTATTATCTAATATTGCACAATGATTAACTCTACTATTTTTTAAATTAAAATATCCACTCAAAGTAAAATCAATATCTTTACCAAAATCCAAACTATCATCATCCTTAACCTCAACATACCCTTTCTTCCCAGCAAAATACATTGCAGAATCTCCAAATTTTCTAGAATGCCCTTTCACCAAAGCAAGATCATATTCTGCAGGAACTTTTTCAGAAGAATCATAAACTTTCAATCCAGCAAACTTCCCTTTTATTTCTCCATGATTCCCTTTCCCACTCAAATCCTTAACATACCATTTTCCATCTTTCTTAAATACAGTATCCTTATCAAAGCTCATATACAACACACAGCCTTTAGGAATCTTAACATCTCCAGCAAGGTTCATCTCCAGATCTCCAATCTCAACGCCTTTGTATTTCTCCAGTTCTTTTCCCAAAGAATCTACTTTCTTTGAAGCTTCTATTAAAGCCAACTCTTCTGCTTTAGTATTCCCTTCCTTGTCATTTAGATTTTTCCCTATCTCTGTATAAAGTTCAAGGGTCTTAAGCATGAGATCCCTTTTGACAAATCTTCTTTCTTCAGAAGAAGCCCATGAATCAAATAACCTGGCAGTTCCAATGCCTTTCTCAACATCAAATCCAGGAGTTTTTGCATTATCTTCAAAATATTTCTTTATCTTCTCTCCAAAATTATCTATATAATTCCAATCTGTTTCTTTATCAAGCATGGAAAGCGAAACAACAACTTCATCTCTTAGATCTTTAACTAAACAATAAGGCTTTATCAACTCAGATAATCCTTTCTTATCTCTGTCTTTTATCTTTTCTAATGTCTTTTTCATATAACTTTCAGTCAATCCTTTTGATGTTATTTTCTCATCAGAATCTGAAGTCAAGAATTCTATAACAGATGAATAATCTTCATTAAGATGCTCTGCAGCTTTTGAATATTCTCCTTTTTTAAGAAGTTCTATGCCTAACTTCTCTCCTTTCAGATCAGAAAATTCTTTGGCAAATCTTTCATTTTCCCCTCTTTTTTTCCTTAATTCTTTAAGTTTTTTAAAGTCATTCAAGCTTCTAAACTTATTATAAGCATCCTTAAAAGCATGAGCTGCAGAAGAATATTCTCTGTTCTCTTCAAGAATATCTCCTAAAAGGCAATAATTATCAGCGATAAATTTATGTATCTCCTTCTTGTTAGGATCATTATATTTTAATTTCTTTGAAAGCTCTTCAGCATCATCTATTATAAGCTTAAGATATTTATCCTTTTCAGAAGAAAAATCTTTCATATCATCTTTATGTATCTCAAATATGCTAGCATATCCATCTTTATGCTTCTTCAGATGCATAATAGCATGCTCTTCAAGAACTTCTTCTAAGATCTCATTATTCTTGCTCTCTTCAAATAACTTTTTTCCAAACTCAAGATGCTTTTTTGCATCTTTGCTTTCATTTACTTCCTTTTCCTGTTTAGAATATATTGCCTTAAAAGTATCTTCTGCCTTGTCTGCAAATAAAGAAGTATTTAATGCAAAGCTAACTCCAGCTATAGCTAATCCTTTTCCAACTCTGCTATTTTTTATTATATCAGATAGTCTGGATAACATAGATATATTAAGTATTACCTATTTATAAAGCTTTCTATTTGCACCACTTAACAATGACAAATTAATATTGTTGGTAATACAAACAGAAAAGATTAAATAATACTAATAATTAAAGTAATATAAGTATGATTAATTGAAACCAAAACATTTAAATATAGCATTAATAATATAATAAATATTAGTAGTAAAAATATTACTAATCATACAATGAAAAAGGGGTCTGGAACTAAAACAAGAATAAGCTTAACTATAGATAAAGATCTCGCCGAAGAACTAAATAATATCTGCGAAGAACGTTTCATGAAGATTTCTCCGTTTGTTGAACACCTCATAAAAAAAGGCCTTGAAGAGGTGAAAAAGAAACAATGAAAGGCCTTAACAAAAAAGCAGAGCTTGCATCATTATTGATAATAGCAACTGCAGCAACAATCATAATTGGTGGAATCCTGTCAAATATAGATTTCAACATAACAGGCCTTGCAATATTCCAAGATAATGATATAAATGATTTTAATGGTTCATATGATAAAACATTTTATAATTCTAGTTTCATACAATTAAACATCAGCCAGGGATATTCTTCTGGAAATTATACATCCTACATATTTGATGCTCAAACTAATGTAACATGGAACAATATCAGCTGGACACAATGTACTTGTGAAGAACTTCCTAAAGTTTCAGAAGGTGAATCAGACTCAAGAATCAATACCTCTGGAATGGTACTTTACTATAATCTGAATCAAAATACAGGATCTATAGAAGACTTTTCAGGAAATGATAATGACGGCACCAATAATGGTGCAACATACTTCAATACAGGAAAATGCTTTGGTGCTTATGAGTTTAACGGAGTTGATGAATATATAAATTCCAACTATGACCCTGTTATGACCAGTAAAGATTTTTCTTTTAGTGCATGGTTTAAACATAAGGTATCTCCAACTGGTAGAGATACAATTATGGGAGCTATCGCGGATTCACCAGATTTTGACGAATTAGTTATAATTGAATTAAATGATGGTGATGAATGTACAAATAATCATCTTAGTTTTCAATTAAGAGATACAGATAATCCGGACCCAGATATAGTTTGTGGAACTTCTGCTTATAATGATAACACATGGCATCATGTCGTAGCTACTATAAATCAATCAACTTCTACATTATATCTTTATGAAGATGGGGTTTTAACAAATTCAGAACCAATAACAGGAAATAGTGATGGAACAATTGACTTTACAGGGTATCCTATTTGGATAGGTGCTTTAAATTTAAGGAATGGTTTTTATGGTGGTTTCAACGGTTCAATAGACGAAGTAGCAATCTTCAACCGTTCATTATCACCTTCAGAAGTATACAACCTATATGAAAGAGGAGCAGTTAAATTAAACTTAACAGTAAGAAACTGTACACAATCAGACTGCAGTGACGGAACATGGCAAGATATCCAAGATGAATCTCCTCAAAACTTAAACTTAAATTCAAGATATTTCCAATACAATGCAGAATTCCAGACAAATAATCTAAGCTTCACTCCAAAACTATACAATGTAACAATTGACTATACAGACATAACCCCTCCAATAATAACTAATGTAAATGCAACTCCAACAAACCAATCAGCAAACATAACATGGGATACAGATGAAAATGCAAATTCAAGTGTAAATTATGGATTATCAACAAGCTTAGGAACTATTGAATCATTAGACGATTCAACAACATCACATAAAATACAATTAACACCATTAACAAACAACACATTATACTATTACAATGTAACTTCATGTGACGCATCTAACAACTGCAAGACAGAAGGACCTTTCAACTTCACAACATTGTCAAATGCAGATGAACCTCCAAAATGGATTTCCATCCCTAATAATCAGACTATAGAATATGCAAACTCTTTAAATGTTGATTTTGATGCAGATGATGATATAGCTATAAGCCAGTATTTCATAGATGATGATGTAAACTTCACCATAAATCCTTCAAACGGGACCCTGAAGAACAACACATTATTGCAATTAGGAACATATCTCATAAATGTTTCTGTAAATGACACATCTAACAATATAAACTCAACAATATTCAAGGTAACAGTCCAGGACTCCACAGCTCCAACAATAAGCATGATAACTCCTGTACAGGATGATATCCTTGGCTGGACAGTCATATTAAGGGCAAGCATAACAGACAACAACCTTAAATCTGTCATATACGAGATATGGAACAACACAGACCCTAACCAGGTTATAGAGATAGATGCAATGTTCCCTATAGGAGGAGGCATATTTAATGCAACGTTCTACACAAATGATACATGGCCTTATAACACTTCTTTAGCATACACAGCAAACATGACTTTAGCTGTCTATGCAAATGACACTTTTGATAATCAGACAATATCTTTGATAAACTGGACATTAGACAATTCAAAGCCAAGCATACAGTTCATAATCCCGTCTCAAGACGGCTCTTTTATAAATTCAAACTTCAACCTGGACATATTCCTTGCAAACCATCTTTTAAATTACTCAAACTACACCATCACAAACACAACAATAGTCCAATCAAATGAGACAGGCCTTGGCCAGTCAGAATTCACATGGGAGGATGCAGTAGATGTAAACTCATTAGCAGAAGGAAACTATACAGTAACAGTATATGCAGAAGACTCCACAGAAGTATACAACGGTTCAGAGCTTATAGAACAGCATAACAACAGGACAAAATCAACATGGTTCTATATAGACAAGACAGACCCTCAGCAGGCAGCATGGGTTGATCCAACTCCTCAAAACAACACCTACACAGATACGCAGACACAAACATTCAACTTCACATGCAATGAGACATTCATAGATGAAGTATGGATAGATTTTAACGGAACAGAGGATTTCACAGAAACAGGCAGCAGCGGAACATCATACTGGTGGACTTTCTCAGGCCTTGAAGGCCAATATACATATACAGGACACTGTAATGATACAGCAGGAAATTCAGCAGAAACAGAGACAAGAACATTAAATATGGATATCATCCCCCCTAAATATTCAAATGTTCAGGATGATTCAGGAGGGAATGTCATAGAAGGAACCATTGTCAATATATCAGCATTATGGCAGGACAATAATATCCTTGACACTGCAATATTCAGGACAAATGAGTCAGGATCATGGACAACTATCTCAACATGCTCACTATCAACAAGCCAGGCATATTGCAACAAGACTTTAAACACTATAGGGGATGCAGGAGAGACAATCTGCTGGAACCAGTATGCAAACGACACAGCAGGAAACATAAACAATACAATGCCTGAAACAAGCTGCTTCAATGTTGCTGCTGCAGGAGACTCAGAACCTCCAAAATGGTCAAACAACCAGTCAGATATCCCTCAGATATACTCTCCAACAACCCCAAGCATATTTAACATAACCTGGCAGGACAACATAAATGTAACTCTTGTCTATCTTGAGTCAAACCATTCAGGAATTCAGAATTACAGCATGAATCTTATCTCAGGAACCGCTCAAAACGGAACATACAACTATTCAGCAATAATCCCTGCAGGAACATTTTATTGGAGATCATATGCAAGAGACGCTTCAAACTGGAACAGTTCAGATACATTCACCTTCAGCATACAAAAAGCATCACCTCAATGCTTCTTATCAATAACACCTTCATCCACTCAATATCCTAATCAGATAAATGCCTCCTGCATCTGCACAAATCCAGAAGCAGCAGAAAAACTCTACAGGAACGGCTCAGATGTAACTTCAGAAAACAACCAATTCACAACATTAGCAGCAGGCTCTTATAATTACACATGCAACACAACTGCCACGCAAAACTATACTTCAGCTGAAAATTCAACAACACTTAACATAGCAAAAACATCATTGACAGGCTTAATAGCAAACTCAACTCCATTGACAGTCACTTACCCTACTGAAACAAACTTCTCATATTCAGAAGCAAACATAGGAGACGAAGATGTAATATACAAGCTTTACAGGGGCAATGCAGATGTAACTCCTTCAGACACACAAACATTGCCTCCAGGAACATACATATACAAGCTGAACACGACATCAGGGCCTTTCCAGAACTATACTGCAAACTCTTCCATAGATTCAAAAACACTAACTATACTCCAAAATAATTCAAACACCTGCACATTAACTTCTTCAATAGGATTCAACTATGCTTATGGAAATTCAACAACCTTAACTTGTTCATGCATAGGAGACGGCACAGCACATCTTTATTTCAACCAAGTCCAAAAAGATAGCTACAACAATACACCAATAGTCTTCCCAGCAAACACAGCAGGCCATTCAGTTGTCTGCAATATGACCAACGGAACAAATTACGGCCCTGCTTCAGACTCAAACACATTAAAGATAGCAAAAGCCAACCATACACTGCAATTGGCAATAAACAATACAGAATCAGACAGATCATATATATATCCTGCTTCAACAAATACAACAGGATACTTAGAGATAACCCAGAATACTGCAGCAGCAGAATTAAAGAGAAATTCAACAACAAAAGATTCAGGCTCCCCTGCAGCAGAGATAATAACACTTCCAGCAGGCTCTTATAATTATACATACATATATCCAGAATCCCAGAACTATACAGCACAATCAATAACAAGAACATTAGAGATAAACAAGTCCGCGACTGTATTATCCTTGATATCATCCCCTTCCTGGTCAGAAGTTAACGGAACAACTACAACAATAAATTGCTCAGCTGATAATCCTTCTGTTAACATATCATTATACAGGAATGATTTATTCATAGGAAGCTCTGTAGGGGGAACAGTATCAGACACCCAAACACTGGCAGTAGGCTCATATCTATATACTTGCAATACAACAGAAAATCAAAACCATACCTCAGCTTCAGAAAGCAATAATTTATCCATAACAACAAAAACAACATCACAATGCAGCCTTATATTTGATCCTATATCTCCTGCAGCATATCCAAATCAGGTAAATGCTTCCTGCTCCTGCACAAATACTGAAACAACTCCAAACTTATACAGAAACGGCTCAGATGTAACATTAAGTGAAAATAATAAATTCACCGCCTTAGCAGCAGGAGATTATCTATACACATGCAACACAACTGCCACGCAAAACTATACTTCAGCATCCAACAGCTCTCCTTACACAATAAACAAATATCCAACAACCTGCACCATCGATGTGTCTGATTCACAAACAGTATATGGAACTCCTACACAAGTAAATTGCAGCTGTGACAGCCCTGTAGCAAAGCTTTACAGGAACAATATAGATGTAACTTCTTCTGAAAATGGGACCTTTACCACTCTTCCTGCTGGATACTGGTATTATGTATGCAACACTAGCAGCTCTCAAAACTATACATCAGACACTGATGATGATAACATAAATATCTCAAAAGCTTCCACTTCAACAACACTTCTTATAAACGGAAGCCAGGCAGATTTCACCCAGAATATAACTTTTGACGCAAACTTAACCTGTACATTAAACATAACAGGAAATGTTAACATGACACAAGACGGATCCCAGATCTCATACGGAGCATCACCTCTGGAAAAGATACAGACATATTCAACACAGGGAAATTACACCATAAACTGCACTTATCAAGGCAGTCAAAACTATACAGGCTCTTCAGATGGAAGCATTATATATGCTCTATTCTATCAGGACACAACACCTCCATCAATAACAATAGATGAACCTTCAGGAAACTATAATCAAAATGATACAGTTCCATTCAGCATCCAGACAAATGAAAATTCAACAGTAACAGCGATAATAACTTATCCAAATTCAACAAAAGTAACTATAACATTGAATTTCAACGGAACTGAATGGCATTATAAAGAAAACTTTAGTGAAACACTCCTCCCTGGAACTTATAACATAGTTATAAATGCAACAGACAATGCAGGAAACAGCAACACAACAAGCGGAAGCTTCAATATCTTGGATATTTCCATACCACTTGTAACAGATGTCCAGCCAAACAATAAAAACTTCTCGCAAAACTCAACAATAAGCATAAACGCAACAGTTATAGATCCTTATTATGACAGCATAACTGAAGTAAAGGCAAACATAACATGGAACACATCATTCCAGACAATAACTCTAACCAAGAACAACGATCTTTACACAGGAACATTCTCAAATACAGAAGAAGTTAATTATTATAACATAACAATAATAGCAAAAGATTCATCAAACAACATAAACGATACAGAAAAAGCAGCATTCTATGTATTTGAAGACATAGATCAGGACAACAAAGAAGATGACGATGATTATCTCATCTTCAATGAAGATGACGTCTCCCAGTCAGGAATAAACTTAGACATAAAGGTAAACAACAATACAAACATAGACGGTAGCTCATGGCTTGGAACAAATACTTTAGAGTTTTACAACAATCAAAATATGATCATGAACTTCACGCATAATTTTTCAAACACTTCAAAGATCTATCTAAGCAAAGTCAGCATAGAGATTATAGATACAGGAGACAATCAGGGAATAGCTGTCAACCTCTCATCACAGCTTCTTCCAGGAGAAACAAAGACACTATATATCCAAGACAACGATTTCATAAGCTTGTGTGTAAAAGATTCTGAAATAACACAAGTAGCGCAGATAACAAACACCTGCACCGGAAATAATGAGACAGACTTCACAGCATGCTTAGGAAACTCAACAGGTTATACAAACGGAAGCATAACCTGCACAGATCTAGGAAACTGGATAAAAGTAGAAAATCTAACCTACTCAGGAATAAAAGGTATAAAAGCCCCTGCAGCAGCAACTCCAACAACAGGAGGCGGAGGAGATAGAGACTCTTCATCCAAAGTATATCAATGCGGCGACAGTATAGATAATGACGGAGACGGCTACATAGATTATCCAGAAGACCCAGGCTGCTTTGGAATATATGATGACGATGAAAATCATGACTGTGTAGAAAGATGGCAATGTGAATCATGGAATGAATGTAATCAAAACAATATTCAATCAAGAGACTGCACAGACTTAAATGATTGTGGAACAGCTATCAAAAAGCCAAAAGAAAAAAGATCATGCGAATACATCCCTGAAAAAGAAGAACTGCCTCCTAAAGAAGAAGCTCCAGCAAAGATAATCCCTGAATGCATACTCTTCAACCTAAACTATGGAAAATGGTACAGCTTATGTTGGTATTGGTGGGTGTTGTTAATAATAGTATTAGTAATACTAATAATATTAGATATAGAAAAGAAGCCGATACTAAAAAAGATTAAAAAATACAAAGCAAGGCCTGCAAAGAAAAAGCCTAAAAAAGGCCTAAAAAAAGAAACAAAGAAAAAAACTGTCAAAAAAAAGACAATAAAATCCAAGAAAAAGACAGATGACAAAAAGATAAAAAAAGAGATAGAAGACATGAGAACAAGAAGAAAAGAATTCTCAAAAAAGTTAGATAAGTACATAAAAAAGAAAAAATCTTAATGCCAACCAAAAGGTTGGATCATGTTTGCTCACTTATGGTTTTTTGTAAAAGTCATAAGCAAATCTATTTTCCAATAAGAATTAGATCTAAACCAAAAGTTTTATAAATAACCATTCTTATACATATATATAAGAATGGTAAAACTAAAAATAATTGACAAACTGAAAAAGAAAAGCCATAAAGACATAGCCCTGCTTCAGGATATGCTCATAGACATAGTCTACGAGGTTTTTCCAGAAGCTATATTTCATGGAGGGACTGCAATATGGAGATGCTACGATGGAACAAGATTCTCAGATGACATTGATGTTTATATCAAAAATGATCAAAAAAAACTAGGCATATTCAAAGAAAAGCTTAAACAAAGAAGGACTGCCATCAAGGAATTCAAGTCAACAGGCAATGTTGTTTTTTCAAAACTCTCTCTTAACAGCACTGAAGTCAGGTTTGAAGCGTCTTTTCTAAAAACAAAAGGAAAAGCTATAATCAAACAGTACGAAACAATAGAAGGAAATTATCTAAATATACTTACCTTTTCTGCAGAAGATCTTATAATAGAAAAAGTAAAGACATATCTTTCAAGATTATTAGTAAGAGACCTCTATGACATACATCATCTTTTGAATTATGTTGAAGACAAGAATAAGATAAAACCTTATCTAAAAAGGCTATTATCCAGATATAAAAAACCAAAAGATGAAAATATATTGGAAACATTGGTATTCGTAGGAGCAGTTCCAAAAACAGAACAGATGCTGATAAAGATAAAAAGATGGGCAAAATAAAATATACAAGAGAGATAGAAGAATTCATAGACAAGAATAAGATATTCTCTGTTAAAGATATAAAAATGCTGCTTGCATCAAAAAATGCAAACACAGATTATGCATATCTTCTGCTTCATAATCTTGTTAAAAAAGGAAAGCTCAACAGGATAACCAAAGGATATTATTCAAGATATGATGACCCTATGCTGATAGCTTACTGCATAAAACCCTCATATATAGGATTAGAAAATGCGCTTTCTCTGCATGGATTATGGGAGCAGGAAACAAATGTTGTCCTTATCACCCCAAGAAAGGTAAGACAAAATATAAGAAAAGTTTTAGGGACAAATGCAGTAATTCATAATATCCCTGGAGAATATTTCTTTGGCTATAATTATATTGATTATTATGATCTAAAGATCCCTGTCAGTGATATAGAAAAAACATTTATTGATCTTATCTTTTATAAGAAATATATGGATAAAGAACTGACCAGAACTTTTAAAAAAAAGATAGACAGTAAAAGATTAAAGAGATACCTTAAGCCATATAATAAAAAGATTAAAGATAAAGTCAGAGACATCATAAGATAATGATTCATTTGCCTTCTTAATATTGTCCAACCGATTGGATTATGTTTGCTCACTTACTGTTCTTGTGAAAGTCATGAGCAAACCAATAATTGATAATGATTAAATTTTATACTCATTTAACAACAAAATAAGGATTAAGCAAATTCTCTTTATTATACTCTAACTCCCTGCCATCCAGCTTAAGAACTTTCTTCCCAGCAAACTTAACAACAGCATGAGCTGCAGCAGTATCCCACTCGCATCTACGTTTTCGTATGTAGCTCCCGAAGTGCGACATTTTGCTTCGCAAAAGTCCCACAAACTATTTAACAACAAAATAAGGATTAAGCAAATTCTCTTTATTGTATTCTAATTCTTTACCATCCAGCTTAAGAACTTTCTTCCCAGCAAACTTAACAACAGCATGAGCTGCAGCAGTATCCCACTCCATGGTTGGCCCTAATCTTGGATAGATATCAGCCTCATTTGAAGCAACCAAACATAATTTCAAAGATGAACCAGCATTAACAAGCTCATACTCCTCTCCAAGCTTTTCAATATATTCTTTAGTCTCATCATTAAAATGAGATTTAGACGCAACAACCCTTAATTTTCCATCATGCAAAGAAGGCTCCAATTTAACAGCATCATTAGAATCAACCTTAAAACTCCCCCCTTCAAAACCATAATAAAGAATATCTTTCACAGGAACATAGACAACCCCTAAGATAGGCTTACCTTCAAAAATCAAAGCAATATTCACAGTAAACTCTCCATTTCTTTTAATAAATTCTTTAGTCCCGTCCAAAGGATCTACTAAAAAAAACTTATTCCATTTCTTACGCAAAGAATAAGAGATATCCTTCCCTTCCTCAGACAAAACAGGAATAGAAGGATACAACTCCCTTAATCTTCTTTTAATAACTTTATCAGCAGCAGTATCAGCTTCAGTCAAAGGGCTAACACCTTCTGAAAAACTGGAACTTTTTTTATCTTCAAAATCAAAATCTTTAGAATAAACTTCCATTATTACTTTCCCAGCTTCTTTTGCAATATCTATTAGATCATTTATCATTTTCAATCTTTTTAACAAATTCAGATATATCTTTTTCTAATTTATTCTCTATAGCATCAAACACCAATTCATCGTCTATCTTCCCATATTGATGGATTATAATATTCCTCATCCCTTTGGCTTTTATCAGATTTTCAGAAAGCTCTTTATCTATAATCTTATTTTTCTCTAATATCTTAAATGAATCTGCATCATCTTGAGGAACAGGTAATTTCTTGATCTTTATAAATATAAATGCCAGATCAACTGCAGATTCTATTATTTTCTCAAAATATCTTTCACAGGCAGCCTTAGTCTTTAGATCACTATCATACATTTCATAATTCTCAGGAAATATCTCTTTTAACTCATCAAGAAATCTATTTATCTCATCAATCTTGTCTTTTATTCTTTTCATGCTGATTCACCAAATATATTTTCCATCCTTATGAAATAATCATCATCTTTTATATATCTCAAACTGAAATCAAGATTATCAAAATCAGTCCTTTTAAACAAAACTCGATGATTTTTTGCAATACTTTTCTTGATCTTTTGAGGAAGCTCATTAAACACCTGAATATCCAGCTTGTCAGGCAATCCCCCCATAACTTTAGCCCTAAAATCAAATGCTTCTTTACTGCTGATTTCATCAAACAAAACACATATATCAATATCTGATCTCCAGATAAAACTATTATCTGCAAAAGAACCAAAAAGCAATATGGCTTTTACTTTTTCTTTAAGAGGATTTTCTAATATCTCTTCAACTGCCTTGTCAATGATTTTTTTATTTTGTTGATTATGTTTTAGCTCAAATTCATCACTGCATCTGCTTAACTCTTTTATAAACTTAAGTTTTGGCCTGATATCCCTGCTTAGAACATTTTTCTCAGACTGGCTAAGCTTACCTCCTTTGATCTGATTTAGGATTATCTCTATCTCTCTCTTGCCAAATATCTTTCTTGCTTTTTTTTCTTTTAATATCTTTTCAATCATAAATATAACCTTTATTTATGTTATAATAACATAAATAAGTATTACTATTTAAATCTTTTCTTTTATAGAATCATATATCTTATCAACACATTCAGCAACACTCATCTTAGAACTATCAACAATAACTTCAGGATTTAACGGCTCTTCATAAGGAGCACTAACACCAGTAAAATCAGATATCTCTCCGTTTCTAGCTTTCTTATACAAACCCTTAGGATCTCTGGCTTCACATTCCTCAACAGGACACTTCACAAATATCTCAACAAACTTACCATCCAATTTAGCACGAACAGTATCTCTATCTTTTGTATAGGGTGATATAAAAGATGTTATAGCAATAATTCCAGCATCAACAAACAATTTCCCAACTTCACCAATACGCCGAATATTCTCAACCCTGTCAGAAGCAGAAAATCCAAGATCAGAATTCAGACCATGCCTTATATTGTCTCCATCTAAAACATAGCATTTCTTTCCTTCAGCACTTAATCTCTCCTGCAGTGCAGCTGCAATTGTACTTTTCCCGCAGCCAGATAATCCAGTAAACCATAATAAGGCTGCCTTATGCCCCATAAGCTCTTCTCTTTTTTCAGTATTGACCTCATGCCAAACAATATTTTTATCCATTTTAACAAAAAATCCCATATGATCAATTTTCAATAATCAAACATCACATTCTTGAACTTAAGCATATCCATTATCTTCATAACATTAACTTCGACACTATCCTCGCCAGATATTGAAAGATCTACAATCCCATCATTAAGATTTCCGCCAACATCAACAACAAATATGTCTCTCTTATCCACTATTGTCTGCAATGATCTAAGCTCTTCTGCACTTAAGTCACTTGCAGTCTGAACAACCATCAGTCCAGCTTCCATCAGTATATGCGCAACCTCTCCCATCCTTCTTATATGCTCTTCTCTGTTCTCTTTGCCGATATCAGCATCCAAACCTCTAAGCAGATTCCCTATAACAAGATAATAAACTTTCCTTCCTCTTTCAAACAACAATCTTTCTAAACTTCTTGCTATCTTCTTCTTATCAACTCCAGAAGGCCCTGTAATCAATATTGTCTTTGGCCTCTGTCCATATCTCAAAGCTCTTTCCCTGAAATCTACTCCAGATTCATACCATCTTTCATCTCTCAAAAATACCTGCTCTCTGACTTTGGCCTGCTCATCCTCTATAGTATCAGAGACGATTCCCCCTCCAGCAATATTATAATCATCAACTATAACAAATCTTCCAGTACTCTCTATATCTTTAGAAAGATCATAAGCTATCTCATTCTGGCATTCCAATAAACACTCAGCAACCTCATGCCTTTCTATAGTTTCCCTTTTAGAGCTTTCAAGGTTTGAAGCATCCAAAACACTATTTATCTCTTTAAGTTTGACAGGAATGTCTTTTGTCCCTAATTTAAGCTTATACTTCTTTTCCATAGACATAGGAGCCTTTCCCATCCAAAAGATATTGGCTTTCAATAAAGTACTCACAAAAGGAAGCTTTTCATCTTCTACACACATCACATCCCCTCTGTTCACATATACCTGCTCTTTCAATGTAACTCCAGTACACTCGCCTGCAAAAGCTTCTTTTTTCTCTCCAGTATTAAAAGATTCTATAGAACTTATCTCGCTTTTTTTGTGTGAAGGTAAAAAAATAACCTTATCTCCGACCTTAACCTTTCCGGATTCAACCCTTCCGGCTATGATCCTTCTTGAATCTCCTTTTGAAGTAAACTTATAGACTCCCTGCACAGGCATCCTAAAAGGCTTTTCCTCATCTTCTTTCTCTTTTGAGAAAGAATCCAACACTTCAAGAACATTCCCTCCTGAAAACCATCCCAGCTCACCTCTTTCAGAAACAATATTATCTCCTTTCAAGGCACTGACAGGGATAAATGTCCTTGCTTCTATGCCTATGTCTTTCAAGAAATCAGTATAATCAGATTTGATCTTTTCAAACACTTCTTTGGAATAATCAACAAGATCCATCTTATTGACAACAACTGCAACCTGATCTATGCCGAGCATAGAGAGCATATAAGCATGCCTTTTAGAGTTCTCCTGTATCCCTTCTTTAGCGTCGATAACAAGAAGAGCGGCCTCAGCCCTTGCAGCTCCTGATATCATGTTCTTCAGAAACTCTATATGCCCTGGGGCATCTATTATTATATAATCTCTTTTAGCAGACTTAAAAAAACATCTAGCAGAATCTATGGTTATGCCCTGGTCCTGCTCATCATGAAGAGCATCAAGCAGAAAAGCATACTCAAACTCCTTGCTTTCTCTTTTGCATCTTTCCTTTACAGATTCAAGTTTTCCTGAAGGCAATGCATTTGTATCAGCAAGCAGCCTGCCTATCACAGTGCTCTTGCCATGATCAACATGGCCTACAATCACGATGTTCATCTGTTCTTTTTCCATTTTATACCAATAACTCCGAAGTTCCAGAAATATCTCCAAATATTTTTTCAGATAATTCAAAAACTTCTTTATCAAAAAGAAACCTATAATCTTCATTGTCCTTAAATGATTCCCATCTTGACATTAATTTCTCTTTACTAATTTCCTTATCTCCAAATGAGCTTCCAGACCCATAACTAGAAACCACCCTTATAACAGATTCATCACTTTCAAACCCAAATTTAGACGCTGTCTCTTTCCTATATTCTTTATCAACAACCCATCTATTGTAATTGATTCCAACAAAATTATCCAACATTGAACCTTCCAAAAACTCTCTTGCATATTCTTTCCAAATCTGGACATTATATTTAATATCACTATAACTAATCCATCTGCTTTTCATCTGGCTTGCAAACAGATTAAAAGGGTCTCTTAGTATTAATACATTAAAATGTTTCTCAAAACCTCCAAAATAAGTTTCAGTAGATCTATCACATTTTTTGATAGTATCTAATGTTTCATCTTCATGAGAATAAATGACTAATTCTTTTTTTTCTTTTGATAATTCTTTGATTATATTTTTTTTGATTACATCATACATAGATCCATTAAACTCATAGTCTCCTTCTGCATGCAATAAACTAAAACCATATGGCATCACACTTGGCCCTATGCTGTTTACAAAAAGATATTTTTTTTTAGAAGATTTTATTATCCAATTTATTATAGGATGATTGCCCGTCCTTTGAAGTCCGATAATTCTTATTCCCAATTTGTTGATTGCTTCTGTCACATATATCCATCTCTTCTTAATATCTCTAATCCGCCGCCATCTTCCTTATCCTGCTCTCTTCCGCTTCTTTCAGCAATATTCTTAAACTTTCCTGACTCTAATTCAACAATGATTTCTCTGACATTTTTTGCAGTTGATTCCACCGGAGATGTGCATGGATAACAACCAAGGCTCCTATACCTTTTCCCTTCTCCCTGATCATAATACAATGAAACAGTAGGGATATTTTCTCTTTCTATATATCTCCATATATCCAATTCAGTCCAATCTAATAAGGGGTGTATCCTTATATGCGTTCCCGGCTTAAAGTCAGTATTAAACTGGTTCCAAAGTTCAGGAGGCTGGCCAGCTATATCCCATTCATTCTCTTTATCTCTTGGAGAAAAATACCTCTCTTTTGAACGAGAGCCTTCTTCATCACTCCTGACTCCCACTATAACTCCTGTATAAGGCTCTTTGTTTGAATCTTCAACATATTTTCTTTTATTATGGTCCATCCTGTATCTTGTCCATTCTCCAGACAATGTATTCCTCAAAGCCTGTGTTTTCAGCAGTTTGCAGCATTCTATCCTGTTGATTTTCCCATCCGGAAAGGTCTTCTTCTCTCCAAGTGCTTCTTTATTCTGGCCTACAACCATATTAAGTCCCCATTTCAAAGCCATCTCATCCCTGTATCTTATCATCTCAGGAATCTTAAATCCTGTATCAACATGCACCAATGGAAACGGAACATGCCCGAAAAATGCCTTTCTGGCCAGCCACAACAGCACAGTTGAATCCTTGCCTATACTCCAAAGCATAACAAGATTCTTAAAATTAGCAAAAGCTTCCCTAAAGATATATACTGACTGAGCTTCTAATGCATCTAATCTGTCCATTTTAGAAAAAAACACACTTCCCCTTTAAAAACTTTATTTTTATTTGAGATAGTTGATGCTCAACTCCCAAAAACTAGGCCAAAAAGATTAGAACTCATCGTCTCTGTTTCAGTGCTATAGTGCGAAAATACGAAGTATTTTTGCTTATAAATTATTATTTTTAAATAATAATTGCAGGGCAAATTGTTGACCTAGAAATATGGGTTGAATTTTTTAATAAAAAGTTTAAAAAAGATATTATATTCATAAGCTATTAAAGAATTAAAAACATATCAAATAAACAACCCAATTTTTCAATAAAATTTATAAACCAACTCCTAATTCCAATGATATGTCTAAAAAAATACTAGTTACAGGAGGAGCAGGATTTATAGGCTCTCATCTGTGTAAGTTTCTTTTAGAAAAAGGAGATGAAGTCATCTGCATGGATAATTTCTTCACAGGAAGCAAGAAAAACATACAGCCTTTGATGAAATATCCTAATTTTGATCTTTTAAGGCACGACATAATCCAGCCCATCTATCTTGAAGTAGACCAGATTTATAATCTGGCTTGTCCCGCCTCTCCACCGCATTATCAATGGGATCCTATAAAGACAACCCTGACATCTACTGTAGGCATCTATAACATGCTGGGCATAGCAAAAAGATGCAAAGCAAGAATCCTACAGGCATCCACATCAGAGGTCTACGGAGATCCAAAAGAACACCCTCAAAAAGAGACATACAGGGGAAATGTAAATTGCCTGGGCCCAAGATCATGCTACGATGAAGGCAAGAGATGTGCAGAAACATTCATGATGGACTATAAAAGAGAGAACAATGTTGATATAAGGATAGCAAGGATCTTCAACACCTACGGACCGAACATGGCAAAAGAAGACGGAAGAGTTGTCTCAAATTTCATAATCCAGGCCCTGAACAATTATCCAATAACAGTATATGGGGATGGCTCTCAAACAAGATCATTCCAGTATATAACCGATCTCATAAAAGGATTGTACAGTCTTATGAACAAGGAAAACTTCACAGGTCCTGTCAATCTTGGGAACCCTGATGAATTTACTATCCTGGAACTTGCAGAAAAAGTCATTGAAAAGACAAACTCATCTTCAAAGATAACCTACAAGCCTTTGCCTGAAGACGACCCTCTGCAGAGAAAGCCGGATATAACTTTAGCAAAAGAGAAACTTGACTGGCAGCCAAAAATAAAACTAGAACAAGGATTAAAAGAAACTATAGAATACTTCAAAAATGGCAACTCCACTATGGAAAGCGTTGATTCTTGAGCACAGGCTTCCAACAAAATATAAGCAGACTATAAGAAACATAAAACAGCTTCCCAATATGTACAAGGCCTGCAGAAAGGCAAACAGAGACCATCAGAACCAAGAGCAAAAAAACAAGCCAAAAGTTCTTTTAGACTATTCATTGAAAAACTATGGAAGATATATATTTGCCTGTTCAAGGGTGTTCAGGCTTGCAGGATATGATGTTTCAGTATTGCTGAACTGCAAACTTTCTATCATCCATCCATTTCCAAAAAAACTAAGATGCTTCTATGACCTTGGGCCCATAGATAAAAATATCTTTAAAGAACCTGTAAATATCCTATACAAGCCTCCAAAAAGCCCAGAAGATTATTTATATCTGACTTCTGAGAAAAACCCAGAATTTCTTGATAAAGGTTGGAAAGATATAATAGGATTTAATTTTGAAAAAGAGAAATATTCCAATCCAAAGATAAAAAAACATATGCAGGCATTTCCCAGCAAGAAAGAAGACTCTATGATGATGAATATATTCATGTATCCAACAAGGTATCTTTCCGAAGGATACAATGAAATAAAAGATCTTAGGAACAATAAACGGCAGATCAGAGCTGGATTTATCGGAAAGACTGATGCAAGCGTGTATCATAAGAGGCCTACAAAAAAACTGCAGTCAAGAGTAGAGATAATTGAATCAATAAAAAAGAATATTAAAAATCTAAAGATAATGGATTCAGAAAAACAGCTTGAAGAAAAAAACAGGTTTATCCTGAACAATGAAGATTTTAGGGTAGATGAAAAAAGATGGCTTCAGACACTTTCAAAGATGGATTTTTTCCTTTGCCCTTCTGGAGAATCTCCCTTATGCCATAACCTTATCGAATCGATGGCAGTAGGAACAATCCCCATAACAGACCATCCTGAATATTATTCTCCAGCATTAGAAGACATGAAAAACTGCATAGTGTTCGATAAAAAAAATATGATAG
This sequence comes from Candidatus Woesearchaeota archaeon, assembly GCA_014729675.1. GTDB lineage: Archaea > Nanobdellota > Nanobdellia > Woesearchaeales > WJKL01 > WJJM01. Next base: position 13,212 of record WJJM01000013.1, on the reverse strand, counting down.
AAAAGATAAACAAAGTGTTAAACATGGACCAAAACCAGATAGAAAAGATAAAGAAGGATGTTATCGATTACTATGACAGCTACCTTGAGCCCAAATCATGGGTTGATTATGTTTTCAAAGAACTTAGACTATAATTTTTCAGCTTCAACATATTTTGTCTCTAATATTCTTCCAGGCCTGTCTGATTCTATCTCATCTATATTTGGAAGATCACTCTCCCTATTATTCTTAACAGTAATATTTGAAAATCCTGCCCTTTCAAGAATATCTTTTACAGATTCAAGATCCCATGCAAACTTATGCCCAAAACCATGAACATGGGACATGAATATCTCCCCCCTTGTCTTTAGGTCCTTGTTGCTAAGATAAGTCTTATGATATGTATCTAAAAAGTCTCTGTCATTTTCAAGATATTTTCTTGCCCATAGTTCAAGATCAGGAAATGGCAGCCTTATCTTTCCCCCTTTCTGCATAGCATCATAACAGCTTTTAAGAAAATTTATCGCTTGATTAAGATCCATGTGTGTAATCACATGGCTGGCATATATATATATCTCAAAGAGCATTTTTCAAAAGGCAGAAACTCTTCTCTTATCTCTTTTCTTAGCAAAGCAAAACCATCTTGTTCTACAACCCTGCCTTTAGGAACATCTGAATCCAATGTAATATTCAGCCAATCTTTGCTTCTGTACCCTCTGTCCCAGACATTGAGCTTATCAAATTTAGAAAGCTCTTTTTTAAGTTCTTTACCCTCCATAAAACTTCCAGATGAAATATCATATAAAAATGTTTTTGTTTAAAGTATAACCGAAAATCCAGTAAGATTTATAAATAAACATCTAATTCTAATCTTATGCCAAAAAAGATATTAGTTACAGGAGGATGTGGATTTATAGCAAGCAATATAGTAGATATGCTCATAGAAAAAGGCAATGAAGTCATAATAATCGACAATCTTTCTACAGGAAAACAAGAATACCTTAATCCAAAAGCAAAGTTATACAAAGAAGACATAAGAAATACAGAAGAGATAGACAATATCTTCAAAAAAGAGCAGCCAGAAGTAGTCATACATGCAGCTGCACAGGTAATGCTCAGAAAATCTTTAGAACAACCAGCAGAAGACGCAAGCATAAACATCATTGGAACTATAAGTGTATTAGAAGCATGCAAAAACAATAAAGTAAAAAAGATAATATACACTTCAACAGGCGGAGCCCGTGTAGGAGAACCAGAATATCTCCCTGTAGATGAAAAACATCCCATAAAGCCAACTTCCCCATACGGCATCTCAAAGCATACAGCAGAACACTATGTTTGGCTTTACAATTATCTATATGATTTAGATTATCTTATATTCTGTTTTGGAAATGTATACGGCCCAAGAGATGACCCAAAAACAAAAAGAGTGACTGCAATCTTTTCTCACCTTATGTTAAATAATGAGACTCCTAAGATATTTGGAGACGGAGAACAGACAAGAGACTTCCTCTATGTCAAAGACTTAGCAGGATTTATAGTCAATTCTATAGACAAAAATCCAAAACATAAGCTTTTCCATCTTGCAAACGGAAAACAGATAAGTGTAAATGAAATATTCAGTATATTGAAGAATCTTTCAGGATTTAAAGGAAATGCAGAACATGTAGATGCTATAAAAGGAGAAGTAAAAGACATAGTATTAGACACAACATTAGCAAAAGAAGAACTCGGCTGGGAGCCAAAACATTCATTTGAAGAAGGATTGAAAGAAACATTTGAATGGTTTGAAAAGCAAAGCTTTTCAAGCCACAGGAAATCTTAGATTTCAACAGGGTTTAAAAGTAAGCATAAGCTGTCCAGAAAAAGTTGCAGAAATTTTAAAAAATTTCTGCCATAGATAGGATTTTTTTATTAAAAAAAACAACAGAAAATGAAAATACTGATAACAGGAACAGCAGGATTCATAGGATTTCACTTAGCCAAAGCATTATTAGAAAGAGGAGATCAGATAATCGGGATAGACAACCTCAACCAATACTATGATCCAAAACTTAAAGAATCAAGAAACGATATCTTAAAACAGCATAAAAATTACATCTTCCATAAGATCGATATATCAAACAGAGAAGAATTAAAACAGGTATTTGAAAAAGACATAGACACAATAGTCAATTTAGCAGCACAAGCAGGAGTCAGATATTCATTGGAAAATCCATTTGTATACATAACATCAAATGAGATGGGCTTCCTTAACATCTTAGAACTGGCAAAAGATTTCAAGATAAAAAATATTGTTTACGCTTCCTCTTCTTCAGTATATGGTGAATGTAAAAATATCCCATTCAAAGAAACTGAGCAATTAGACAAGCCTATCTCTTTATACGCTGCAACAAAAAAAGCAAATGAGCAGATGGCTTACACTTATCACAAGCTTTATGGTCTTAACTGCACAGGACTAAGATTCTTTACAGTATATGGCCCATACGGAAGGCCTGACATGGCGCTTTTCAAGTTCACCAAAAATATACTTGAAGATAAGCCAATAGATGTATACAACAACGGAGATATGAAAAGGGACTTCACATATGTAGCTGATATAGTCCAGGGAATAGCAGCATCAATAGACAACCCTCTGCCTTATGAAATCTTTAATCTTGGCCGTGGCCAGCCTCAGGACCTGATGTATTTCATAAAGTGTATAGAAAACAATACAGGAAAAACAGCTATGAAGAACATGATGCCTATGCAGATGGGAGATGTCCCCCTGACATATGCAGACACATCAAAAGCAGAAAAACTCCTTCAGTATGCTCCAAAAACAAACATAGAACAGGGAGTGAAAAAGTTTGTTGAATGGTACAAAGAGTATTACAAAGATGAATAGACCAACAAATCTTCTGAAAGCATTATTTCTTGAAAAAAGATTGCCCTGGAGATATAGTAAACATTTCCAAAACATATATGAAAAGACAGTAAAGGCATTCAATCTTAACATCAATACAAAAAGATTCTGGAACAGCAAGTTCAAAAAAGGCTGCAGAAGTATAGGCAATGAAAACTATAAAGAGATCCTCAAACATCTTCCAAAAGATAAAAATTTCTCATTGTTGGACATAGGCTGCGGACTTGGCCAGGGATGCAGGCTGATAAAAGACAATTTTCCAAAAGCAGATATACATGGCTGCGATTTCAGCAAAGAAGCCATAAAAAAAGCAAGAACAAACTCAAAAAACATAACATTTTCTAACTTAGATATTATCAAAGATAATCTTTCAAAAAGATATGATTATATTGTATTGATCTCAGTTATAGAACATTTTAAACATCCTAAAAAGATAATAAAAAAATGCCTAAAAAGTTCAGATAATTTAATCTTAGACTGCCCTTACATGGATCTGGGAATATCTCATCTCTATGGATGCGATGAAAAAACATTCAGAGAGTTCAATCCAAGGATAAAAAGATATGATAATAGGATAATATACTTGATAAGATCAAATTAGCAAACTTTATATACTATTATTCTGGACAATATCCAGATATTGAATTTTTTTGTTTTTTTCATCTAGTATTAAGATAAAAATGGCATTAACAGATAAAGAGATAAATCAGATAAGGGAAGAGCTTCAGACATGCAAGAAGCCCTTGATATTCTTCCATGATGATGCAGACGGATTGTGCTCATTCTTGCTGTTATATAGATACATAAAAGAAGGAAAAGGCATAATAGTCAAGACAACACCTGATGTAGATGAAAAGTTCATAAAAAAAGTAGAGGAATACCAGCCTGACAAGATATTTATCGTTGATCTGGCCATCGTTCAGCAGGAGTTCATAGACAAAATAAAGCCTAAGATTATCTGGATAGATCACCACAAGCCTCTAAAAAGGGAAAATGTTCTTTACTTCAATCCAAGAAAGCACGACAAAGAAGACAACACCCCTGTATCAAGCCTTTGCTACCAGGTTGTCCAGCAGGATATGTGGATAGCTGCTGCAGGAGCCATAGCAGACTGGCACTGGCCTTATTTTATAGAAGAGTTCAGAAAAGAATATCCAGATCTGCTTCCTGAAAGCATAGACAACCCAGAAGATGCCTTATTCGAGACAAAGCTGGGAAAGCTCATAGACATAATATCATTCTCATTGAAAGGTACAACACAGGATGCATTGAAATATGCAAAGATATTTACCCGGATAAAGACCCCTTATGAGATCCTGGATCAGGAAACACCCAAGGGAAAATACATATACAAGAATTTTGAAAAGATAGACAAAGAATATCAAAATATGCTCAAAAAAGCACTCAAGGTCAAGCCAAGAGGAAAGATACTTTTGTTTGAATATCAAAGCGGAAAGATGAGCTTTACAAAAGACATTGCAAACGAGCTTCTGCACCGCAATCCTGACAAACTGACTATAATAGCAAGAGAAAAAGACGGTGAGATGAAGATGTCTATAAGGTCAAAAAATATCATCATCCCGCCCATACTTGAAAAAGCCCTGAAAGAGACAGAAGGGTATGGTGGAGGGCATGAGCATGCATGCGGAGCAAATGTTAAAAAACAGGATTTTGAGAGGTTTTTAGATATCTTTAAAAAGAATTTATGATAAGATTTATAAAGGATATATTTTTCTCTATCTCTGCGCGCCGATGGTCTAATGGCATGACAACGGCCTTCCATCGCCGGCAGTTGCCGGGAAGACAGCCGTTAATGTGGGTTCAAATCCCGCTCGGCGCATCTTAAACAAAAACTTAATAAACAATACATTCTAATATTGTCTTATGAAAAAGAAAAAAGAATCCATACTTGTATTCTGCGCTCATTCAGATGACCAGATATTCGGTCCAGGAGCCACATTAGCAAAATATGCAGAACAGGGAAAGGAGATATACACTATAATATTGTCATACGGAGAGGCAGGACTGCCCTGGCTTAAGAAAGAGGAAGCGATAAAGACAAGGGTAAAAGAATCTGAAAAAGCAGACAAGATCATAGGGGGCAGGGGAATATTGTTCCTGGGACTTAAAGAAGGAAAGTTCCTTAAGCAGGCAGAATTTAAGGAGATAGATGAAAAGATAAAGCATATGATAAACAAGATAAAGCCTGCTAAGATCTTCACACATAATCCTGAAGACCCTCATCCTGACCACAGAGCTTCCTACAAGATAATGATGAAAATATTAGAAGACACAGGTTACAGCTGTGAGATATATGCTTTTGACATATGGAACCCTTTTACCTTTAAGAGGTCTCATCTTCCAAAACTATATGTTGATGTTTCAGATACATTCCAGAAAAAGATAAAGGCATTGAAATGCTTCCCTTCTCAGTTTTCAAGCCTTTTGGCTTTATTCTGGAGCGTCTATGTGAGAGCGATTGCACACGGTCTCCACATACAAAAAAGATACGCTGAGAGATTTTTTAAGATAAGATAAGATGTACAAAAAAAAGCTACTCGTTGCGACAGACACGTACCCTCCTAAGATAGATGGAGTCACAAGGTTTCTCAAGAAGACCATCCCTTCATTAACAGAAGAATATGAAACAACAATCATCGCTCCAGGATTCAGGGAAGAACAGGAACCGATTGGAAAAGCAAGACTTGTCTGCCTTAAGACTTCAGAAAAGCTGAAGATGGCGGGCTATAGTAGCATAAGGCCTTCCCTAAAAAATTTAAAGAAGATAAAGATGCTTGTAAAAGGCTCAGATATAATCTTCACCCAGGATCTTGCAGCTATAGGTGCATTGTCTATCTATTACGGGAAGAAATACAAAAAGCCGGTCATAACTTACGTGCATCAGATAACATGGGAACAGGCAGTAGATGTATTCTCCATTCCAAACTCTATCAAGAATATACTCTCAAAGTTCATAAGAAAAATTGTACTTCATCTTTATAATAAATGCTCCTTGCTGCTTCTTCCATATAAAAAACTTGCATCAGAACTTGTAGCAAAAGGTGTTTATTCTCCTATGAAAGTTCTACATCTGGGAGTTGATACAGAAAGGTTTATTCCTCCTGAAAACAAGGAAAAGGCAAAAGAGAATATCAATATCCCTCCTGATTATAAGGTGATAGGCTATTGCGGAAGGCTGAGCAATGAAAAAAATCTTGAGACATTGACAGAAGCATACAAAGAGATGAAAAAAACATATAAGAAGATATTCCTTCTTATAGTAGGTTCTGGAACAGAAGCAGAAAAGAGCATATTTAAGGATATCCCTCATATGAAGATTACTGGATTTAGGAAAGATGTTGTCCCCTATTATCAGGCGATGGATATCTTTGTCATGCCTTCACTGACAGAGACAACTTCACTGGCTACATTAGAGGCCATGTCCTGCAGCCTTACTGTTGTCGCTACCAAGGTAGGATATATTCCTGACTATATACAAGACAGGGTAAACGGTTTCTTCTTCCCAAAAAGAAATTCATTTGCATTGAGAAAAAAGCTTGAAGTTTTGATAAAGAACAACCTCCAGAGGCAGGAGATAGGAAAGCTTGCAAGAAACACTATCATTAAAAGGTTCTCATGGGAAAAAACACGTCAAAGCCTGAAGAAAACACTTGAAAGATTCTAGTTGACCATCACATAACTGTAAGGCTTGATTGTGTATGCTGACCTACCGACCAAAGATTGAAGCATGTTTGTCTGCTTAATGTTATTCTATCCGCAAGGATTCTTTACGTTTGCTCACTTAGCCTTATTGTAAATATTACAGGCAGATCCATAATTCCTATAGATAATGATTAAATTTCAAGATTAGATATAAATAACAAATCATAACTTAAAGATTCTAAACTATATCTTCAGACTAACAGCCTTGCTTACTCCGTGCTCATCCATGCTGATGCCATACAAGACGTCAGCTTCATTTATGACAGAATCATTATGTGATATTACAACATACTGGCTTTTTGTCTTTCCTACATATTCTTTTACAAGAGCTGCAAGCTTCTCAGAATTATGCTTATCAAGTGCAGCATCAACCTCATCAAGGACATAGAAAGAATGAGGAGAGTATTCCTGTATGGCAAAGATGAAAGCCAAGGCAGTCATCGTCTTCTCCCCTCCTGAAAGGCTTCTTATATCCAAAAATTTTGTTCCTGTAATCCTTACCTTGATTGTCAGGCCGCCTTCCAAAGGATTTTCAGGATCCTCTAGGTCCAGGCTTCCCTCGCCTTTGGTTGAAAGTGCAGAGAATATCCTCTGGAAGTTTGAATTTACAGAATCATATGTTTTCATGAAAAGCTCTTTTTTCTTCCCTTCTATCTCGTTCATCATGTTAAGCACATCTTCTTTCTCTCCTACAAGCCTGTCTTTCTTGGACAATAATTTGTTGTACTCTTTCTCAACATCCTCGTATATCTCCAGAGACTTCATATTCACGCTGCCTATGTCGCTTGCCATCCTCTCAAACTTAGATATCTCTCTTTTCAGCTCTTCTTCCTTCTTCTCTTTGTTTATCTTCACTCCCTCATACTGCGAGAAGTCATGGTTCAGCCCTGCCAGTTCTCCGCTTATCTTAGCGTTCTCTATGGAGAGGTTATTCATCTTTATCTCTATCTCCTTGCTGTCCTCCCTTAGCTTGTCTATCTTTGACTCGTCTTCCTGTATAGTATCGCTGATCTTTCCTCTTTCAGAAAACAACTGCTTGTATTTGGCATAGAACTGCTGGCTTTTTTCCTCGCTTGACTTTAACTCTTCTTTCTCCTGGCTTATCTTGTCATTGAGCTTCTTTATCTCTTCTTCAAAAGATTCCCTCTCTTTATCAAGCTGCTTTCTTATGTTCTGTATCTTCTCTTTTTCAGGCATTATCATGTCATTTATCTTTGTGTTTATGTTCTTGATATCTGCATCCAGCTGCACTATCTCCTCTTTTAGGCTTGTCTTCTGTTCCTCAAAAGCATTAAGCTCAGCAAGCAGGCTTGGATTTCTCAGCTCACTTACTTTGTTTTTCATCTCCTGCTTTTTTGCCTTGTCCTGCACTATATTATTGTTAAGCTCTGAAAGCTTCTCACCTTTAGAGTTAAGCTCTTTCTCAACATCCTCCATCTGCTGCATAAGCTCTTTCTTCCTGTTCCTGTCAGCTTCAAGGTCCCCTTCTTCTATATGCAGGCTTTTTTCTGATTTGATTATCTCCCCTTCAAGCTCGGATTTCTCTTTTCTCAGATTCTCTATCCTTGCTTCAGTATCTTTTTTCTGTTTGCTCATCAAAGCTACTTCTTGCTTAAGCCCGGACACAGCACTGCTGTATTCCTTTATATCCTTTGAAAGCTCTTTTTCATTGAATCCTGCCCTGTTCTTCTTCTGCCTGAATCCGCCCTGCATAGCTCCGCTTGCTTCTGCAACATCTCCGTCAAGAGTGGCCATCCTGCATCTTCCTATGCCTATGTTTCTGGCAGAAGATATATTGTCCACAATAAGTGTATCTCCGAACACATAAGAAAAGACCTTCTCAAACCTGTCATCAAAAGAGACAAGATCTATGGCAAACCCATGGGCACCTCCTTCATCTTTAAGCCTTTTAACGTCCTCATTTATCTTCCTTTCCTTTATCTTGTTGAGAGGCAGGAATGTAGCTATCCCTAGTTTATTGTCCTTGAGGTATCTTATGCACTCTGCAGCAGTTTTGTCATCCTCGACAACTATGCTGTTTATCCTCGGGCCTGCAGCCACCTCCAGGGCAAGGCTGTATTCTTTGCTTACATTTCCAAGCTGACCTATAGTCCCATGTATACCTTTTATTGAATCTTTTTTAGCTAATATCTTCTTTACAGTAAAGCTTCCTGCTCCCTCTTTTACAGCTATGTCCTTTGCCTTTAGCTGTGAAAGTTTTTGCTCATAACTAACAAGTTTCTGGTTCTTCTCAGCCAATTGTTTTGAAAGGCTGCTGTCTGCTTCAAGGCCCTCATTCAGCTCTTCAACGCTTTTTTTGAACCTTTCTTTCTTATCTTTAAGCTCTGCTATCTGTTCTTTATGCTCTTCCTCGATACCCTTTACTTTTTCTATCTTCTCATCTATATTATTTATCTGAAACTCCAGGCTGTCCTTTTTCCTGACAAGCTCCTGCTGGCTTTTCCTAAGATCGTCTATCTCTTCCTGTCCTTGTTCTGCTCTTTTGTCTATCTCTTCTATCTGTTCTTCTATCTTAGATGCATTGTCTATCTCATTGTTCTCCTTGAAGTTTTCTATCTCTTTTGTTATCTTTTCCCTTTCCCCTGTCTTAGCTTTTTTCTTGGCTTCAAGCTCTTCCTTTTTCCTGTTCAGTTCTCCAAGGTCTTTCTCTATATCCTCAAGATTATTCTTAAGCTCTTTCCTCCTTATGCTTATCTTGTCTATCTCTCCCTGGCAGTTGTCTATCCTTGTCTTGTCTGTAGCCAGCTTTACTTTCAGCTGCTCGACAGCATTATGCAGCTTGACCTGCTCTTTCTCTCCTTTATCTTCAACCTCATGGTTTATCTCTTCTATCCGCTTCTTTTTTTCATCTATCTGTTTTTTGATTCCGTCCATCTTGGCCTGAAGATTGTCAAGCTTTTCTTTCCTGACATTGATCTTTCCTGTCAGCTCATCTTTCTCTTTTTGTTTTTTCTCTATCTGCCTGTAAAGATATGATGCCTTATTGACCTTTATTTTGCTTTCAAGCTCTTTGAATTTTGTTGCCTGGTTCTTCTCCTTCTCAAGTTCTTTTAAGTATCCTTTTCTCTCAGAAAGTACTATCTCAGCCTGCTTAAGCTTGTCATCAACCTTTGAAAGCTCGTTCAAAGCCTTCTGTTTTTTCTCTTCATATACGCTTATGCCGCTTATCTCCTCTATAAGGAGTCTCCTGTCTTCAGTCCGCATCTCAGTAAATCTTACTATATCTCCCTGTAGAACTATATTAAAACCGTCAGGGTCTATCCTCGCTACCCCTAAAAGGTCAAGTATCTCCTGTCTTGTCCTTTTCTCGTCATTTATCTTATATATGCTTTGCCCGCTCTGCTTTATTATCCTCGTAACTTTTACTTCTTCTGCATCAGTCGGAAATGTATTTTCTTTGTTGTCAAAATGTATGCTTACCTCTCCCTGCTTCATAGGCTTTTTTACTTTCCCTCCGTTATATACGAGGTTAGCAGCCTTCTCAGCCCTCATAGACTTGCTGCTCAGCCTTCCAAGCACAAAGCACAAAGCATCCAGTATATTGCTCTTTCCAGAACCATTAGGCCCAAGAACGCAGTTAAAGCCATTTTCAAACAACAACTCAGTCCTTTTTGCAAAGCTCTTGAACCCATGCATCACTATTTTATTGATTTTGGTCATTCCTATGATAAAATTATCCTCATCCTTTATAAATTTTTATCATTTTGTGTATATAGCTGTTCAATATGTTTTGCATAAAGAAATAAAAAAGTAATATCCTCTAAAAAGGCTAAAAATCACCTAAACTTTTGTTCTTAAACTTCTCAACATACTTCCTGTAAGAGCTCCAGCTTTTCCTGAAGATAGATGGATGTTTGTTCCAGTTCTTCTCTACAAATGCTACAGTCCTTGGATCAGAAGGGTATCCAGAACCGAAATCCACGCCTATCTTATTTTTTATCTTCTCAATCTCTCTGTCCCTTGTGACCTTAGCCAATATAGAGGCAGCTCCGACAACAAGATGATTCTCATCAGCTTTATGCTCAGCTATTATCTCTATATTCTTATTTTTGATGTGTTTCCTGAGATAACTTACAAAAGCAGGAATATTATTGCTCGGACAGTCTATTATAGCCCTGTCAGGCTCTAACGCATTGATTACTTCAGCCATCTTCTGGGCTTCCAGCTTATTTAAGTTCATATCGTCTGTAGCTAAAGCAGCATCCACCATATTTACATCAACGATCAGTGTCTTATAGTTAGAACAATTGCTTTTCACAAGGTCAAACATGATTTCTCTTGCCTTTGGAGAAAGCATCTTGCTGTCCTTAACTCCCATCTTTGCGAGCTTATCCTCTTCTCCCTCTTCTATCATGACTCCTGCCATGACCATAGGACCGATTACTGGACCTAACGGCAAATTTCAGCAAAATTATTCCGCTAAAATTCTCTACCGGCCTCTTCAATCCCACAAATTTTAGTCATTTTACAATCACCTTCTTGTCCACTTCTAATAACCTCCAAAATTTGTCTTTGTCTCTTTTCACTAGTCTTAATTTTTCTAGCTCTTTAAGCCGTCTAAATGAATATTTCCAGCAAACATTAAAATGTTTCGAAAAATACTTTGTATTTTTATTGGAATCTCTCAAAAGCTTAAGATATTCATATTTTAGTTTAGATACTATAATAATGTTTTGGTCTTTTCTTATCCAATAATCTTTGCTATTTACTCTGTAATTGATTATCTTATTTGCTTTTTTTAATAAAGATAAAACATCATAAACTCTAGCAGCAGATCTCTCAAATTTGACATCCTCCCACCCTAAAGGGTGGAGATTCCAGCAATACAGTTTTGGCATGATGATCCTCTTGGTTCTCTAGATACTCTTTTGCTTTCTCTAAGGTTATGTGTCCTACTGAACCCATAAACTTTCCTTTTGACCAAAGATGCTTTTTTCCAGTATTCCAATAGAATACTCTCAACCTTTCAGGTTCAAGGAGCCACAACATTCTGCTTGTGTATCCTTTTATCAGCATCACTGCTTTTGAAGAATCCATATTGTGCTTAAGCCTTACCAAGAGATGTATATGGTTTGGCTGGATCTCTAGCTCTTCAAGTGTAATATGGTAACGCAGGCATGCTTCGTTAATCAGTATATTGCACAGATTCTTTAGGCAAGAATCTGCGAAAATATTATAACGATACTTAGTTACCCACTGTATGTGATGCATGGACCATCCGACACTATGGTTATTTCGGTTGTCTGTGTATTTCATTGGGCCTCACCTCTTTTGTGAGGCTCATCATTCTACCACAGACAAGATTAGATATAAAAGATAGAAAAAGATTTCGCAATTCATCTACATCCTAAAGGATGCAGATTTCTTGCTCAGGCGAATTTAAATTGTTATAACTCCTTAGAATATTAAAATGATTTGTAAAAAAGAAAAAAAGAAAAAGCTTATTTTTTCTTTGGAACTTCTGCAGCCTCTGTACTTGTCTTAGCATAGAAATCCGCCAGATAGATGTTCTGTCCAAACTGAAGGCATGGAATTCCTACTAAAACCAGACTAAGCAATCCATAGATTATGGCATAGACAATAGTCTTTACATATGCTATGATATACTCTACAAAATTGCCGAATACTGCTTTTGCTGCTTTCTCAAACTCAAAAGTTGCTTTCAACGTATCTTTCACAAACAGGTTTATCATCAACCAAGGAAGGAAAAATACTGTAATCAATAGATATGCAAACCATCCTATAAAAGGTATCATGTTTACTATGACTACCACGACCATTATTGGTATCATCTTCAGGAAAAGTACAAATCCATTCTTTAGGTTTTCCATAAAATTCCCAAATTCAGGCAGCCCTGAAACATCTCCTCCTACGATACTCCTCATTATCTTCTGCACATAACCGATCAATGCAAAAATACCCAATATAGGCACAAGAACCCACAATATGTTCCATAATTTTTTGGGATTGCCCCATGGATATTTTAACCCTTCTACAAATTCAACCATTTATATTCACCTCGATATGTTTATTAGTATTAACGATAGCTAACTACTATATAAATATTGTCAAAATGACATCCTCTGTGGGCTAAATCCCACAGTATCCAGCTTGGACAGCGTCATTGACCTCAAGCCTAATCAGGCAGCAGCGTGATGCTCTGCCTGTCGCAAGATATACTACTCAGTTTCACTGAATTGATTGTATCCAACAATCACTGCGCAGCCGCCTCTGCTCCAAAGATGTCCTTGGGGATATCTTAAGCGAGCTTTGGGGTGCTTTTTGAAAAAGTAGTAAGATGAAACACCTTTGAGAAGCTGAAAAGCCTTTTCATCAAGCATGCCTTTCGGCAATGTGACCATCAAATGTACATGCTCAGGCATAACATTTATAAAGTGTATTTCAATATCATGTTTATATGCAGTTTTGCTGATGCATGCTTCGGGCTCTGTAGAAATACAGATGGTGAATCACCAAAGTAATAACAATTCTTATTGATCTTTCGATATTGTATGATAATATTTTAAACAATAGTTCTATTTTCTGGGTTTTATATTTTCTGGCTCTTAGTTTAGAGCCATATT
>WJJM01000012.1 GCA_014729675.1 Candidatus Woesearchaeota archaeon | reverse complement strand
TTTCTGTTGGTTCTGGAGCAGGCTCAGGCTCAGGCTCTGGAACATCTGCTTCATAAGGACAGTCAATGCTGCATGTCTCATAGCTTTCCTCTTCCTCGCAGATATTATTTCCGCAGCAAGGGATTATAGGATCATGCTCGCATCCATATCCTGTCTCTTCACTGCAATGGTCTTCGGTGCACTTGTCTCCATCGTCGCAAGAAGCAGGGCATTCTTCTTCTGGCTCTGGAGCTGGCCCTGGAGCAGGCTCAGGCTCTTCTTCAGCAATATCAAACTGTATCTGAGATGATGCTGACTTGCTGTCATAAAAAGCAGTTGTCCTCAGGCTGTATCTTCCTGCATTGGCTGAACCCGGAATCTTTATCCTGCTTACCTTCGAAACTCTTGTCTCTATGCCAACATCTTCTTCTTTAGAGGTTATCTTCCTTCCTGAACTGTCCTTTATCTCATGAAGCAGCTTTATGTCATATCTTTTTGCTGCTCCCATGCTTATAGACTGAACATTAAACTCTATAGTATCTCCTGGATTTATATTCTCAGATATCATTGATATCTCCAGGTCAAGCAGCTGCTCAGGAGCAGAAGGCCCTATATTTATGACAATTAAAGATATTATGACTGCAACCAGGAGTATCCCTATAACTCCTGCAGCTATAGCCCATGGAAACCCTTTTCCAGCAGCTTTCCTGACAGCAGCATCTACAGAAGAAGCATCATATCCATATCTCAGCAATGCCATCTTTATAGAATTAACATCATAACCAGCATTTATCTGCTGCCTTACATAATCCACAAGCCTTTTATCGACCATGATTCACCCCTTTCCCCTATAAGACAGTTTTTACATATATAAATGTTTTTAATTGGATGTTTAGATTATTTTTAGATAATTCTAAGAAACAAAATAAAAATTTTCAATCCAATCTATGGCACTCACTAACTTCGTTAGTTCGTGCAATATCTATATCTGCAGTCGATCATCATGTCATTAATCACATAAAAATATTCAAATATAATATTACAAAACACCAAACCAAAAGGTTTATAAAGAAAAAATGAAATTTAAGCATCTAAGGGGTTGTAATATTGGAAAAGAGGGGATTTAGTTTAGATAAAAAAGGGCAGATAGCAATATTCATCATAGTTGGCATCCTTATCCTTGTTTCTGCTGTTTCTGTTATATACATAAGATCTATAGTGACTAAAGAAAAGATAGCTCCAGAGCTCCCTCGTATAGCAAGGGTTGCTGATGAGGTAGAGCCTATACAGGATTATGTTGAGTTCTGCATCAATGATATCGGAGAACAGGGCCTGAAAAAACTCGGAAAACAAGGAGGCTATCTTGACCTTGAAGAAAATGGAATATCTGCAAATCCTGTAGAGCCGACAGAAGGAAAAGCGATTGTCTTCCCTCCTGACCTCATGATCCCCTATTGGTGGTATCTTGAAAGCAGCAATGAATGCGGCAAAGAATTTCCCTGCACATTTGGAAGTGAAAGGCCTGAACTTGAAGGTCAAATTTCAATACAATCTCAGCTTCAGGATTATGTTTCCGGAGAACTTAGGGCATGCCTTGATGATTTTGCCCCTTTTGTTGAACAGGGCTTTACTGTTGAGGAAGCTGGAGACATAACAACTATAGTTACATTCACCCAGACTGACACCATAATCTATGTAGACTATCCTCTTGAAGTTGAAAAAGAAGGAAAGCACACCATCAACCAGTTTTATACAAGGATCCCTGTGAACATGAAAAAGATGTACAGTCTTGCTACAGATATAGTGAACAGCCAGAAAGAATTCTGTTTCCTTGAAAGAAGGACAATGATGTCATTGAATCCTTTTACCGGAGTTGACAAGGACAAACTTCCGCCGATCTCAGAGATGACATTTGAGCCTGGAGGAGGAGTCATGTGGGAAAGACAAAAAGTAAAAGAAAAGATAGAATCCATCATTACTCCGTATATACAGGGCATGACAGTATATGATACTTTAAATTATGAAAGAGTCATCGCAGACAATCAGGTTACCCAGGGTTTTTATGATGACAGCGTCCTTCCTCTGAACTTAGAAGGCACTTACAGCGACCTGGCAGTAACATTTGACTATCTTTCATGGTGGCCGCTGTATTTCGGATCCCCCTCGATCATAAAGCCTGAGTCTGCAGGCAATCCTATAATCCCTTTTATAGGTGTACAGCGATATAACAATCCGTATGATATCAGCTTTCCCACCCTTATAAATATAAAAGATCCTGAAGCCCTAAACGGAGAGGGATATTCTCTGAAATTTGCTTTAGAGGCAAACATAAGGAACAATAAATGCCTGAATGCGACAGGAGAAGACCTGCAGGGAGTTTCCCTACCTGAGCGTTCCCTTTTCAACAACAGGGAAACATGGAGTTCTCCCAACATAACGATCAATGTAGTTGATAAAGAAGACGAGCCGATTCCAGAAGTAGGAGTGTCATTTATATGCACAGACAAAGCTTTCATAGGAAAGACAGACGAAGAAGGAAAACTGACAAGCAAGTTTCCAAAATGCGCGCCAGAAGGAAAATTGTCCCTTATAGAATATGATTATTTTTCTCCAATAGTAAAATTAAATACTCTTATTGAAGAAGAGACAGAGCTTCCTGAGATAAAGATGTGGCCTTATAAAGAAGTTGAGGTATCAGTGGATAAATGGGCATATGATCCGTCAACAGGACAGATATCGTCCAACCCATTGTCTCTTGGATTTGATGAAGAGGCCATAATCACGATTGAGAAAGTAAAACAGGATGCATATGAGCAGGACGTTGTCGGGTTTGCAGAATACGCTCTTAATAATACAAATGCGACTATGACAAGGCTTGTTCCGGGAGATTATGAAGTAGAGATAGTGCTTTATTCGCATGATGAGATTATAATCCAGCCTGACAGAAGATGTGAAGGAGGAGGATTTTGGGGTGGAGAAGAATGCTATTATGTGCCTGAAGAGCCCTTGGTCCTGGATGAATTTGTCATGGGAGGAGCTGTGCTTGACCAGTCCACAGGATATTTCACAATAACTCCTGAAGACCTGTACTCTGGCAAGGACCTTAAACTTTACATAATAACTACAGAGCCTTTGATAAAGCTGGAGCACCTAACAACAGCAGGAGACAAGCAGGCTATGTCTTCAAGGTTCAGACAGTATATAGAACCAAGGTTTGAAGAATGAAAACAAAAGAATTGGATTTTATTTTACAGGAAGGAGAAGGATTAAAGATAGAGTTTAAAGAATCCGTAAAGAACATAGATAAAGAGATGGTTGCAATGGCAAATACAGAGGGAGGAAGAATTTTCTTAGGAGTTTCAGACGACAATAAGATAAAGGGAATAAACACAACAAACAAATTAAAATCTCAAATTTATGATTCTGCTAATAATTGCGATCCCAAAATAAAAATAAGATTAGAAGAATTGAATAAAGTGCTGATTATTCATGTTTTTGAAGGGAATAACAAGCCTTACAAATGCTCTTCAGGCTTTTATATCAGGCAGGGGCCTAATTCACAAAAATTAGGCAGAGATGAAATTTTTGATTTTGCAATCTCAGAAGGAAAAATTAAATTTGATGCTCAATTAAATAAAAAATTTAATTTTCCTAAAGATTTTGATGAGAAAAAATTAGATGAATTTCTAAGATTAACAAAGATCAAGAAAAACTTGGACATTAAAAATACTCTTCTGAACCTGGGGGCAGCAGCAAAACAAGACGGAAAATTCAATTTAAACAATGCCGGCGCATTATTCTTTTCAGAAGAACCATCTAAATTCTTTATGACCTCTAAGATAATCTGCGTAAATTATCAGACTAATGAAAAATTAAATATTCTTGACAAAAAAATATTTGATGATGGAATCATAAATAATATCCAGGAAGCCATAAATTATGTAAAAAAGCACATTAATGTTGAATATATTATCAAGAAGTTAGAAAGAGAAGAAAAACTCCAATATCCAGAAGAAGCAATAAGAGAAGCTATTGTTAATGCCATAATGCACAGAGATTATCTTGACCAGTCAGAAGATCTTTTGGTGGAAGTGTTTAGAAATAGATTAGCAATCTCTAATCCCGGAGGATTAGTAAAAGGACTAAGCCCTGAGGAATTTGGCAAAAAAAGCAGGACCAGAAATTCATTTATTGCTAATCTGCTGTTAAGAACAGAATATGTAGAAAAATTAGGTACTGGCATCAACAGGATTAGACAGGCCATGAAAAAAGCAAAACTTCCAGATCCGGTTTTTAAATATAATACTTCTTTTTCAATAGAACTTTATGACAAAACCCAGACAGAAAAGGTGACAGAAAAGGTGACAGAAAAGGTGACAGAAAAGGTGACAGAAAATCAAAAAAAGATCCTAGAGCTTATGCAGTCTAATCCTCATATCGCTATTAAAGAAATGTCTACTAAGATTGGTATAAGCGAAAAGAATATTAAAGAAAATATATCAAAATTAAAACAAAAAGGGCTATTGAAAAGAATAGGTCCTGCAAAAGGGGGACACTGGAAAGTCTTAAGATGAAAACAAAAGAATTCACATCAATGTTTGTAATGATGCTGATAGTGTGCATCCCTTTTTACGTTGCAGATGTCTATGCTGCTTCTATTGATATAACAAGATATTCAGGAGAAGATGAAGTTGATGGATTTATAAGAAGAAATGACCGTGTCTATCTGGAAGCTATTGCTAATATTGACCAGGATGAGGAGATAACTCCTGAGCAGCTTATAATAAACAACAAACTTGAATTTGATGAATGCGTGTCCCATGGGCTTGGAGAATACAGATGCAGTTTTGAAGAGGAGGAGGAATATTATAGATATGATGATAATGTCAGCATAGGCATCAGGCTTATTGATGGCGAGGGAGCAGAAGTTGCTGATTCTTCTGTGTCTGTAATCGTAGATGGATCAGGGCCTGCAATCGAAAATATAGTTTCTCAACAGGAAAAACAGAACATCTCCCTTGAATTTGATGTAATAGATTCGTCTTCTGTAGAAGAAGTATGTTCTGGAATATCTAAGATAGAATTCTGGGATTCAAACACGTTGATGGACAGTATACAGCCTGATGGTGATGTATGTGATTATGCTGTCTCTATAGAGCTTTCGCTTCCTTCTTCTGAAAGAGTGGATATAAAGGCCTATGATAAGCTTGGGAATGTCGGAAGCGATGTTGCTCCGCTTGAGATAGACAGCACTGCCCCTTCTATCGATACTAAAAGCTTTAAGATAATGAAAGACGGAGCTGAGATCAAAGATTTCATAAGACAGGAATCTTTTGAAGCTGAGGTTTATATTTTGATAAGAGAAGAAGAGCTTGATGGAAGCATGGTAATAGGAAACTTTTCTTCTGCAGGAGGCTCTACAAACATGCATCCTGGATGCAAGCAATGGCAGTCTGGAAAGACCTATGCATGCACATGGACTGGAGTTACTATCGATCCTGTCTCTGATTCTGTTCAGATAGAGATCGCTGCTGAAGATAAATTTGGAAACAAGGAAGTTGCTGAGATAATAAGATCATTCCAGCTTGACAATACAGGCCCTGAAGTCACTGCCATATACACTTCTTTATCTGATACAGACCCTGCCTATATCGGAAATGAGCCTATCAATATAACTATGGAGATAGAAGAGCAAGGAGCAGGACTTGAGAAAGAAAATGTCTTTTTAGACCTTTCTGAATTTGGAAGCAGCAAAAAAAATCCTGACAAATGCTATGAAGAAAACTATGGATTAAGATGCGTATGGGACGGAATTTCTACATCCAAGACAAGCGGAACACTGGCTGCTTACCCAAGCGGAATAAAAGACAACCTTGGAAATGTCTTTTCAGGCAAAGGATCTAAGTTATTTATCGTAGATGATAAAACACCTTCTGTAAATAACATAAGCATATGGTGTGTTGAAGGCGCAACAAAATATGAATACTGCAAGTCTGATGATTCTATAGATATAACTGCAAATATCTCAGATGATTCTCCTATAACTGCTTATGCAGACCTTTCTGAGATAAAGAATGACAAGAATCTTTCAAGTCTTGCAGGAGAATGTGATAACTCTGGAAATTATACCTATTGCACATGGAATGCAAATGATATCGCTTCAGGACTTGGAACTGAAAAAGATATTGAATTTAAGTTTATAGATGCTGCTGGAAATGTGCTGGAGCATACAGAATCTAAAACAATATATGGAATTAACAATGAATCAGATCCAGATTACTGGACTGCAGGAACAGTAAGTTTTTCTCCTCCAGCCATTGACAGGCAGGTAACAGAATATCATAAGCAAAGGATGTATTATCATATTCCTCTTGAGGCTTCATCCTCTGTATATCCGATGGCTGTAGATTTTGCAGAATGCACAGGCAATATAGAGTATGTTGAAGGCCAGAATGAAGGCATAGAGATATTCAACAATGAAAGGCCTGATGTTGAAGATTATTCAGGAAACATGGATCCTTATCTTATCGTGAATCTTATAAGTTTTGAATCCTCTGATGTAAATGAGCTGAACCTTAACTGCACACTAAATATAGTTTCATTGTTCAACAACCGCGTGACAAACATAGAAAGAGAAAACATCAACCTTAGGATACCTATGTTCAACAACCCAGGGGAAGCATCTCAAGAGATAAATGACGAGATAGAAGACATAAAGAAAAAATGGGTTGAAGGCTTTGGCAAGATTATTGGCATAATGGACAAGATATTCTATTATGCAGATCTTATCTGCAGGATATTAGGGGTTATAGACAAGGTAAGAAACCTGTGGAACATGATAAAAGCTACTACAGATGATACAGCAAAGGTTATAGAAGTACAGCCAGGGGGAAAGCCTGTAGCAGACGCATTAACGATCTCAACATGCCTTTCAAAAAAAACAGTAGATAAAACAACAGAATCCTGGTTTTCAGAGAACAATAAGTTCTGCAATTTTATAAACTGCAGATGCGACAAAGGAACTCCTGCAGGAAAACAGGGAATATTATGCAAATGGCAGGCAGGCGGAAAAAAGGTCTTGAATACGATGGGCGGGGGATTAGCAGAAGAATGGACAGGAAAAGAAATAAGCTCATACATGGATCATAAAAACAACTTTTTGGTTGCACTGCTTATGGCATGCATCCCTGGAATAATTGGAGGCTTGGAAAAATACAGGCAGATCCAGTGTGAATATGCATACTGCCTTCAGACCGGCCATGAGATCGGCGCAACAAACATAGACTGCAGCCAGGTGAAGGAGATGGCAACCTGCCAGTTCATAACAGGGGAGATATTCCAGGTATTCCCTTTGACAGCATTGTTTAACAGCTATCTCCAGAGATACATGGAAGCATTGTCAAGCCCTATGGCCCTTCTAGGATTAGTATCGTCCTTGCCATGCGCTGTATACTGCGCAAATGCAGAAACAGCAGATAAGCCATTCATGATCTGCAGCATCCCTAAGATGATAGCGATGACAGGGAAGATATGGGGAGAGATTGAACAAATAAAAGACAAAGACACATGGAAAGTCCCTAATGACTACTGCTCAAAGATAGAATAAAAATGAAAAAGAAAATAATACTAGGAATATTGATGATGTTTTTGATAGTTGGAAGTATGGTTGTTTATGGAGATACAAAAATGATAAGAGTTGACGGGAAAACTTTTTTTTACGATTCAGAAAAACTAAGCGCAAATAAAGATAATTCAATCACTGAACTTTATTTAGATGATAATCTTCAAAGTAAAGCAAACAGCTGGATTACAAAAGATCAGGAAGAAATATCCAGACAACCGGAAAAAGGAGAAACAAAAAGCACAGCCACATTTCCTTCTTTTGATGAAGGTAGTTCTATTGAAAAATATAAAGAATCTGATTCTGATGCAAATAAGAACAGGAGAGAAGCATCGACAACAGAAACAGATGCAATACCATCAAAAGATGAGTATAATAAATTAAGGCAGACTAGTAAAGATTATTATGGATCATATAAAAATTATAGAGCCAGCTTTGAAAGTAAAAAACTTGAACAAGGCGAGACTTCAGACTGGAGGGTTCTGGATGATGTAGGCAGAGGAAGATTTACAGCAGTCGTAAATGGTAAAACAACAGAAATCGAAGCAGATAATTCACAAGAAGCAGGAGAATATATTACTAAATTAAAAAACAATTATGAATCCGCCCCTCCAGAGGTTCAGCAGGAATTAGGAAAAGATTTCAAGGTAGAAAATGATAATGAACTAGTAAAAACAAATAAAGCAGGAGAAGAAATCACAAGGTGGGATGGTACAACCTTAACAACAACTGATACAAGAGAAGTGTCTGTAAAAGATGAAGATGGAAAAACAAAAAAAGTAAAACAAACAACAACCAAAACTAAAACATTTGAAGATGATAAAGTATCATCTACAACCACTAAAGTCAAGAGGGATGAAAATCTTGTTAGTGAGATAACTACCAGTGATATGGATGATGAGAATGGTCAACCTAGAGAACATAAAGAAGTCAAGAAATATGACAGTGAAGGAGAATTCATCCTTGAAGATAGCCATAGCAGTGTGTATAATCCTGTCACAAATGAGCCTGTAAGAGTAGCTATATTTGACGAAGGGGGAAATGTCGTTGCTTATGCAGACTATGCAGGAGATGATGTAAAGCTGAGACATGAGGATGGGGAACTATATACAGGTGTTTTGCCTTCTTATCAAGAAGAACAATATGATGAACATAGACTTGACCACGCCAAATGGCAATCAAGGCAGGCTTTTGAGGCAGCAGATTATGTTCTTGACAATGCAAGAGGCATGGGTTATCTTTCATCTTTGTTTTTCAAGGATGAGTTTCTTGCAGACTGGAGGGAAGCTGTAAACAAGGCTTTCTGCGACACTTTCCTTTTCGGAGGGTTGGAATGCTGGCAATCAAAGATATGCGGAAACTGGTATGACAAGACTGCAGGCTCTACAGCTTTTGCAAGAGTTGGAGCCAGGGCAGTTCCTGCAGCAAACATAGAAGGGACAAGATCTGCAGCTATAACCACACCTCAAGGCACGCAGTATTTCTACAGGATAACTTTTGGGATAAATGCTGTTACAGAAAATGTTGCCTATGATGTCCAGCTAAAAACCGCTTCAGGAAGCACAAGATCAATACTTACTTCAACAGGAGTTGTAGAGCAGGGAAAAACCTACAGCAAAAAAGGAGCGTCAGGGATTTACCAGTACTCCTCAACATATTACACTGAAGTCTGCTTAAATGTAATATCAGGAGACTTTGACGGCTATTGCCAGCCTTTGGCTGAATCAGATTACGGTGCAGGAGTAACCCCTCAGCCTGCAGCTGCAGGAACAGAAGAAGCAGCGCAGCCTGCTCAGCCGCCAGGCCAGTCAACAGACCCTGGAGTGAGTGATTTTTAAGATGGAAACAAAACATTTAACTAGAAAGTATAATATCATAACAAAAAACAGATAAAATGAAAAACCTGCTAAAACCTTTCAAAACAAAAGAATTCATATTTATCTTATTATATGATCTTCTCTTCTACTTAATATTTATCCCTTTCTCATACTTGTTTGCATACATAATAAACAGCAAGACAAATGCTATAGACATGTCTGTATTAGAACAGCACACTCTCCAAACAATGCCATTAGCAGAATCAGAGATTATCCTTTCCCAGATGCAGTCTCTGGTATATTGGATCGTAGGCCTTGGAATTATATTAGCATCCATA
Organism: Candidatus Woesearchaeota archaeon; assembly: GCA_014729675.1. GTDB lineage: Archaea > Nanobdellota > Nanobdellia > Woesearchaeales > WJKL01 > WJJM01. Next base: position 13,583 of record WJJM01000012.1, on the reverse strand, counting down.
GCAATACTTTCCTGGAGCCTGTCAAGAGGGTTAATATATACAAGATTATTGAAACAAAGATTTGACAAAAAATACTTTAAAAGATTCAATTTATTAAACCTATTGCTATTGATAATTATTATAATCATCTCAATGATAATATTCTCGCTTGCAAGTCTTAATCCTTATGCAGTATTCCTTTACATCCCTGTATTTATAATAGCAGCATATTTCATAACATTAACATACATACAATTCACAAAAAAGACAAAAATATTCAAAGCCATAGAAAAAGGATTAAAAGCAGGCTTTACAAAGAACATAATCCCTGCATTGATAATATTAGGAGTATTCATACTGCTAAACCTTTTAGCAAGCATCCTTCCATACAATATAATAATAAACACAGCCTTGCTGTTCATATTCATAACATGGGCAAGGGTGTATTTTGTAGAAGCAGTTAAAAGCAGATCATAGTTGATTATCAATAAAGAGGGGTCAAATAAGGGGGTTTATTATTGACATTCAATAAGATGGAAAAAGAGAACCTAAAACAGAATACAAGACCAAGCAATGGAATGCAATATGACTAAGATGAAAAAGAAGATAATACTCAGAATACTGATGATGTTTTTGATATGTATGCTAATGATAAACTTTTTATTGCATTTGATATAAAAAATATGACAAGATGAAAACTCGAATAAGATTATTAAAGGAAATATACCTGAATGAAGGAATCCATCAAAGAGAACTGGCAAGGAAACTAGATATAGGGATGCCTTCTGTAACCAATGCTATAAAGGGGGCAAAAAACCTATTAAAAAGAAAGCAGCAAGGAAGAATTTTAAGATATTACTTAAATTATAGCAGTAAAAATATAATACCCTATATCTACTTGATTGAATATTCAAGACTGGATGAGCTTCCTAAAAACACTCAATATTCTGTGTATGATTTACTAAAATCACTTAAAAATAAGCCTGTCTTGACTATTATTTTTGGCTCTTATGCCAAAGGCAACTATTCTAAAAGCTCTGATCTGGATATCTTACTTGTTTTCAATAAAAAGGTAAAGGAGCCTGAATCAAAAGCAAAGATAATATCATCAAGATACAATATCAGCATATCTCCTGTCTATCTTGATTTTGAAACATTTTCAGAAGGGTTTTTTAATCAAAAAAAGAAGTTTTTTCAGGATCTTAAAAAAAATAAGATCATAATAAGCGGAGTGGAATGGTGGGTTGAATTAAAAAATGAAGAAACCTAACTGGAGAAAATGGATTAAGAACAAAGAAGACTGTAAGAATTGGTTAGATAGCTATCTTAAAAAAGAAATGATTGCTGAAAGCGATAAAGAAAAAAAAATGTATTATAATAAATCAATGCATAACCTTAATTTGGCTAATTGGCTGAATGAAAAACAAGATGTATTAAAAGAATTATTTGATGAAAATTTCTATGACTGGGTTATAACTGTCTATTATTATTCTGTTTATCACGCCAGCCTTGCTTTGGTATCTATGCTTGGCTATAAGTCAAGATCTCACATGTCCACTTTATGTTTTATCATATACAATTATTATCATGGCGAATCTGAGATAAAAGAAGATGATATAAAGATAATCGCAGAATCAATTGATAAGGAAGACATTGATGTCATTGCAGAATCAAAATCGCTTCGGGAAAGGGCAAGCTACAACATCCATGAAACCTTTGAAAAAGAACTCGCAGACGACGTCAAAAACAAAACTGTTAAATTTTTGGAAAAAACAAGGACGATATTGGAAATAGAATAAAAATGAACAAAAAGATAATATTAGGAATACTGATGCTGTTTTTGATAGTTGGGAGTGTATGTACATTAGCTAGAACAGAAGAAGCTAAGACGATAGCCGAGCAATTAGAAAAAGAATATAATTTTAAAGAAGGAGATGTCTTTAATATTGTGTATGGTAATCCTGATTTAAATATCAATGATTTAAGAAAAGAGATAAAAAGTAGGAAAACATCACATGGGCAAGGATGTATTTTGTAGAAGAAGTTAAAAACAAAAGTTTTATATAGGTAAAAATACACCAGTTGAAGTAAATAAACAACAGCTGGTGTAAAAATGCAACGAATATTAAATAATTGCAGTTTGATGAGGGTTTTGGATGTATTTTTCCAGGATCCGCACAAGAACTATCAATTAAGGGAAATAAGCAGGATAATAAAGTTAGACCATAAATCTGTCCTGAATCACGTTAAAAAACTTGTCAAGCTAAAACTGGTGAAAATAGACACTACAACCCTCTATAAAAGCTATAGGGCAGATGTAAATGATTATTTCAAAAAATTGAAGATGGCTTCGAACATGATAAAACTAAAAGAAAGCGGATTGATCGACTATATCCATGAGAATACTATGCCTAAAGCTATAACTGTATTTGGATCCTACTCTAAAGGCACTGACAGGCCTGAAAGTGACATAGATATCTTTGTCGATTCAGAAGAAAGATCCTTAGAACTATCAGAATTCAATAAAAAGCTCAGAAGAAACATCCATCTCTTGTTCAGCGGAGATATGAGCAATGAGCTTAAGAACAATCTTGCAAACGGAATTACATTAACAGGTTCATTGAGGCTATTCAGATGAAGGATTATAAGACATGTCGATCAAAAAGAAACTGTAAATAATTACCAAAAAAATGGTAAAAATTTTACCAAAAAAATGGTAAAATATTTAAATAATATTGATTTTATACCAAAAAAATGGTAAAAATTGAAACTTTGATAGAAGAAGGGAAGATATTAAGAATAAAAGAACTAGAACTCAGTAGATATATTCATTTTTTTGAAAATTCTTATAAAGATAATCTTGAGCATAGCAAAGCAGTGATCGATGAATTTCCAAGATGGAGCATAATATCCGGCTATTATTCTATGCATGATATTACCAAATTACTTCTGGCTAAGGAATTTGGTCTGAAGATTGAACTAGAGGTTCATGCAACAACAATAAAAGCAGTTGATAACCTTATCAAAAGCAGGGAAATAAAAAGGTTATTCAGGGACGGATATAAGATATTCATCTCTCTTGCTAATGACCTTGCAGAAGGCAAAAAAGAAAGAGTCAAAGCGCAGTACTTTACAGGAACTGAATTCATGAAAGAAAGATACAGGAAAAAAGCCAGAGAATTCCATGATAATGTGGTTATACCCTATCTTAAAAAAATAAAATCATTGATTAAAGAAAAATGATAAATCCATTATTTGATCAGGAAATATATAAGATCCTAACATTATTTAGCTTATCCCCTGGCTCCAGGCTCAGAAGGAATGATATAAAGGAAAAAACAAGATTAAACAATATTCCTTTGGATAATTCAATGCTGCGCCTGATTAGCAGCCAGGTAATCTTGAAAGAAAAAAACCTATATTCATTGAATCTTGCAAAAAAACAGATAAAACAGTTGATTAAGATTATAAAAAAAGATTATATCTATTTAAAAGAACTGCCCATTGATGTGTATTATTCATTGATTGATATTATTGATATCTTGTGTCTGGAAAAAAATATTAAAGTTTTTTTATTCGGTTCATATGCTAAACTTATATATTCAAGAAAGTCAGATGTTGATATCGCTGTAATCCATAATCCTGATTTAAAAAAAACAGGCTTAAACAAAAAAATAAAAAAGATTGAAAAAAGATATGGAAAAAATATAGAACTGCATTTTTTTGAAAAAAAGGGTTTTTATAAAAATAAAAAAGATCCTTTGGTTAAAGGCATATTAAAAGATGGAGTAAAGTTAATTTAGAAAGATTTTTGAAACTAACAAACTTAAAATGAAACAAAAAAGGGGTCAGGTAACTGTATTTATAATAGTCGGCATAATCATATTACTAACAGCAACTATAGCTTTCTATATAACCCAAAGGACAGCTGTTGTAAAGCCTGAACGAGTTGTTCCTCCTGAAGTAGAGCCTATCTCTGATTTCATAGACAACTGTGTAGAGATTGTTGGAGAAGAATGTGTAAGATTATTGGCTGCAAACGGAGGATATCTTGAATTCCCTCCAGAGGTCAAGAACAATCCTGAGGCATCTATAAGATTCTCCCCTCTGGCTGATACAAGAGTTCCATTATGGAGCTATCAGGGCCTGACAGCTATCCCTTCTCAGCAGAAGATGGAATATGACATAGAGCAGTACTTAGATGAAAACCTTCCTTCATGCTTAAATAATCTTGATCAGTTCAGGCAGCAGTTTGACATCAACGAGACAGAAAACATAACAACTGAAGCAGAACTGACAGACAATGGGGTAAGCATAGAGGTAACTTATCCTTTGGAAATAGAATCCAAGATAAGAAAACAGAAAATACCTATAGAAACATTCAGGGCAGATATCCCATTAAGATTGAAAACAGTCTATGAATTGGCTAAAACTATCCTTGAACAGGAAAACGAGGATGCAAAACTTGAAGAATTGACTTTAGAATTGATAACATTAGACCCTCAGCTGCCGTACACAGATATGGAATTCTCCTGCAGTCCAAAAGTATGGTATGTTAATGAAGTAAGAGATAGATTAAGCAAACTTCTTACAGCTGACATCCCTTTGATAAAGATAGAAAACACAGACTATCTTCCTGTCCCTGATTCAAGGCCTTATGAAAAGAACCATTTCATCTGGGATATCACAGAAAGAAAATATCCAACAACAGCTGTAAGCTTCACATATGATCAAAGATGGCCTCTGGACATGTATATACGGCCTTCTGACGGAAATCTGCTTAAAAGCAACTCCCAGAAAGGATTTGACTTGTTGGGATTCTTCTGCATGCATCTCTGGCATTTTACCTATGATGTAAAATATCCAGTCAAGGTAACGATAACAGACGAAGCTGCAGATGGGCATGACAGGCTTGACTTTAATTTTGGATTTGATGTCCTTATAAACCACAACCAGCCTGACAGGAGCAGTTTCGGCATAGAATCTTTTGACTTTGAGCAGCTTCCTCAGGATGTACAGTACTGCGAAGAGACAAGGACACATGAAATGACTGTAACAACCTATGATAATATCTCTACAGAAACTTATGGAGATCTGCTTGAGACTATAAAAGATGTGAATATATCATATACTTGCTTAAGAAGAACCTGCAATATGGGAGAGACAGGAAACTTTGGAGAATTAAGAGCAAGATTCCCATATTGTATAAACGGGATATTAAGAGGAACAAAAGAAGGGTATGCTCCTGCTATGAAATTTGTAAGCTCAAACGAACCAAAAGATGTTGAACTTCATTTAACTCCTATAAAAGAGATCGAGAACTATAAGGTTGTAAAACATTATATGCACACTCCGGGAATAGCGCAGGAATTAAGCGAAAATGAGATGACTGCCATAACTGTAAAAAGAAACACTCTTCAGTCTTCAGGAATCTATGCTCCTGAAAAGATAGAAGCATTTGAAGATATAGAAGAGATAGAAGATGTTGATACAACTCCTCTGCCGATAACATTATTAAGAGGCGGAGAATTCCAGGATTATACATATGATATAACTATCTATCTTATCAGCGGAGATATCATGACAGGAGGCTATAAAGGCCAGTGGACAGTTCCAAGTGAAGCTCTTGAAGACAGTGATGAGATAGTATTCCATGTATATGAATGGCCTTACACTCAAACAACAGAAAAGATAGCAGGCCATATGGCCAAGATAGCAGAATATTCAGCTGAGATTCCTGCTCCAGAACTAAGATGAAAAAACAGATGATATTGAGGATTATAGCATTGATCATCATAGATCTATTTATCTGCCTGCCTGCTGCATTTGCTTTGTCTATCTCAGATGTGCAGATATCAGCAAACGATGAATTTGCCAATATAAAATACAATACAGACCAGGAAGCAGACACACTGATAAACTATGGAACTAATAAAACAAATTTAGACAAACAGATATCTTATGCAGGTCTTGTAGAAAATCATTCTATAACCTTGACAGAACTTGAAAAAAGCACAGAATATTTCTTTGAGATGCAGAGCAGCAATGCAACAGAGACTATTCTTGACAATAACAGCAATGAATTTTATTCATTTACAACCTTGGCTGAAGATACAACTCCTCCTTTTATAGATTCTGATGTTCCTGAATTCATAAGAACCCCAAGATTAGATATAGAGGGCACAACAGAGCCATTCTCAAGAGTCAATATCTATGAGGGCAGCACTAGAATAAGAACCTCAGACCCTAATAAAGAAGGAACTTTCAGGCTGTTGAACATTGAGCTGGAAAGCGAGGAGATAAATACTTTCAGATTAGAGGCTGTAGACCATGCAGGAAACACTAATTCAACAACAATCAATGTCCAGGTTGACCTTATTGCCCCAGAGATAGAGATAACTCAGCTTCCTTCTGCTTCTGCAGAGCCTAGTGTGCCTATAAAAGGGACAGTTTCAGAAGAAAGTATAATCCAGATAAATGTTGATGATATTACCCAAGAATCAACAGCAGGAACATCATTTGAATCAACTCTAAGCCTAGAAGAAGGAACCCATACTGTAGAGGTTGTAGCTGTAGATGCAGCAGGAAACAGAGAGACAGCATCAAGAACAGTATTTGTAGATACACAGCCTATAAGGATAGAAGACATAAGGCCTGAAAGAGGAGCTTTCTTCTATGAAGGCAATACTGAGACAGATATTGAAGGCCAGACTAAGGCTAATGCTCAGGTTGAGCTTTATTTTGGAGAAGTAGAAGGAGAACCTGACATTGTAACAACTTCAGATTCAGGTGGATATTTTAAGTTTAGTGAAGTGGAACTGGAAGAGTTTGATTTTGAAGCTCCTGAAGCAGATGCAGGAGATACAGGCTTTGGCACAGGACCTGAAGAGGTTGAAGAACAGGCTGAGATCCCTCCAGAAGCAGCAGGAGCAAAGCCAGACACAATAACAGCAGTAGTATATATAGTGGTGAGGGATGCAGTCGGAAGGACAAAACAGGAAAGACTGACCTATCCTATAGGAACATGCTATTCAGGCGGGATGAACTGGAACATACAAAGCATTGTAGATTATCAGTCTCCTACTCTGCTAAGTCCTGAAAGGCTTGAACAGGGAACAGAACTTATCTCATTTGTATTAAATCTCTCTTATCAGGGACATGGAGAGCAGCCTGTAATAAAAAGAGTAATATTTGAAAAAGCGTGCAGAGGCAAGCTTCTTGAGGATGATATAAGATATAATGTTTCCTGTAAAGTTATGCCTACTCAGGCAACTGTAAGGTCAAATGATGACAAGACAATGTGGTATGTTAGGTTCAATCTTAACAAGATGGAAGGGCTTACTGATTTTTCAGATGATGTGCTTGAAGACCTGACTAATGAAGTAAGATTCCCATTAAGGGTTAAGATAGAATATACTCATGAGGTTGATGGTAAAGAGATAACAGACCTACCATTGCAGGTCAGCTGCCTTGACTTTGCCTATGCAATGGACACATCAAGGATAGATCCAAGAGATGTCCTTCCTGACTGGCTTCTGGTGGATGGGGTTGAAGCTATAAACGAAACATTAAAACAACTTGACCAGATAATCCCTCAGGTTGAGCAGGTCCTGAAATATTCTGCGATCGCATGCCTTGCTTCATTCTTGTTAAGGACTTTTACGCTTATAGCAAGGAGGTTTGCCTGCGGAGCTGAGATAATAAGTGACAAAGCTTCTGGAGAGGATGATGATACAAAATGCACTAAATCTCTTCAGTATAATTATAACAATATAGAAGGTTTTGAAAAAGCATGCCCTTCATGCGATAATATGTGGAATTGGGAAGAAAGAGCAAATAAAGCTTTCAGATGGGCTTGTGATAGAGTATTATGCCATAAATCTCCTGCAGGATGGACTGCTGAAGCTGATACTGATAAGATAGGAGCAGAACTTAAAAGGGCTCAAACATGTGCTGCAGAAGAAGACATGGAAAAGACAATGATACTTCACAAAGGAAATGAAGAGATAAGATATAAGGGCAGGCCATATAAAGGCTATTATTATTATGAAAAAAATGAATATGTTGATGTAAAAGAAACAGACAACACAGTAAGGTTAGAAAAAGTATATGGTGGCATAGAAGGTCCATCTTATATCAATGCAGAATATGTTGACAGGAACACAGTAAGTATCCCAAAAGAAGAGCTTCAAAGGATAAGAGAAAATCCAGATCTTCCTACTGAAGAAGAGATCATAGGAAATACTTGTGAAAGCGTAGGGGGCAGTGTAACTGTAAAGGATCTGGGTGAGGATCATGATTTTAATGTTATAGGGGTTGATGAAAGAAAGTCAGATGGAGAAGATTATGAAAAAGAATACAATTACAGGCTTGAGAAGCTTGGAGTTGTCTGTTATAATGAAAATCGTTATTGGAAAGAAAGGGATTTCCCAGCATGTTTTGGCCAGAATAATTTTATCTTCAGGGACACTCCTATGCTTACTCCTTCACAGCATACATCAGCTATCCAATGCCTCTGCATCTCAGGGATAAGAAACAGATTAGTTTTGCTAAGATCTATATTAGAAGGGTTCCTTGGCTGCTTGAACCAGATCAAGACAACTGGAAAAGCAAATGCAGGGATCTGCAAGGAGATGTTTACACAATATTTATGCGTATTGATATTCAGGCTGATAAAAGCCCTGCAAGAGGGCTGCATACCGATGTTTGGAGAAGAGCTTGACCTTGGAGAAGGGGTAGGCTCATACACGACACTGGGAGCAGACTCTATCTGGGGAGGAGTTACAGAATCTGCAGATGATCTAAGAGGGGAATATGAAAATGCTGCTTTAGAAAATTACCTTGGAGTTTCAGAAGGAACTCTGGCAAGAAAGATCTGCTTAGGAGCATTGACAGGAGATTGGGGCATGGATCTTGAAGGACTTATGGATGTTGCTTACTCCACTGCATTCAACACCCATGTTTCTGCATGGCCTGCTGACAGAGAATACCTAACATGGAACCCTGATAATTTCCAGTCAACATATGAATACAGGGTTGCATATAATATACTTGCCGGCTGCGATATAGACAGCTATACAGTGCATCTTGCCTGCGTAGGAGCAGATGAACAGGGCAAGCCAGGAGTTGACTGCTCAAAGGTTAGGGACAAGAACAACCTTCAGGGCTGTGATTGTTTAGTTTCAGGGCATGCAGAAAAGACATTCCCTCTTGACAACGGAAGAAATGTAGATGCTGGAGCTGTTGTTGACCAAAGCGTACACAAATCTGTGGAAGGCCTGACAAGATATGATCATGTTAAAGTAAAGCTTAATATCCATGACAGTACAACAAGAGAGCAGTGCCTTCCAGATGGCAATGAAGACGGAATATTCTATTTCCCTATACAGGATGCTACAGTTCAGGACATCCTTGCATGCAGGTTTGACCAGACAACAGGAGAGTTTTTATGCGACCAGGGCGGCTTATTATGGAACAAAAGAGGTTCTGCATTCTTCAGAGAAGTTGAATGCAACGGCAAGCCTTGCGAACAAAGAAGATATTATGTCAAGGAATCGATAAAGCTTGACCCTCTGTCTGTAACAGCAAAAGACAAGAAGCAGTGCTTATGGGTCCAGATAGAGAACCAAAGAGGGCAAAAGCTTCTTAGAGAAGGTGGAGAAACATGGGCCATACCTGTAGGAGACACAGGAACAGCAACCATAAACACTCCAAAAGAATTGATAGAAAATATTGAACCTGAAATGCTTGGATCTACTGCTGCTACTTATTATATAGAACCAAGAGAGACTTTTAGAGGAAGCGTAGACTCTGCTGATCTGGGAGAATATGCGAATGAAGGCACAAATACTGTTTATTTTGTTGATAATAATAAAGATGGATTTGCTAATAAAGTTATTGTTAAAGATAAAAATAACCAGTTCAAGGAATTTAGTCTGAACAGTGTAGATATGTATGGTGGTAGTGAGTTTAGATTTGCTACAGTTAATATCCCTTCTAAAGGAAGATGCAATGATCTAAATTCTTATAATGGTGATGATTACAAAGACAAACCATGCCAAAAATTCACCTTCAGATTTGTGCCAGAGGAAGCAGTACCTATAAACAACCCTCAAACATGGGAGATAAAGCTTGAATTAAGGCATGCTCCAGGAGAAGAAAATGAAGGCTTCTGCAGGAACTCTATCCCTGAAGATCTCATCACAGTTGACGGACAAAAACAGGAAAAAGAATACTCTATAACAATAAACCCCGGAAAAAGATCAGAAGCAGAAGGCTGCAAGCCAGATGGAGATGTAGATCATCAAAACTTAGAAAGATGCGACTGCAATGAAGATGGAAACTTGGAGGAAGACGTTGATTTCATAGATATAAATAAAAAAACAGAAGATGATAGTATAAATTATATCTCAGATGACTGCACAGGCGGCTCTGGCTCCCCTAAATCACATACCTGGTATTGTTATGAATCTTCTTTTGATAATGGACAGAAAAAATCTCAGTGCCATGCATACCCTCAATGCAGAGGATTGGTAGATCCCCCTAAAACCAAGGAAAATATAGAAGAAGAAGCTCAGGAGCCTGCCTGTGACTGTAATGAAGACGGACTGGTACAAAAAGAAGGACTTGGCTGTGAAGGTACTGGCAAAAACTTCTGCAACTGGAAGACAGGAAAATGCGTAGATAAGCTAGATGACGTCCCATTATATGTAACTACTGCAAGCATAACAAATGTTAGGATTGTTAATGAAGAGGGGAATATTGTTCAACAGATTGAACAGGCTGAAGAAATTAAATTTACATTAAGAGCAAACGTAAATGTAGAAGATGGTGTCCAAGTAAGTGCATTTACTTACCCGGTAAAAGAAAGCCAAGTAGAAACTATGAGTAACAGACTTGCTATGCAGAAAGATAATGGCGAGTACATGGTAAATTATAGACTAAGTAATTATGATCCTGGAAAGTATAAATTAAAGATATTTGTATCCAAGGATGGCAAAGATTTAGCATCAAAAGAGATTGGTATTGAGGTAATTGAACCGGAAGATATTATCCCTTCCTGATCAAAGGCCGTTTAATCTACATATCTTATCAAAATTCTTAAGAATAGTAATTGAAGAGTTATCACCTAAATCTGCTCCTTTTTTGATACATTCATAAGCTTTTTCTTTGTCTTTTTTATGATAAATATAAGAAACTCCTAAACCACCCCACGCATTGCCATCTTGCGGATCCATTATTGTACATTTTTTATATACTTTAAGAGCTTTACCATGTTTATGGCTACGGAAAAGACTATCTCCCCACCTATTCCATTTATCAGGGTCATCATCATATATAGCTACACCTTTTGCAAAAAGTTCTTCTGCTCTTTCATAATTTTTATTCTTATAGAACTTTTCACCTTTCTCAAATAGTTCATCTGATTTATTTTTCAGCTTTGATTCTATAGATTCGTCTTCAAGACCGTGCTTTTGGTTCAACTCATAGCTTTTGGCAAGATATTTCCAGGCTTCTATATGTCCTGGATCTGTTTCCACTATGCCAAGAAAATACCCAAGATTATGATTTTTTGATTTGTCATAAAGTCCGTTTATACCCTCTCTAAGATATTCTTTTTTTTCTTTTTCTTTAGCCTTTTCTTTTGGGCGCCACTTCCTATAATCCTCATTGATCTTTCTTTTATACTCTTCAGCTGACAGATGTTTTCTCTGTGCAGGCTGCCGTCCAACAGAAGGCTTTTCATAAGGAACCTGCTTCTTTACAGTCCTTCCTCTATTATCCTCCCATGTCGTAGTGGTTGTTACTCTCTTAACATCCCCGTTTGGATATATCCTGTATTGTTTTCCGTCATCTGCCCTTATAGAAAAATCTTTGTTGACCACAACAGGCTTTCCTCTAACACTCCTTGCAGCATACTGTTTCTTTGCATTCTTTCCAAGCCAGAAAAACAATACAGCATCTTCTTCTGTCTTTATCAGATAAGCAGACTTTCCCTTGATCTCAAATTCCTTTATATCTTTCTCAAAAGTATACTTCCTGCTTCCTACATTGATAACATCATTAGCATCATAAAGGTATTTTCCAACTCCTGATGCTTCTGCATTCTGAGAAAATATGAATGGCATAGCAGCTAAAGTGCCTATAGCTGCCCCTCTAGCTATCTTCTGCTTGTATTCACCTATCTTAGATCCAAATGACTCTAATATAGCCTCTATCATAGCACAATATATGTATTAATAGTATTTAAAGGTGAGGGTTTTGAAAACAAAAGTTTTTTATATTAGTATATCTCAGATATACTAATATGGCATCCCCAAGCAAGGAAGAAAAAATTCTAGAATTAATATTAGAAAATAGCCCATTAAGAAGATGGCATTTCAATGAATTTGTAGAAAAAACAGGGATAACTAAGGCTGCAGTAAATAAATGGCTGAAAAGATATCAAAAAAAGGGCATTATAAAAAAGATAAAGGAAAAAGGACAATTCCCATATTATACAGCAGGCAAAGATAATCCTTCCTATAAGTCAAAAAAAAGATTATATGCTCTAGAAAAACTATATCAAAGCGGACTTATTGAAGAGCTCACAAAATTAAAAAAAGCAAAAACAATCATAATCTTCGGAAGCATAATAAAAGGAGACTGGTATAAGGGATCTGACATAGACATATTCATATATGGAAATCCTGAAAAGATAAAAAAATATAAATATGAAAAGATTCTTAAAAAAGATATAGAACTGCATATATTTGATTCAAGACAGAATATTGAAAAAGTAAAGACTGGTCTTATAAAAAATATAATAGACGGACATATTGTAAAAGGCTCTATCCAGGACTTTGCAAAGGTAAGCTGATGAAACAGAACATTGACAACTTAAATAAATCATATGATCTATGCATCTCTTCTGGAAACATAAAAGAAAAGAATGAGATAGATATTGAGCTTATAAAGTCATTAAAAAAGGTAGCTGAAAAAGGTCTTGAGTTTATCAAAGAAAGATCAAAAAACATTCCAAAAGAAAGCTCTGATTGGACCTTTGTCTTCAGGGATTACTATGAATCCTTAAGAGGATTGATCGAAGCCTTCCTTTTATTTGACAAGATAGAAGCAGACAGCCACAAGTGCAAAAATGCCTATATTTGCTTTAATCATAAAGAACTAGAACTGGACTGGAATTTTCTTGAAACTATAAGGCTAAAAAGGAATTCTATAAATTATAGAGGTCAGTTGTTAGACTATAAAGACTGGAATATGTTTAAACTAGGATTTGAACTGCATATCAATAAGCTTACAAAAACTATAGAAAAAAGATTAGAAGATATGTTTTGAAATTCACTTACCCAACAACCAACTCCATCTCTTTGAAGTTATTTCCTTCATCTTTCTCAACTATCTTGTTGTTATGATCAACAGCAACTCTTGGATAGTAAGTTCCAGATTCAGAATAACTTATTGTTTTAACAATAAATATTCTCTTTCCGGCAGCAAGAGACGAAACAACCCCTGTCTTGTCAGCAGCAGAGCTTCCTGTATAAAGCTTATACTCTATATCAGAAGCATCCCTTGAGCCTATATTCTCTATATCAAATATCATACTT
>WJJM01000072.1 GCA_014729675.1 Candidatus Woesearchaeota archaeon | reverse complement strand
TGTAATCCAAAAAGATGTGTACCCTGTTTTTAATTCATAATTTAACCCTGTAAAATCGGCATATCCCCCGGAAAAGCCGACACCTGTACCAACCGGGTTATCCTTATTAAAAAAAGTATCCCTTGTAGCGTATATTTTAACACCATTATCTGCAATGTCGTTATCATCCGAATTCAGTGATGTCACCCTTAAGTCGTTAATAAGTACCTGTTGGTCATTGCCCTCCACCTTAAAATCAATACGTAACACCGGATTGTTTTTTGTGCCCGATGAAACAAACTGTGTATCGGGTTGATAAAACATAATTGTATCAATATAACGTGTCACAACCTCTGTTTCCACAACCTGCACACTGTCAATACAAACACCCCAACCATTTTTGGTAGTTGCCTGAAAACAAATATAGTATGTATTACTTAATGCGGTATCCGGCAATATAATCTTTCTGTAACTCCAATTGGGAACGGGGTTAAGATATTTTTCAAGTAATACCGTATCTCCATTTTGTTCAGTCTTGTAATAAACCTTTAATATATCATTGTTATATTCACTCCAAAAATATCTTTCATCCTGTGCATGCCAGAAACGCAATTCAGGTTTTATTGCAAATTCAAGATCTATTGGTGATGTGATCAGCATGGTTGCTTCTTCAGTAAAGCTGGTATAATGGAACAAAGCATTATAATCGCCTTCATATGCATAAGGAGGGCGGCCACTGCCAGGTATGCCGGGGTTCACAGAATATCCTCCATCAGTATACGCCCAATCAATGGTACCTTTTAAATAACGTTGTGTCCAGCCGGTAGGCTTGGTACCGGATTCAAAATCTTCACCAAAATAAAGCTGCCCATATAACTGAACGGCATTAGTAAAGCAAATGACCAGGAAAAACGATATAGCTATGAATTTTTTCATGTTTGATTGCAATTGGGAGTTATTATCTATTATTTAACGAATTATCAACATGCTAAGTTACAAAATAATCAATTGTTATATAAATTTTACACAACTATTTTACGTATTACTACAAAATTTGTTAAATTTGTTTGAATTATATATTATTTTTATTTTAAATAATGGTAGCATTCAAAGAAGCTTCGATCATAATTAGTAAAAATGAAGCGTAATTATATATTTATAATTTGTTTCTTTTATCTCTCGCTTTTAGTAAGGGCTCAGACAGATAAGGAGTTTTGGTTCGTGGCGCCGGATATTACACAGGGGCACGGTTCACCGGGGGGGGAACCTATGTATCTGCGATTTACTGCAATGGGCAATGCAAGCAGGACTTTTATCTGTATGCCGGCTAATCCGGCTTTTGATACCATATGGGTAGATATTGCAGCTAACTCGACACAAAGCGTTGACCTTTCTGCTTTTAAAGCTGATATTGAAAATTTTCCCAATGACCAGGTCAATAATAAAGGTCTTTATATTAAATCAACAGACCCCTCTGATCCTACACTTGACGGGGGGGATATTATTGCCTATTATGATATTGACAATCCATGGAATGCTGATATATGGGCATTAAAAGGTGAAAATGCTTTGGGAAAAGATTTTTATGTACCCTTTCAGAATTTCTGGCGTAATGATCTTGGTTACAATCCTGATCCGCTTTCTGCTATAGATATAGTGGCTACAGAAGACGGAACAACCATACAGATCACCCCCACAAACGATATTGTTAACAGTAGTGGCGGAGTACATCCTGCAGGTATCCCCTATACGGTTACATTAAACAAAGGGGAAACATATTCAGCCATAGCTGCAGGTAACTTGGGTAGTGAGCACCTGGGGGGCACCAAAATAGAAGTGACCTCAGGAGGAAATATTGCCGTTACCATCAGTGATGACTCTATCAGAAAAGAAGGATGCCGGGATATCAATGGTGACCAGCTCATTCCATTAAGTGTGATCGGGCATGAATACATTGTGATGAAAAGCCAGTTAAATGCAAATGATGGCGGAGAAAGACTATATGTAATGGCAACAGATGACAATACCGATGTTTTTATTGACGGCTTTTATGTCACCACAATAGATGAAGGAGAAAGCTATTGTAAAGTGATCACCAATAACTCAACACATGTCGAAGGTTCCAAACCTGTTTATGCCTATCATGTTGCAGGTTATGGTTGTGAGGTTGGCGGTGCGGTGCTTCCCACCATTGACGGATGTACGGGATCAAATGAAGTAAGCTTTGTTCGTTCAACAACCGCAACTTTACCTGATTTCTTTTTAAACCTGATGATCGAAACCGGAGTAGATTCGGCACACAAAAATTTTAAAATCATTTATGAAGACAGCAGCACTTTCGCCATCCCCCCTGATTGGTTTGAACCGGTACCCGGTAATCCAGCCTGGTTTACTTTAAAAGACAGCAGGGAAGCATTTTCTGATAACAGAGGCGGAGGAATCCCTTCAGGCGAAGTTACCAAAGTGGTAAACAGTAAAAACGTATTTCACCTTGGATTTAACAATGGGGATGTTTCAACCACCTGTAAATATGGTTATTTTTCTAATTATATAGAAAATACCGGTGAAGCTGAAGCAGTTGAAACTTCATCACAGCTCATATTGCGTTGCTTTAACGATACGGTTGCCCTTCATGCTTCCGGCGGACTATGGTATAAATGGATTTATCTTGACGATGACAGTACATCAAAATATTTAAGCGATCCTAATGTTGCCAATCCTTTTGCCGCTCCACCTCCTGGGTTACATAAGTTCAAAGTAAGAATGGGACGTGCTTGCTGGAATGATACTGGAATAGACATCCGTGTCCAAATTGCCAATGAAGTGATTGCAAACTTTACCATTGACAAACCGGTTGCATGTTCTCCATTGGATATAACAATAACGAATAATTCAGAGGGAGCTAATGATCAAAACCTTTGGGACTTTGATGGTGACGGATCATGGGATCAGATTACCACACAAACACAAAAAACCATAACACCACCAACTTACCACAATACTTCAAATAAAGATACTACATTTAATGTTCGGTTATTAGCAAAGAATCAACCAGGTTGTATGGACCAGCAGATACGACAAGTGCGTCTCTATCCGGAAATTACCGCCGACTTTTCCGTTTCGGACAGCATGGGATGTAATCCCTTCCCCGTTGACTTTACTAACCAATCATCGGGCGATACGGCTGATTATAGATGGACTTTCGGTGATATAGGCACATCAACACTGGTCAATCCATCACATACCTACGAAAACCTGGGGGCTTCAGATAGTGTTTATACCGCCATGTTGTTTGCTGAGTCACCCTATCATTGCCTTGATACAGCCTGGCAGGATATTACCGTATTTCCCTACATAGATGTTGACTTTGCCCTGGATACTGCAACAGCCTGTGCTGCACATGATGCCATTATTTATAACAGGTCATCCGGCGTAGATACCTTTTCCCTGGACTTTGGTGACGGCACCGATACAATCCTTTACTCTTTCAGTTCCGTCCGGCATTTATATGAAAATACCGATACCGTCCCTGTTATTGATACCATCACCCTCGTTGGTGTAAATGCAAGAGGGTGCTATGACACAATGCAAAGAGCAATCACCATCTTTCCTCAGGTACTGGCATCATTTGAACGGGATCCCACAGCAGGATGTGATTCTGTTCAAATACAATTTACCAATACTTCAACAGGTTATCAATTATCATATAACTGGGATTTCGGGGATAATACTTCTTCTTCCAAAACCAGCCCCACACACCGGTTCTTTAATAAAACAAGTGACATAATATATGATACAGTTTGTCTCACTGCCACATCAACTTATTACTGTGTTGATACTGCTTTAGCGATTGTTCCTGTATACCCTTTTGCAAAAGCTGATTTTGCAGTTGATTCTGCATTCGGTTGTCCGCCATTCAATATTGCCATTGAAAACAAATCAATCAATACCGGCGTGTATGAATGGGATTTTGACGGAAACAGCACCATAGACAGTTATAACG
>WJJM01000011.1 GCA_014729675.1 Candidatus Woesearchaeota archaeon | reverse complement strand
TTTTGCAACAAGCAAAAAAAGATGTTGATAATTAGTATAGGTCTTTTTTTGAACGTATCTAAAGAATATGGGTATTTGACCAATCTTGCATAATCGATCAACGATTTTCGAAAATTTCTTAAACTTGTATTGAATTACATCCATTGTAAATAGCACCTCTTTTTTGTGTCGTAACTAAAAAGAAATTATAGGTGCTATTTATACTTATTTAAAAAGCAATTCTACAGAGCCTATTTGGACTAAAGGCAGAATCAATCAAATCTCACATATTCTTCATCTATTTTCTTATAGGTCTTGACTATATAATTATCTTCACTTATCCCGTTAAATCTAAAATTATTGTATGCTCCCAGTCCTGAAAATGATCTTAGATTGATAGCATGTTTTTTATCTTTAAATGATACAAAAAAATGAGACTTTGCTTTTTCAGATATTTCAGATGGTTTTTCTTTGTCATAAAAAACAACTATAAACTCTGCTCCTCTTGGATTTTTTCCTACATATTTGTTCATGTATCTTTTTCCTATATCCTTTATCTGTTCATCATTCAGCAGGTCTTCCAGTTCCATATGCTTTTTAAGTATTATTTATTTATAAAGCTTTTGTTTGTATTTCCTATAAGGTGGTTAATTAATCAACAGATAATTTTTTAAACAAGTTCAGACTTCCAGATAAGATGAGAATTCCAAAAAGATATGGCCAGTCCAAAGAGAATGTCTGCCCTTTCTGCGGAAAGAACGCTGTAACAGAGAATAAACAAGGAATTCCAGTCTGCATGAAGCACAAAGAAAAGTTTATTGATGCTAAGTGCATGTGCGGAAACTGGCTTGATGTAAGAAAAGGAAAGTTCGGCCCGTATTTTTTCTGCATAAGATGCGGCAACATAAATTTCAGAAAAGGCATGGAGATGAATCCTCAGATCATAAAGGATAAGCCTGAAGAAAAACCAGCTAAACCAAAAGAGACAATATTAACACCAGAAGAAGCCGAGCTTCTCTAGTTAAGATAGTATATAAAAAAATTAAGTACAGCTGCAAATGACACCCACAGTATATAAGGGATAAGAAGATATGCTGCTTTTTTCTCTATCTTATAAAAATAAACTAAAGTTACAAATATTGATATCCATAAAAATATTATCTCTATGAATGCAAATAAAGGTCTTTTAAAGCCAAAAAATAATATAGACCAAAGAGCATTTAAGAACAACTGAATTCCAAAAACAGTAAAAGCAGGCTTTTTGTTTTCTTGTTTATTGATCCATACAAGATACAAAGCAAGACCCATCATAAGATAAAGCAATGTCCACACTGGCCCAAATATCCAGGAAGGTGGATTAAATGATGGTTTGACAAGAGTGAGATACCATGTCGAAACTGAAGAAGCTGTAAATATGCCTCCTATCAAACTAGCAAGAAAAGGCAATATTAAAGATATTATAAATTTCCAGATATTTTTCATCTTTTATCAGCTTTTTTCATCTGCTTGACTATCTTTCTTGCCCATGCAAATCCAGGGTCTCCTCCCCAGAGCATCCAGGCTATATAGCCGTTAGTAGGGTTCTTAGGATTGCTCCAGCCAGGCCTCTTGTCTTTCTGATGTCTTGTAAAATAGTTCTTCATCCTCTTGACAGTCCTAGGAGCCATCTTTGAACCTTTTGAAAGGTTCACAGCCCTGATAATTCCAGAACCTATGCCTAATTTTCCCGCAACTTTAGAGCTCAATCCGCCTCTATGGAATTTCTTTCTTAATTCAAGGCCTCTTTTTGCAGCCTCTCTAACTTTCTTAGGCGGCTTAAAATCTATATCTTTATATTTCATGATTTTACCTTTTTGCAAAATATTCTTATCTCTTTATCAAAAGAATCAACTTTCTTATCTTTTATGTCCAATGTTGCTATGGGCTTTGAAGAAAGTTCTTCCATATCTTTCCAGGCTTTTGCCTGTTTGCTTCCGGCTGTACAGAAAAATGCAGTTTTCTTGATCTTGTTTTTCTTAAGATACTCCCTTACAGCAGGCACACAGGTTCCTGCCCATATCGGAGTTCCTATGATGACAATATCATACTTAGAAGGGTCTTTGATAAACTTTATCTTGGTTGATTTTTTAAAAAATGCATCTCTGCCTCCTCCTAAAAAACCTAATATTCCTGATCTTTTTTTAAGGTCTGAGATCTCATCGATATCAGAGTTAAGCTCTTTAGATATCTTCTCTGCGATCTTCTTTGTCTTGCCTGTCCTGGAATAATATACAGTCAGTATCTTCATTTTTTTTTGGAAAGGTCTACAGCTGCTATACTGATAAGCAGAGTGGTGAAAGGAACTGAAAGTATTATCGCTATCCCTATCACTCCAGCTATCTGATTGATTATCGCTATAAGTATCCAGAGTATAAGCGAGAATTCAAAGTGTTTCTTCCCAAGCTCATAGCTTCTTTTAAGGGAATCTATAGCCCCTTTTTTCTCGATCAGGGCGATTGCAGCCGCATACTGGAATACTATGGATAAAAGCAAGCCTGGAATAACAAGCAGTACAAGCCCTATAGCTACAGCAAGGCCTGCAAGAAGCGCTATTCCCCAGCTTGTAAGAAAATATTCAAATCCCTTAAATACATCTGATATTTTTGCATCTTCTCCGCTGTACAGTTTTATACATATATAGAACAGCCCGAAGAATAATGGGGCTGCAGTTACTATAAGCAAAGACCCTCCGATCGCGATCAGTGCTGCTATTATCAATACAACAAAGTTATCTAAAGAAATTTTCCATGCTTTTTTGAATACATCTGAAATCATTTGTTCTACCATCTTTTTTATCCCTCATAATTTTTTATTATCATCCACAATGCTAATGTTATTATTATAACAGGCCACCAGGGAATGTCTATCATTATTATCCCAAGATCTTTAAGAAGCCATATCACCCCTATTATCAATAATAATATTGCAAATACAGGAAATCCTTTTTGATGAGGCCGAGGAGGCCATGTCCAGCATCTTGCAAAGAAATCTTCTTTAAACTTATCCTTGAATTCCTGTTTTGGAGTTTTTTTTGCAGGCATTTTATAGATATTTCTTAATAAATTCTTTGATATCAGCTTCAGGCCTTACTCCAGTAAATTCATCAACAACCTTGCCGTCCTTAAATATTTTTACAGCCGGAATAGCATTTATCTCATACTCTCCTGAAACTTTTGGGCTCTGATCTACATTTACCTTTACAAGCTCTGCCTTTTCAAAAGATCCCACCGCACTTTCTATTGCAGGAGCAAGCATATTGCACGGGACGCACCAATCTGCCCAGAAATCTACTACTATCAGCTTTTCTTTTGACGCTTCTATAACCTTTTCATTAAAATCTGAATCTTTCGCTTCCATTTTAAGAAACAAGACAACATGAAGTTTATAAATTTTTGGTTTTAGTTCAATGCCTGTTGACTATATCCAGGACATCTTTTCCAAACCTGCTTATCTTTGAAGGGCCAAAGCCATGGACTTCATTGAGTTCTGCAGGAGTTGATGGCATCTTTTCTGCAAGATCCTCTATAGTCTTATCATGCATCACCATATATGCAGGGATCCCCAGCTCCTGGCTTGTCTGATATCTCCAGTCTTTCATCTCTGCTATGATGTTGGATGAGCCTTTCTTGATCTTCTTTGCAGAAGCTTTGATATTCAGTTCCTGCTTGTCTATCTTCTTCATGACATTATCATCGATAAAATAAGAAAGCCCTCCTGAATAGCTGATATATAGGCTCTTTTTTGCCCTGCTCATAGCAACATACAAGAGCCTTTTTTCCTCCTCCTCCTTATCATATTCATCTACTTTTATCATGTCTATGACAGGATGTTCGCTTGCCCTGCATGGGAATTTTGAATTTGTGCAGCCTATAACAAAGACCATCTCTGCCTCCATGCCTTTTATAGAATGTATTGTAGCAAGAGTAACTTCACCTTTTCCCGCTATTACGCTTTTTTTCATCTCATCGCTTTTTACGATATGTCTTATGCCTCTTCTTTTCATAAAATCAGAGAGCTCATTAAGCTGCTTGTTTGTCCTGGCCAGAACAAATATCTCTTCCCTTGGGATGTCTGCAGCAAGGATCCTCTGGATGATAAACTCAAATTCAGAATTTTCATTCCTGAATTTCAGGAGCTTTATGTCTTTTTCTCCTTCAGCTGCAGGCTCAAGATCAGGAAGCCCCATGTCTTCTATGAATTTATTTACAAGGGAAACTATATGCCTTGTTGACCTGTAATTCTTGTTAAGAGCGATTACCTCGCAGCCAGAATATTTTTCCTCAAAATTCAGTATGTATTTGATGTCAGAACCTCTCCAGCCATATATAGACTGTCTTGGATCTCCTACACAGAAAAGATTTTTAAGAGATAGGATATCTATGAGCTCTATCTGGGTGGAATTTATGTCCTGATATTCATCAATAAGAACATGGTCAAATTCAGGGATAAGTTCCTTATGCTCTTTGAAAAGCTTTATCGTATCTATAAGCTGGTCTGCAAAATCCCTTAATCCTGCTTTTTGCATGTATGAATCTATAAACATACATATTCCTGTTACAAGTTCTGCACTTTTTTCATGGCCAGGCTCTATATCTTCAGGAGATGCATCCCTTATGTCCTTGTTCTTAAACTTAAGATAATCTCTTATAAAGAAGCAGTCATTCATGAATATGTTTGCAAGCTGTTCTCTTGTCTTGCCTTTTTTTTGGGAAAAGCTGAAATATATATCTACTGCCCGATCCATCCCTATTCTCTGATTTTGAAGAGCTTTCTTCATTATCATGAACCTATCCCTGTAGCTTATGACCCTTACCTGCTTATTGTAGGCAATACTGCCGTACTTTCTTAGCATCTTCTCGCAGAAAGAATTGAAAGTCTCGATATTGACTTCATCTGTAGAATGATCCTGTTTAAGCCTGGATATCATCTCCTGCCTTGCCTTTCGGGTAAATGTAATAGCAAGTATTTTTTTAGGATCAGCAGAGCGGTACTTTACAAGAAACTCTATCCTTTTAGTCAAAGCTGTTGTCTTTCCTGAGCCTGCTCCGGCTATGCAGAGTATATTTTCCTTTTCTGAGATTATAGCTTTTTTCTGGCAGTCATTGAACCTGCCGAGGAAATCATCAAGCGCCTCAAACGCCTTTATGTCTTTTTCTGTTATCTCTGTCTTTATATCCTTAAAGCTGAAAGAGAGCTTTTTCTTGTATAAGCTTGGAGATCTTATCTCTTCTCTGCCTTTTTCTGTCAGCTCAAGAACTTTCCAGAATTTGTTTTTGGATAGAGATGTAAGTTTTATGAGGTCATTGACGATAAGCCTGTCTATGAGCCTGGAAAGCTCTTTTTCAGAATAAGCCATAGATCCAAAATGCTCTTTTTTGGAAAGCTGGTTTCTTTGTATGGATTCATTTACCTTGTCCCCCATAAGAAATCCTGCCAACAACTTTTTCCCTACACTGAAAGGTATCTCATTAAGAGCATTTAAAACATTAAGATAGTCCATGTCCTGATCCATGACAGATGAAGGATATTAATTCTTTAATAATTTTTTTGTTTTGATGCAGTGTTCCTTTTAGAAAGACTTCCTGATCCAATAAGTCTTTTGAAATTATTTAATTCATTAAGTTATAGAATATATGCTTTAAGATCCGCATTCAGCATAATATCAAAAATAAATATTTTCCTTGATCTTATAGGGATAACTGCTGTTTTTATGGGCTTGTTAGGTTCTTATCTGTTCTCTAAGATAGAGATATGATCAAGAATTTCCTGGAATATCTTTTTGTATGCTGGTTTTTGTTCGACAATAGGCTTAAGGTTGACAAGAGCATCTACAAATGCCCTATCATGAGGAAGTTTTCCTAAAACTTGTATATTGTTTTCCTGCGCAAATTCTTCTACTTTTTTTGTGAAATCCTTGTTTATATCCCATTTGTTTATAACTAATCCATAAGGAACATTAAAATGCTCTGCAACCTTTAATACTCTTTGAAGGTCATTTAATGCAGAAGGTGTTGGTTCTGTTATAGATATTATATAATCACTCCCCTGTATGGAAGCTACAACCGGACAGCCAATTCCTGGAGAAGAGTCAACTAAAAGAACATCTGCTTTTTCTTTTTCTGCTAAATCTTCTGCTTTCTGCTTTACAGCTGTAACCACTTTTCCAGAGCCGGATTCTCCCATCTTAAGATGCCCTGAAATTATAGGAAAGCCGTAGCTTGTCTTTGCTGAATTTATAGAAGCATTTTCTACTTTTTCAAGTTTTACTGTTCCTTTTGGAAAAGCCAGCATGCAGGCTCCGCAGCCTTCACATAAGAACTTATTTATAACTGGATTCTTGTTCTTTTCATCCCATAAGATGGCTCCGAACATACAGACATCAACATGTTCTTTGCATTCAGGACATGTCTTTGATATGACTTTTGCTTTCTCGCTTGTTTTTATGTTTTCCTTTTCTTCAAATTTCTCTACTCCCAATACCAATGCAAGATTAGGAGCATCTACATCACAGTCTGCTGCTATGAGCTTTTTCTTTTTTGAAAGCAGTACAGCTAATGAAGCTGTCAATGAAGACTTTCCAACTCCACCTTTTCCTGATAATATTGCTATTGTTTTCATCTTTCTTTTTCCACCATTATGCAAACACCATATAATGTTTTCATATTATTTTTATTGCAGTAATCGATAGCTTTTTGGCTTTCTGAGCCAGGCTGCATCCATATCTTTTCAATTCCAAGATCTTTGCATTCTTTTACAATATTTTCAGTAATATTAGGAGGAACAACTATATCAACCACATCCGGCTTTTCAGGCAGATTTTTGATGCTTGTATATCTCTCATGGTTATTTATCTTGCCCCCATCTTTATGGACTGCATATGTCTTATATCCTCCTTTGAGCAGATCAAAAAATACTCTGTTGCCATATTTTTCAGGATCACTACTTACCCCAATAACAGCTATTACATTTTTCTTGTCTAAAAATTCTCTTATGGTTTTTTCGTCTATACTCATTCTTTTTCCTTTATAGTGCCGTCTGGAAGCATGTTGTCCGGGTGAGGAATATTTTTTCCTTCTAATCGGAATCTTTTGCAGTTTCTCCAGCTGTTTTTTGATTCACAATATTCTTTTTTCCATCTCTGGCTTATCTGTCCCTCTTGTTCAAGTTTTCTTAAAGGGCATATGTCAATCCATCTGCAGGTCATCTTATCTCATCAATTATTTTGTTTATAGATTCATGTTTTATAGGTTCTCCTCTTGAATATTCCTCTAATATCTCTTTTTTATAGGGAATTTCTGTTATTATCTTAGCATTATATTTTTTAGCTATATCTTGTATAAGTTTTTTATCTCCAATATCTGCTCTGTTAAGGACAACTGAAGCAGGAATATCCAAAACTTTGCAAAGTTTTAGTATTAGCTTAAGATCAGAAGCTCCTAAGGGAGTGGGTTCTGT
This sequence comes from Candidatus Woesearchaeota archaeon, assembly GCA_014729675.1. Taxonomy (GTDB): domain Archaea; phylum Nanobdellota; class Nanobdellia; order Woesearchaeales; family WJKL01; genus WJJM01. Next base: position 23,798 of record WJJM01000011.1, on the reverse strand, counting down.
AACTGCTATGGCTTTTTCACAGCCAAGCAAGGCAGAGATAACATTACAATGAGAGCCTGCAGCAGTGTCTATGAAGATGTGATCATATTGTTTTTCATCTTTTAAAGAAAATTTCTTCAGGGCATTGACTATAGGGGATGCTTCTTCATAACCTATCCTCATCTCAGCTGTTACAAGGTCAAGACCATGGCCTTTTCCAGAATAGATAGTCCCTATTATCTGCTTGTCTTTTGTTATTGCATCTACAGGGCATGACAATATGCATGCTCCGCAGCCATTGCAAAGATCCTTGACAAAGATTGGGTATCTGTCCTTTACAGAGACTATGGCATTTTCTTTGCAAACTTCTGCGCATCTTCCGCATTTTATGCATTTGCTGTTATCCCATCTTGGCATTAACTGCATTATATCCTGCTCTTTTTTTCTTTCTATAGAAAGGATAAGATGGTCATTAGGACAGTCTGTATCTGCATCCATAAGCAGAACTTTCTTATCTTTTGCGAGCTCAACTGCCAGGGCTGTAGCTACTGTTGATTTTCCTGTTCCGCCTTTTCCTCCTGTTATAGCTATTTTCATGATTATCCTTTTGATAAGATGTTCATTACATCAGTTTAGCCCTGATATTTTCAATGCTTTTTTCTGCTACTTTTATCTCTTTGTTGAAGTGCTTTATCATCCTTTCAAGAAAAGCTTTTTCTTCTTCTTCTGTATTAAAGTTTTCCATGAGCTTTTTTGTCTTTTCAATGTTTTCTTCAACTTCAATAGGGATCTTTTCACTGTCATGCCTTACTGCTTCCTGCGGACAGGCATCATGACATTTTCCGCATCTTATGCACTTATCCATATCGATCTCTGCTTTTCCCTCTTTCATACTTATTGCTTTTACAGGACATATATTTACACATATTCCGCACCCGGTACATCTATTCTTATCTATCCATGGCATCTTTATCCCTCATTCTATCTTTTTCATAGCAGAGCCGCATTTAGGGCAATTGACCTGGCTGCAATCTTTTCCTTCAGGAGCAGGCATGCTTAGTTTGCATTTTTCACAGAAACATCTTGTTTCTTCCTGCGTATTTCTAAGGCCTTGTCCTTTTCCTATTCCAGAACCTGCGCCTGAATTCTGGCCTGACATGCCCATATGCATAGGTCCTGTTGGAGTGGATGCTTCTTTTAGTTCTCCTGCTATGAATCTTTGCACAGCTTGTTTTACTGTACAGGGTTCTGTGTTGTATATCTTTATTTCCAGCTGACTGAAAACATCAAAGGCCCTTGGGCCTACATTTACTGCTATTACAGCATCTACACCTTCATCAGCTACTATCTGCGCAGAGGTTATACCTGCTCCGCCTGCCTGCTGTGCTGCTGTGTTTTCTATTGCTTTTGCATGCTTCGTCTTCTTATCTTCTATCTCGATAATGAAAAAATAAGGACATCTTCCAAATCTTGGGTCTATATCATTATCCAGATTATTTCCAGTAGAGCTTATAGCTATCTTTGTTTTGTTTTCCATCTTATTTTCCTCCTTTTCTTGTCATGAATTTTCCGCATTCAGGGCATCTGGCCTTATAGCATGGAGTTCCTGCTTTATGAGGAATTGTTGTTCCGCAGCTTATGCAGAAGCATTCTCCTCCCGGGCCCAGAGACTTTCCTCCCATCCTTCCTCTCCAGCCAAGCCTTCTTCCAAATGCTCCTCTGTAGGATTCTTCCCTGATCTTGTGAGATTCTATCTGTATCACAACATATTCTACAGGAGTGATTTGTTCCTGTATCCTTTTTTCAAGCTTTTTTGTTATTCCAGAAGCCTGTTCTACACTTAGTTTAGGATCAAGATCTATCTTAAGCTCTGCAAATACTGCTGAGCCAAGCTTCTGTGTCTTAAGGCTTACTAAGTTTATATTTTCTTTTTTGACAATGTCTTTTATCTGATCTTCGGTCTCATCTTCTGCGCTTACATCCAGCAGGCTGTCTGTTGTCTGTTTTCCCAATGATACTGATTCTACTAAAATATAGATTCCGATAAGCAATGCGATGACTGAATCAAGATGTATCCAGTATTTTGTAAGAAGCAGTCCGATAAAAACCGAAAAAGAAGCAAGGACATCTATCCTTGAATGCTTTCCGTCTGCAAGCAGAGCCATGCTTTCAAACTTCTTTCCGTATTTTATCTTTACCCTTGCCATTATCTCGTTTATTATTGCTGAGAAAGCCATCACACCCATTGTTAAAGGAGTTATAAACAGTTCTTTTACTGTGAAGAAGCTTATGGCTGCATCATATATTATCCATAAAGAGGTTCCCAGAAGTATTATAGTTATAAGAAGCCCTGCAAACACTTCAGCTTTATAATGGCCGTAAGGATGCTTTTCATCTACCGGCTTTTTTGCAGCCCTTATCCCACCGTAGCTTATAGCTGATGTAACAATATCCATAGCTGAGTGGATTCCTTCTGCTATTACAGCTGAGGATCTGCTGATCATACCTACAGTTATCTTAAACAATGCTAAAAATAGGTTTGATACTATGGCTAACAATGATATCTTCTCTTTTGTTTCCATTTTTAGCTTTATCCTCTTGTCATAGGGCTGCCGCATTTAGGGCATTTCGTCTCAAAGCAGGGCTGTCCTCTTGCATGGGCTGCCTCATGTCCGCATTTAGGGCATCTGCAGTTTCCTCCTGGTCCTGCTGCAAATCCTCCACCCATACGTCCTCTGCCTCTGCCTTGTCCTCTTCCCATTCCTGGCTGTTGTACCATCTTGTATGTACCTCCTTGTATCCTTATAGCTTTTCCATTGACTAAAGCATCTGCTACCTTCTTTCTTGCAGACCTTAAAAGTCTATTAAATGTTGGCTGGGAGATGTTCATCTTTTTTGCTGACTTTCCCTGATCCATCTCTTCAAAATCCTTTAATCTTATAGCTTCAAACTCTCCCATAGTCAGTACTGTTTCCTGCATAGCTGACAGTCTTATCCCAGCTGGCTTGAAATGTGTTATTCCCGGCTGGAACCTTACTCTTCTTGTTCTGAATGGTCTTGGCATTTTATTTGGGTTAATTTTGTTGTTTAATTATCTTTCTTTTTGATATTTTTTATTATGATTATATCTTTTTTCAATCTTTATATTTAGGTCAATAAGTTACCCTGTAATTATTATTTAATAATAATCTCTAATTCAGCTAAGCTGCCTTTCTATTAAGATAATTCAACCCTAATCTATAAATGCTTACTGTGCTCGCACATTCTAATGCTGGCGTTTATAAGCTTAGTTCTAAATTCAATTGTCTAATCATCTGCATAAAAATAAAATAAAAAAAATCATTTCTTTGCTTTCAGTTCACTGATCCTTTTCTTGATCTCTTCTAATTCTTTCTTTATGTCTTCCTGTTCCTGATGTATGAGCTTTTCTTCCTGCTCAAGCATATCAAGTTCCTGTTCTTTTGTAGGCTGCTGTTCTGGATATGGCTGTACTGGTGCAGGGCTTTGGAATCTTGGCCTTGGCATACCTCTTGGATTATAGGCAGTTGCTTTTCCAAATCCTCTTCCTCTTCCAAAGCCTCTTCCTCTGCCAAAACCTGCTCCTCTTCCCCCAAATCCTGGGTTTGTAAATCCCGGACTGTCAAATCCTGCGCAATAGCCCATTCCTCTTCCAGTCATTGGGCCTTGTCCGTTTGGTCCTGTTCTGTCTCCTCTTGGCATTTTATTTCACCTCCGATATTTCGGTTTGTTTTTTTTGTTTATCTAAGCTTATGAAAGGCAAATGAATACCTATTCATAACTTATAATGAATATATATTCATTAAACTATATAAAGGTTTTGGTTTTTGAAGGTGTTTTAGAAGAGAAAGAGATGCTAAAAAATCAGTATTCTATTGCCATTCTTAACTCACTAAGATCAAGCAGGATGTCATAGATAGGATAGATGCTGGTTAGAATAAAAAGATCATCTTTGCTTAGTTTCTTGAATTTTATATACATATCTCTTTTGAAAATATCTCTTCTTTCGTGAAGTTTTCCAAATTTACTGTTGTCATAGCTATAAAAAGAATTATAATAAATGTCAAAACTTTCTTTTATGTCTTGGATAAGCATACAAAGTTCTTTGCTTTGGTTCAGTTTTCCTTCCCTTATAGTGTAGATGGCAACATTCTTTATTATATTTGCTATCTTTACTAGAAAGCTTATGGCTGTATAGTAAAATGTTGTCTTGTCAGCTTCTTCGTGTCCAAACTTGTTTAGTATTCTCAAAGCATAATTGCTAAATCTCTTTGCATTATTAAATTGCACACCTACAGATTCAATAATATCTCTGTTTTTATCTCTAATTCCCCTTATAAAAGTCTCAAACATCTCTATTATTATCCGGAAAATCCTTCTTGATACCATATCAAACTTTTCCCTTGATTCATCTGTAATGACCTGTATCTTATAGATGCCAGGAGTTGAACTTATTATTTCTGCTCCTACAATCCTATTCAGTACCGAATCCTGCAGAAAAGGCAAAATACTTCTTTCTATATTATGTATGACAACTTTTACTTTGGGGGTTTTTGTTTTGATTGTTATAAGGTTATAGCCAAAAAGGTAAAGACTTTCTATAAGTAGTATAATCCCTCTATCTAATCCAGAAATATCTACTGTAATGTCCCCCTTACTTTTGAAAGATTCCTTTGAGAGTACAAGGCAATTGCTTTTTTCACTTACTTCTATCTCTTCTCCATCTTTGAGACTATGACCTTCGCACCATTTTTTGGGCAGTGAAACGGTCAATGTGTTATGGCCTTGCTTGATTATTTTTCTCCTCATAAACAGATATATGTTTTTTGAATATATAAACTTTGCGAAAATATGAATATACTTTTATATAAATATATACTAGTATATTTAATATATTGAAAGCATTAAATATGCTTCAAATTTAATTATATTTAAAAACCGTCAATTTAACGGTTGAATTTGAGAATTTTTTAAAATGACTGAAGAAATATTTAATATCCAAAGAAAGTTAGCAAGCAAAGATGACTTAAAAATACATCCTGCAGAGCTTTTTGAAAAACTATGGGATAATGAATCTATAAAAAAAGCTCTAGAAAAAACAAAAGATATGCCTAAATTTAAGCTTGACAAAATAGAGATACATCCTTCTGGTTATTGTAATATGGAATGTCCTTTTTGCTATGGCGCAAATGTTGCTCCCAAGAAACGTAAAGATCTTCCGGCAAAGGCACTAGAAAATATATTAGAAGACTTGAATGAGAATATGCCTGAAGATGATATATTTATAGTTCTCGCTGGAATGTATTCAGAACCTTTAAAGAATCCTGAGATTAATAACTTTATTGCTGAATTAGGAAAATACGAATCAAGATTTGCCCTATATACAAATGGGCTGCTGATGAATAATGGGCTTATAAATGCAATTACTGACAGTGCCAAGAAGACAAAATCAAACAAACCAAGTTATGTATCTTTTAATGTATCTGCTTCGCTGTATTCTGATAGGTTCTACAAAGACCTTTTGCCGATAATCAAGAAATCTGTTGAAACAAAAAAGAAAAATAAATCTCCCTTGCAGATTGTTGCCCCCATCCTTGCTGTAGACAAAAAATGTTATGATTACTATTATCCTATAATAGAACATCTTGAAGAAACAGGTGTTGATAATATTAGGTTATCTTTCCCATGGAAACAGATTGAACATGAAAAGAATGTTGGATTTTTATCAAAATCAAACTACCAATATTCCATGGAAATATTCAAGAACCTAGAGCAAAGGTTTCCTGATGTTACAATAAGAGATCCTTCTGCCAAACCCTCTAGCAACTGTTTTGTGATGGCTGCATCATTATCAATAAGTCCTGAGGGAGATGTATATCCTTGTCCTGCTGTTAGTTCTTCCAAATACAAAAAAAAATTTTCTTATGGTTCTATACTTGATAGTAAGATATCAGACTTATGGTGGAGCAAGAATCAGAAAAATCTTTTCAGCTCTTTAGACCCAAATATTGAAAACTGCAGATGCTGTCCTTTAGACAGGAAGTTCAACGAACTTTGTAACAGCTATATATCTCAAATCTAGTTAGTTGACTTTGTTAAAAAATTTTAAATATATTTTTACTGATAAATATATTCTAGTATATTTTGTCTATTACAAGGATTATATATTAAATTCACGTAACTAGTTGTAGGATTAACGGAGGGGATGAAAAATAACATTAAAAGATATAATCAACAGGTGCAGGAGATTTGCAAGAGTTAAGACAGGTTCTGCTACTGTAGGGGATATAAAAGAGATAGCTATAGAACATTATAAACCTGAGCAATATAATAATGAATCATTTGAAAAAGATTATGATCCGGGAAATCTTAATAATCTAGCAGGAAGAAAGCTAACAAAAAGAGAGAAAGATATTATTTCTGGATATCTGTTTCAGAAGGTGCAGGAAAGCAACATAGAAAGTATGGATCATCTCTTAAAAGATCATATGGTTTGCCGTCTAATTGGTGAACCGTTAGAACCAATAACACAAAACAAAGAAACTGTTTATTCGTATCACAGCTATTGGGATGGAATTTTGAAGAATGATAGGGAGGATGAAAATGAAAAATAAAAATATTTTTGCGATGATAATCATATGTTTTTTATTATCAGCAGGGATTGTTTATGCAGGGGAGTTCCAGGAGGGATTTACATATACTTCCTGGTGGCATAGTGATTATCTAAGTTCTACTTCAGATGCTTCTTTGGACAAGCTTAGGGATTCTGGAGTTGAATATGTTTCTTTATTAGTTACTTGGTATCAAGATGATGTTTCAAGCACAGATATATACAGATGGAGTTCAAAAACTCCTTCTGATTCTGCTTTGATCGAAGCAATAGATGATATCCATTCAAGAGGTATGAAGGTTATGCTCAAGCCTCATGTTGATCCAAAAACTGGCTGGAGAGGGGATATAGAGCCTGCTGACTGGAATGCATGGTTCAGCAACTATACTGCTTTTATCAGCTATTATGCTTCTTTAGCTGAATCAAACAATGTTGAGCAGTTTTGTGTCGGAACAGAGCTGAAGAAATCCACTCCTGAAACCGCGCAATGGCAGGATGTGATTGCAGATGTAAGAGGCCTTTATTCCGGAAATATCACCTATGCTGCAAACTGGGACAATTATGAGAATGTAAATTTTTGGAATTCTCTGGACTATATCGGAATAGATGCTTATTTTCCTCTTACTGCAAAAAATGATCCCACACTGCAGGAACTGGAAGATTCATGGGTAGGATATAAGACCAGTCTTTCTGACTTTTCTGATGCTAATAGCAAGAATGTCATATTTACAGAGATAGGCTATCAAAGCATAGACAGGACAAATATGCATCCATGGTGGAGTACAGGAACTTATGATGAGCAGGAGCAGGCAGACTGCTATAGGGCTGCTCTTGAAATCCTGCTTGATGAATCCTGGCTTGAAGGGATATATTGGTGGGATTGGTATTATGATCATGATGATGACCATGACAATTACGGAATATTTGGAAAGCCTGCTCATGAAGTTGTAAAAGAATTCTACTGCGATGAAAACTGGCAGATCCAGTATGGAGACTGCTTAGTGACTGATCTAAAGCTGAAATATTATATTGACATTAATAACTGCGGGACAACAAAAGATATTCCTGATGACAATGGAACTTATGCAAGCTGTGATTATTGTATTCCTGACTGGCAGCCATATAATACCAGCTGTACAGATGGAAACTTAACTAAGTATTATGAAGATGATAACAACTGCTATGCGCAGACTGGGTTAAGTTCTGATATAGACGGAAGGCCAGCTAACCAAACATTCGGTTGCGGAACAATAGCATGCTCTGCTGATTCTGACTGCGGGACAGACGGATTTCTGGGAAATAACAGATGCAATGCAGATGATATATGGGATGATTACAGGACATATACATGCTTGAATCCAGGAACCATATCAGCAGAATGCTCATCTGATGATAATTATGAGATCAAAGAAACATGCACAGGCACCTGCAATAACAGAACATGTGTTGATGTTACATGCTCTGCTGATTCTGACTGCGGAGCTGACGGTTATCTAGGAGATGATCACTGTCAGGGAACTGATGTCTGGGAAACTTACAGGGAATATACTTGCCTGAATCCAGGAACCCTTGAGGCTGAATGCAGCTATTCTGGTACTGAGCAGGAAAAAGAAGTATGCTCAGAGGTTTGCGAAGACGGACAATGCATGGAATTTGGGGAGTGCGTTGTTCCTACAAGCGGGATGGAGATAACCGAAAACACTATCTTCTGCAAAGGAGAATATAATCTTACAGAAGGGATAAACATAATAGCTGATAATGTTGTTTTAGATTGCAATGAAAGCAGGCTTTTTGGAGACAGCTATGAAGCTATATATCTCTCTGGAAAACAAGGGATAACTGTCAAGAACTGTGATATAGATATTTTTAAGGGAATCACCGTTGAAAACGGAAAGGATATAATTGTCAAAGACAATACTCTTTACGGAAAGATATATCTTCAAGGAGATGATTCAACCATACAGGGAAATGATCTCAGCTATATCTATGCTAAAGGCAGCAATATCCTAATCAAGGAAAATTCCTTGAGAGGGGTTGATGAAACATTAAGGCTTTATAGGATATATGGCAGCAGTATCATAGACAATCATATCGAAAGCATAAGCTATTGGGGAAGGGTAATATCTATGGATGGGGTATGGGGTACGCTTTTCCAGGGAAACACTATAGAATATGGCAAGGGGTTTTACTGCTGGTACAGGTGCGAGAACAATATAATAAAAGACAACAATTTCAGCAGGAATTATTATTCCATAGGCGGAGATGCTGATGATAATTTCAAAAACAACACATTTTATCAGAATAGTTTTATAGATGCTTATCATCATACAGGCAGGATAAGTAATGATAACACCTTTCAGCATGATCAGACAGGAAACAGATGGAGCAGTTTTGATGAGCCAGGCGAGGGATGTGAGGACTCTGATTCAGACGGGATCTGCGACAGCTCATATGAGTTTGGAGAGGGGCTTTGGGACTATTATCCTGTTGCTGTGGATCCAGGAAGTATAAATCCCCCTGTTTGCTCTTTTGATTCAGACTGCGGAGCTGATGAATTTATAGGGAATGCTTCATGCAATGGAGATGATGTTTGGGACAGTTATGTTGAATATACTTGCTTGAATCCAGGAACCCTTGAGGCTGAATGCGTTTCAGTTGAAGAATACAGGCTAAAAAATATATGCGATGATACTTGTTATGATGGAAGCTGTGTTGAAGTTGCATGTTCTATAGACTCTGAATGCGGAGATGACAAATATATAGGAAATACTGTATGTTCTGGAGATCATGTTGTTAGGGACTATAGGACATATAGCTGCTCCAGCCCTGGAACTCCTGATTCCTTGTGCAGCTATTCTGATGAAGAAAAGCTTATTGTTGAATGCCAATATGGATGCGAGCAGGGTATATGCAAAACAGGATGGGCATGTTCTATAGACTCTGACTGCGGGACAGATAGGTTCGCTGATGAAGATTTCTGCAAGAATGGCAATGTATGGGATATTTATGAAGAACATATCTGTTTGAATCCAGAAACTGCTGATTCTGAATGCTCAACAACAGAGGAAGAAAGATTAAAGAAAGAATGCGAGAATGGATGCAGTGATGGAAAATGTATTGATGAGCCTGTATGTTCTGCTGATTCTGACTGCGGGATAGATGGATATGTGGGAAACACAAATTGTTCTGGAAACAAGGTTATCAGAGATTACAGAACCTATACCTGCTCCAGCTCTGGAACTGCTGATGCTGAGTGCAGCTATTCTTATGAAGCAAGAATAATTGAAGAATGCGAGAATGGATGCAGAAGTGGTTCGTGCATCCCAGAAGATGTAATTACATGCCACTCTGATTCTGGCTGCGGAGATGATGACTGGAAAGATGTAAGATATTGTGATAATGGAGACTCTTATCAGATATATGAAAAGCATAAATGCATTTATCCAGGAACTGCAGAATCTGAATGCATGAAGGTGGAATATGAAAAGAAAAAAGAAAGCTGCGAGCATGGCTGCTCAAACGGCTACTGCATGGAAGAACCAGGAGATTACAGGTGCAGCAAGGATTCAGACTGCGGAGATGATGGATTTATAGGGGATCCTGAATGCAATGGCGGAGATATATACCAGATCTATAGGGCCTGGAGCTGCTTTAATCCCTCAACAAAAGATGCTTACTGCAGATACAATGACAGGCTGGAGTTAGTTGAAGAATGCGCAGGAGCTTGTTCTGAAGGAGAATGCATGGCTCCAGAATGCACAACTGCAGCTGACTGTGGGACTGACAGATATGTTGGAGAGGCTTTTTGTTCTGAAGGAGATGCTTATCAATCTTTCAGGACATGGGGCTGTAATGCTGGAGTGTGCTCTTATTCAGATATTTCCCAGTTTAAGCAGGAATGTTCTAGCAGATGTCTGAACGGAGTATGCATTGTTGAGCATGATGAAGATGAAGAGCTTCCAGACCTTAAGACAAGATATCTTTTCAACCAGTATCCAAAATCTCCCGGAGCAGGGGACAGGATAACCATAATTTTTGACCTGGAGAACATAGGCAACAAAGATGCAGAAGATATAGCATGGAGATTGTATTCAGGAAGTTCTGATCCGGGTGATTCAGGAACAGTATCAAGACTGAAAAAAGGAAAAGGCATGTTTATTGTTGCAATCTTAAGATATGCTGCTGAAGGAACTTATTATCCAAGATTGGAGATAGACTATCAGAACAAGATAGAAGAATTGGATGAGACTAACAATCAAAACGATATGCAATTGGAGGTTGTGTAAAATGGAAAATAAATTCTTAGGATCTTTGGCAAAGATGACCAGGAGAAAATTCATAGGATATCTTCTAGCAGGAACATTGGCAGTTACTGGGGCTGGCTGCGGCAGCACTGTGCCTGAATGGGAAGATAGGCCTGATAGCAGGTTTGATATCTCATTCAGCCAGCCGGCAGACGGCTATGAAGGTAAAACAGTTTTCAATGCAACTGTTGAAAGTGAATATCCGATTACGTCTTTTCAGCTGCATTACAGGAAGAATTCTGAGGAAAGCTGGAGCAAGAAAAATATTGTGGATGGAAATGTTGAAGTGGATCTTGAGTCTGCAATATGGAGAGCCAAAGTTGTAGCTAACGACAGTAATGGCTGGGACAAGACCAGCAATTGGTATCAGTTTGAAAGGTGGGCAAATAAAAGGAATTCAAAATCAGAGATAGAATCAATATTTGAGAGTCTCAAGCAAGAGGGGGATATAGAGGATTATTTCATGAATTATACCTTAGAGATTGAAGGCATGCAGATCGAGACTGATGCAGCCTATATGGATTATGTTCACGGCCTTATTGTAGGATGGTATGTGGGAGAGAATGACAACGGTAATGATGACTATAAGACAGCTTTGAATGATTATGGACTTCCTTGGTTTCAGATAAATCCATGCATAAAGTCTGAATTGAGCGACAGGATAGATGAGATAAGGGGCAATGACTGGACAGAGAATATTGTTACTTCAAAAGCAGATACTGAAGAAACAAAAGACAAAACACTGGAACTTTTTGTCCAGAAATATCTGAAAGACAAGGATATCATGTATAAAAGGGCCGACATCAAAAGGATAGATCATGAAGATAAGGTAATCTATCTGAAGTGATAGTGAAGCCGATTAGACCAAGAGAAAAAGAGATGATAAAATGGAGACGAGTTTCAGATATTCGCGATAAAAGACATGGAGGGCTTATAAAATGGCAAAAAAATGCTGGTTTGGAAAAGGAAATTTTTTTGGAATGCCCATATTTCCTTTGCGGGTAAGATTAGAGGAGATAGAAGGTGAATGTTGTGAGCTTCCATTAGAGAGCTTAATCAAAAGACATTATCATTCCGGCAGAACGGGCGTATGGAAATCAAAGATATTCAAAGATATATTATGTAGGAAAATAAATGATGGTAGTTTGAAATCAAGCCGTGTTACTATGCTATCTCTCTTTGGGATTATTGATCAAAAGATACGGCGTAACAGCGAAAACATATATGATATAAGCCCATATCAATCTCCTCCAAATAACCTTAATGCTGATAAATATAATCGAGGCATAAGCGATCCAGGATCTATATTCCATCTTTACTATCATCTCATAGAGAATTCAAATTCTGATGCGAGTATAGATCATCTTTTAGTTGCTGCGAATTCTAATTTTGCCGTACTTGCCGAGAGAATATATGAAGGCCCTAAAGAGAGGCATGAAACTCCTGGAACATTCTATACCAAAAAAGAAATAGTGGAAGTTGAGAAGAACTACAGTTATAATGCATTGCAGGAGATGGATGTCACATATTACCAACCTAAGAAAGTGTCTTACAGTCAGGAGGTGGAGCATTCTATCGTGAAGCCTTTTGCAGACCTTGCTAAGTCAAGGATTAAAGAGATAACAAAGAAAATAAAAGATCAAGACAAATTTGATATCATATCTAAAAAACTGAAACATTGTAATGAGGCATATAGGAGTACGTTGAAGAAGACCTATAGATGGGAGGATAAAGCCTGCTCAATTAATAGCTAAGAATTAAGATGAATCCAAAAGAAAAAGAGATAATACAACATCTAAGGAAAGGGAAGAGGATGAATATAAGCAGTGTTGCAAGAGAGATGGAGCTGCCTGTGTCTACTGTGAGTGATGCTATCAGGAGGATCGAGAGCAAATATATCCTGAAAAGAAGCTCTCTTCTTGATTATGGAAAGATGGGATATAATGCTCACTCAATTATCGCTGTGAAAGTTGAGCCAAGACAGAGAAAGGAATTCCTGGATTTTCTGAAAAAGGAAGAATGCGTGAACTCTATCTACCGCATAAATCATGGGTTTAACTTTTTATTTGAGTTGATATGTGGGGATTCCATAGGGATGCTGAACTGGATAGAAGATATAAAAACAAGGTTTGGGGTTGAGCTGCTGAACTTTCAGATACTTAAGACAGAGGAAAAGGAAAGGTGGGTGCCGTGAAAGAAAACAAACCTGAAATGAAAAAATACACATCGATAGATGCAGTATTTGATCTGGACTATGGGATATGCGCAAGGCCTGCTTTTAGGATAAAAGAAGAATGTATGGAATACGGGAAGCAGGTTTATATCTCAAGGAAAGGCAGTCCTTTCTATTGGGCTAATAAAAAGAAACTTAATACCAACATGGTTATCAACAAAGCTTGTACTAAAAGTTCAATAGATCTGATGTGTCTTGGGCTTGAAAAAGGCTCTGAGATAGAGATAATGGTTGAAGGAGATGATGAAAAATCTGAAGAACTTGCCTTAAGATTATACTCAGCGCTTACCTGCGGAAATAGCTACAACCTAAATTTTGATAGATTTGGTGAACAGGAATGAAGAAAATAGCATTCATCGACAGCCATGTTCCCGGCGCAAAGACAGAAGAGCTTTATGACCAGAGAAGATTAAAGCAGGATGAAGACGTGATAGATAAACTTGAAAAGCTTGGAGCTGGCTGGAGAAGATATTGGCAGATTATGATGCCACGCATTTCGAGAAGAGGGTATTGGATTTCAGGAAAAGGTCAAGGAGGTAAAAATGGCAAAAAATCTTGATGATATCGATGTTAAGAACAAAAAAGTTTTTTTAAGGACAGATTTCAATGCAGCTTCAAGGCTTAAAGCAAGTATTACCACGATAAGATATCTTGCTTCAGAAGGCGCTAAAATTATTATCGGAACCCATAAAGGCAGGCCTGATCATTCCAACCATGAAAAATACAAATTAGAAAAAACTGCTTCAGAGATTTCTGGAATGCTTGGAAAACAAGTAATGTTCAATCGCAATGTCATAGGAAAAACTTCTGAAAAATATGTTGATTCTATAAATCTGGGAGAGGTTATGCTGCTTGAAAACCTAAGGTTCTACAGCGAGGAAAGAAAAGGGGACAGGAAGTTTGCAGAATGCCTTTCCAGGCTGGCTGATGTTTATATCAATGATGCGTTTTCAGTTTCTCACAGGAAAGACACCTCTATCTATGCTCTTCCTTCTTTGATGAAGGAGCAGGGAAAACAGACAGGAACAGGCTATCTTCTTGATAAAGAGTTAAGATTGTGGGACGATGTTTCTTCTTTTGAAGGGAAAAAAGCTTTGGTCGTAGGGGGAGCTAAGCTTAAGGAAAAGATGAGAGCAATAAAAGAATTGGGAGAAAGATTTGATAATGTTGTTATAGGGGGAGTTCCTTATAATGTCCTTAGGAAAGTACAAGGGTATGGTATAGGAAAGTCCTTGGCAGAAGAGGACAACAAAGATTATGCTGAAGAAACAAAGCAGATCTTAGATATGCCAAACATAATCCTTGGAGATGATGTTTATACCTCAAGAAAGCTTGATGAAGAGCTGAAGGAAGTATATGGAAAAGAGTGGATCTCCAGAAGGATGGTAGACATCAGGAATAAAGATATAGATGATGAATATTCAATAGTTGATGTTCTTTTGAGCAAGAAAGACAAGGAAAGATTAAAAGATATAAAACTTGCAGTGATGTTCGGGCCTTTGGGCATATTTGAGGCAGGATTTAAGGAGGGAACAGAAGGGCTGGCTAAAGCTTTGTCCTGCAATAAAGATATAAGATGCATAGCAGGAGGAGGAGAGTCAGCAGAAGCATATAAATCAGTTCCTAACCTAGAAATTTCGACTGCAGGCGGAGCAGGCATAGAGTATCTTATAGAAGGAACTTTGCCCGGGCTGGATGTGCTGAGATGAACATAGATGATCATTGTGATGAATGCAGGGAAAAGCTTGGAAAGGATTTTAGAGAGGTACATGAATGGCTTGATAAGTTTTACAAAGAAGAGAAAAGAATAGAACACAGGAGGTATAGGCATCATCTTGAAGGGATGATAGAATGCAGAAAGCTGTTTGGGGAGGCTGCTGGCAAGGCTGCTGAGATGCACATAAAACAGGATTTTTTCGGATACATGCCTCACAAAAATGATTATTACAGAAAAAAGAAATTTTGGGAAGAGATGGGGAGAAGAAAGGACTATATCTATCCCTCTAAAAAACCCAAAACTAAATAAATAAAAGATTATTGAAATATATAAGATGGTGCCAAAGATTATTGGAGGGGATCCTTTGGAAAAAGACGACAGGGGAGAACTTAAGTATAATATGGGACTGGTCTTTCCTGATTCAGATACTATAGTTGTAGGCAAGGGGAGCCATTGTCTTGTAAGGGAGAAGTATATAGGCTATATCAACCAAAAAAGAAGAGAAAAAGGCCTTGATGGCCTTTCCATAGATCAGGAAGTCAACCTTACAAAAAGATATGTAGATCTTGTAATAAGAGGAGATAATGTTTATATAAGGCCTGGAAAAAAACCTTCCAGATCATACATGGAAACTGTTTTCAGGGCTGACGAAGTATTGCAGCAGGCTGTTCCTGAACAGAAGATAAAATTTTTAGGAGTAGATGACTCAGATGTAAGAAAATTTATCAAGCAAAGAGGTGAATTATGGAGGATAAGCTCTTTACCAAGAACAACAGAAGGGATGAAAAAGCTGATAAAAAATTCTAAAGTTGCTATAGGCGGAAGTGATATGTATTATCATAATGCCATGACAGGGACAAGATATCTTACATATGATGGATTTTCAGGCCTTGAAGAACTAGACAAAGAAGAACTTGCAAAATCCCTGACAGAGATACAGGAGTACATCACCAAAAGAAACCATCTCAATAATCCTGAACTTAAATTTTTTAAAGCAGACAAGAAGATATTCTGGAAAAATGATTTTAAAAAAGATTTCAGCAATATGGATGAAGATGGGTTGAATAAAGAATATCTCAGATACAAAAAAAGATTTTTTGAAGCAGTATCTCCTGAGTTCAGAAAAGATAATTACAACAATCTCGAATGGAGAGAGATCATCTATGAGGCTTTGGTAAAAAGAAATGATGAGATATCTGAAGATGTATTGATGGGACTATGTCCTGAACTCAGGATGCATATAAGATGGCTGCCTGGAGCATACATGGAAAAAGGGACAATATGCCTGTTTGACCCGATCTTCAAGAAAAAAGACGGAAAAGACCTTGAAGAGCTGTGTGATGATAATGTAAAAGGATTTATTGATAACTTCCAAAATGAATATTCCAATATAGAATATGTCAACATGGGCAAGCTTGTCCAGTCTATATCAAAAAGAAAAAAGATGCCTGGCAGGAGAGATGTTTATATAGCAGAGATAAAGATTCCTAAAAGGAAAAAAGAGATAATCAAGATGCTAAGGATGCAGAAGTTCGGAATGAGGGAATATATGAAGCAGGGCATGAGCAAAGACGAAGCCAGAAAAAAATCAGAACAGGGAGTCCAATATGCACTGGACTGTCATCTTGGGTGTCAGCAGCTTGGTATGAATGTGATTCCCATAAGGACAGGCAGGATATCAGAGAAATATGATGGAGATGTCATATCTTCTGCTTATTTTGAAAGAGAATACATAGAAGGAACTGCTACTGACAAAGTGCAGCCTCGTAAGTTAAGTAACAGGGAATATGCCCTTGCGTTTTTCAGTATGCTTGGAAAAACAGCTGCTGTCAATGCAATAGTCAACAGAAGCTATGAAGATTCTGTGCTTTTTGATGATGGAGACGAATATCTTATAGAAGACAAGAACGGAATGCCCAAAGATATAATGGTTGCAGAAGTTACTGGGGCTTTTAACAATCATTGCAGAGATCTTGAAGAATGTATAGAACAATATGCAGAGCCCATAAATAAGAGGATGGAACATCTAAGAAGAAAAGATGTCAATGATCTGGTCTGCAATTATATCGATAAGTTTATAGTTACTTTCAAAAAGATAAAAGAAGGGTATATAAGACATAGGGATGCGTATGATATCCGTTTTACAAGCAGAGGGATAAAAAGAGAAAGCATCCCTGAAAGATGGGAAAAAACTCTCAAAAGGATGACAGCAGCAGATCCAGAAAAACTAGGGGGAAAGATATATGCAAATATTAAGAAATAAAAATCCCAGCTACAGCAAGATGGAGTATTTTTGAGCCTCAGAATTGGTATTAGAATCGCAGCAGATCTGCATGGTGTGAGATTCAATTTGAGCAATAAAAGAATAAAAATTATGCACCAAGATATTTCATAAGCGCAAATATCAGGAAAGCAGGCCATACTAATGCTTTCAGAACTCCTAAAACGCCCATCCAAAATCCTTGTGTGGTTGTTATGTAGTATACAGCAGATCCGATGATTCCTAAAAAGTATATTCCTCCTCCGCTGCACTTGTCATGAACACTGCATACCATTCCAGACTTAACATTTTTTTCAGTCTTCTTATCCTTGTTCTTTTTTAAAGCTTTAGTCTTTTTCTTTGCCATATCGCACCTCTTGTTTTTATTGATATTATCTGCATCATGTCATATATAAATGTATTGTTAAGAAATAAAAGAAAATAAAAAAAGAATAATCTTATTCAAGGAACTCTTTTGCTTCCCTTTTAAGAAGAGCAGCTTTGTCTGTCTTTTCCCATGTAAAGTCAGGATCTTTTCTTCCAAAGTGTCCATAAGCTGCTGTCTTCCTGTAGATTGGTCTTTTTAATTTTAGATCTTTAAGGATATCTGCAGGCTTGATAGGGAAATTTTTCCTTGCCAGCTCAGCTATCTTTTCTTCAGATATCTTTGCTGTTCCGAAAGTGTCCACAAGCAAAGATACAGGTTCTGCAACCCCTATTGCATAAGCAAGCTCAACTTCTGCTTTGTCAGCCAAACCTGCTGCAACTATGTTCTTTGCTATGTATCTTGCTGCATAAGCAGCTGATCTGTCAACTTTTGAAGGGTCTTTTCCTGAGAAAGCTCCGCCTCCATGTCTTCCCATGCCTCCGTAAGTATCAACAATTATCTTTCTTCCTGTTAATCCAGCGTCTGCATAAGGCCCTCCACGTACGAATTTTCCAGTCGGGTTAACCAGGAATTTTGTTTTCCTGTCTATCCATTTTTTGCAGACAGGCCTGATAACATGTTTGATAATGTCTTTTTTTATCCTCTTATATGGCACTTCATCATGTTGTGTAGAGATAAGGACTGTCGCTATCCTTTTAGGCTTGCCGTCTTCATATTCTACTGTAACCTGGGATTTTCCGTCAGGCCTTAGATATTTTACCTTTCCTTTTTTCCTTACTTCTGCAAGTTTTAAGCACAATTTATGGGACATGATTATAGGCAAAGGCATAAGCTCTTCAGTCTCATTAGAAGCATAACCAAACATCATTCCCTGGTCTCCTGCTCCCTGTTCCTTGAACATCCCTTCTCCTTCTGAAACTCCCTGTGAGATATCAGGAGACTGTTCTTCTATATGCACAAATACAGCGCATGTCTCGTATTCTATCCCATATTCTGACTTTGTGTAGCCAATCTCTTTCAGTGTTTTTCTTACTATCTTTGGAATATCAACATAAGCATTTGTCGTCAATTCTCCTGCTACAACAACGACTCCCGTCTTTGTCAAACATTCAGCAGCTACCCTGCTGTTCTTGTCCTGCCTAAGACATTCGTCTAATACTGCATCTGAGACCTGGTCGCAGACCTTGTCCGGATGCCCCTCTGTTACTGATTCTGATGTAAATACATATTTTCCATTCATTTTTATTCCTCCTTCAGATTATCCCTCTTTTTATTCAAAAGATTGAAAATCTGTTTAAAAGCTTTTTCAAAAATTGTTTTGATAAGACAATTTTCTTAAACATCAAAAATCCTGTGATTTTAGCGATGTTTTTCAAAAATTGTTCAAATAAAGCTTAAACATTTGCAATATTTTCAAGTTCTGAGGGTTCTTTGTTTTTTTCTGGATGTATCCTTTTTCTAAGCTCTTCATATGTTATCGTTGTTCCGTCTCCAAGGGTACATGTTCCTCTGAGCTGTTTTCTTTTTTCTGTTTTAAAAATGTAGGCTGTTGATGCATTGCTGTTTGTCTCAGTATTTACTCCTGGAGTATAGTTTGCTATCGTTGGCCTGCATATCTTTTTATCATATTCTGGGTTTATTGTCATTTTTTTCACCTTTGTATATCGTTATGATAGATTTAAGCAGCACATTTATAAAATCTCTTGACAATTTTATTCTTATAGGAATATTTATAAACTGCAGCATATTGTCTTTTAAAATGCCGTATGAACTGAAAGATATCAAAGAGATAAGGAAAAAAGCAGGATTGACACAAGGACAGTTGTCAAAGAAAGCAGGAGTTTCTCAGTCATTGATAGCAAAGATAGAAGCAGGAAGGCTGGATCCAACCTATAACAAAGCCCAGAAGATATTTCAGGCATTGGATAACCTGACAAAGACATCAGAGCTTAAGGCTGAGGATGTTATGACAAAGAAAGTTGTAAGTGTAGCCAGAAGATCTCCTATAAAAGATATAATCAAAAAGATGAGAAAATACTCTATCTCCCAGATGCCTGTGATGGAAGAAGACAGGGTTATTGGCTATCTTTCTGAATCTTCTGTTCTTGAGGCTCTTATGCAGGACAAGAAGAACATACAGGCAAAAGATATCATGCAGGACAATCTTTCAACTGTAGATAAGAATGCATCTGTAGAGCTATTGTCAAGCCTGCTGAGATTCTATCCAATGGTATTGGTCATAGAGAAAGGAAAATTGCTCGGGATAGTCACTAAGTCTGATATTATAAAAAATGTATATAATAGATGATCATTAATTCTAAACCATCAGCTTTATAAAGCCTTAGTCATCAATAGGTAGTAACAATGAAGACCATATCAACAAAAGATGCTAAGGATATAACAAAGAAAGGAGAATCTATAATAGCTGAAAAACCGATATATCATAATGGGGTTCTTATAGCAAGACCTGGTGTAAAGATAAGGAACATAGATGCATGTGAAAACAGGGGAATCTCCTCATTCAGCTTAGAAGGGAGATCTTCTGGACAGGATGGCATAGAATGGAAGATAGGAGATTGCAGACCTGATTTTGCAAAGACGGACGGAAAGAAAAAGAAAAAGATAATATATCAAGAAAATAAGCCATGCAATGAAAGCCTTAGATACAGAACTATGCTCAGCCCTCTTTTAAAATATTTTAACAGGCATAAGGACAGGGTAATAAACCTTTTTTATGATAAAGATGCATTGTATAATGAAAGAAACAATATGCTGCAGGCATTAGCTGACTGCCCGATAAAGCCTGAAGAGGGGATTGGAAGACTTTTAAGGAACTATTTTGATGAAAAAGATCTTGAAACTTTTGGAAAAGCTATGGAAAAAACAATGGTTACATCTGTACTTTCTCAGTACATCATAGACGGCAAATATTCTAACAGCAAGAAAGTAGAAGGAAAATATCCTCTGATAATCGCAGGAAGCCTTGCTCAGGATGTAGGAGAGGTTGTAAAGAACGACAAAAGCCATCAGGAAGCAGGAATTGATCTTGTGAAGAAAGAGCTGGGAGAAAGAGGAAAAGCAGCTGTAATAATCAAACATATTGTAAAAGACCATGAGAATCATTATAATCCTGAATTCTGGGAGAATAAATTTATAGGGACAAGGCTTGCTGCAGTCGGCAATGAGCTGCATAATGTACTTTCAGACAAAAGATATAATCTTGGAGACAGCCATTTTAAGATTTCCGAAGACAATAAAAAATATCTTGCAGATAAGGTTCTCAAAAGCGTAGCAAAAGGAGCTATGCCTGGAGATGTTACCAGCCTTATAAAAAGGATAAACAAAAATCTTGAAGATAAGTATATAAAATATGGAGATGCTTCTTAGATCTTCTTCAGCTTAAAAGGCTTGTATACCTTGTCAGCAACTATATAGCAGTCAAAATTATCTATCTTCTGCTTGAGAAAAGGACTTAGCAGCCTTTCTTTTGTTACATCTGTTCCTTCTGTCACAAGGCTTAAAGAGGGCTGGACTATCAATGTTTTATCATTGTATCTTCCTTTAAGAAAGCATTTGAACTTTTCTACTCTTGAGTCTTCTTTCAATCCTACAGCAGGATGTTCATGTCCTATGATTATAGTATCTATATTTTTGTTCTTTGATATATCCGGGATGTTCTGGCCGTGGGTTATTAGTATGTTTTCCAGCAAGATATTCTCTGCAATCTCTATGTTTCTTTTCTCAGCTATAGGCCCCAGTATCTTGTCATGGTTGCCTCTGATCAAGATCAGCTTTGTACAGTTCCTGCTTAAGAAATCTATCAGCCTTAATGTAAGCTTCCATTCCTGCTCTGAGATACGGCCGAACTCATGCTTTATATCTCCGTTTATGATTATAGTTTCAGGCTTTACTTTTTTGAGTATCTTCTCTAGCTTTTGCATTATCTCTTTAAACTGGAATCTTGGAACAAGCACGCCTTGCTTGTTAAGGGCTTCTTCATAGCCTATATGTGTGTCTGTTATGATCAGTGTTTTTTGTTTCTTGATGTATAAAGCAAGGTCTAGTATCTCTATGTCTTTTGTTATATTCATGGATTGATCTGAGCTTTTTATGTTTAAAAAGTTAATCATTTGGCCATCATAAAGAATCAGCTTTTAAAACAAAAAAGTTTTTATATATACATATTATCTATTTAAGAAAGGCAATGGCTTTTGTCTAAAAATAAAAATATGAGGTGTAAATAATGAAAAAATTAATTTTGATATTGAGTATATTTATCTTGGCTTTTTCTTCTTTTGCTGGTGCTACAACAGTTACAATAAATTCTTTACAGGAATATGACCCGGGTCCTACTTATACAACTCAGACAAAACCTGTAACAGTAAATTCCACAGGAGGATCTGCAAAACTTGTCATGAACAACGGCCAGGTCAAGCATTATTATAAAGGAACCTCAGCAAGCGGAATAACTGCTATATTCGAGGATTCAGGTGCAATAATAGACGGAACATTAGACATGGACTCAGGTTCTGAGATATATCTTGATAATCTTGGCCAGGGAAGTGAAAAACAGTTGATAGGATTGAAATCTGATGAATTGGTTATAGACCAATTTGACGGAAATATAGAAGTTATAACTGATCAAAAAACAACAAATGCAAGAGATTATGGCATATATACAAAAAGCAATATCTATGCAACAGATGGAATTGCAGGAACACTTACATTGGACAATTGGGACGGGAGTCAGCGTGCATGCAGAGAGTTAGGGGAGTCAGAGACTTATACTTCTTCAGAGACTCGTGCGTATGGTATCTGGGCCAACAGCGGGGATATAAATATCAGCGGAGGCATGGACTCAGATATCTATGTAGAAGGAAAAAGAAGCTATATAAGCGGCATGGTGGCTTCTGGAGGAGACATCAATATAGACAATATAGGGGGAAAGGTTGAGGTATATAGCCTTGATGGTAATAACAATTATGCAGTCTGGGCCAACAATGATGTTGTTATAGGAGATATAGGTTCTTCCGGGCTAATATCTGCAGAATCAGATTATTCACATCTTCCTTGTGCTATATTTTCTGGAGGCAGGATAAAAATAGATAATGTTGAAGGTATTGTTAAAGCAAGAAGCGGTTCTGCCAACGGAATAACAGTTTATGCGTCTGGAGGGGATGTGATAATAGGGTCTTTATCTGGAAATATCCAATCACTTTATACGCCCCCTTCCACTTGTGAGTATGGAGGAAACACTACTGGTGTAAATGACCTTGGGAATTATCTTAACTACGCAGTTTATGGTGGAAATATAAATGGAGGAGATCTAAATACCCCTATGCACATAACTTCCACAGGTCTTGTTGAAGCTAAGGCTGGATGGATAGGTGCAGTTGGATTAAGAGCAAAGAACAAGCTGAATCTTGTAAATGATGGTACTATAAGGACTGATTCAGAAATAGATTACTCTGGATATTCTGGAGGATATAGCTTTGGCAGAAGTTCTGTAGGTATGATAGCTAATGAAGGCATAGAACTTGTCAACTCAGGAAAGATAGAGTCTACAGACGGATTCAATTCCAGTGGAAGAGGTTATGCTGTTTATGCAGGATCCGGAACTATTGAAGGATATAACCTTGCAGCAGGAACTGCTGATGACAATGTTGATCTTCTTGACGGAACTGACATAACAGGAAGCATAGACCTTACCGGAGGAGCAAACACTCTTGATATGAACGGCTCTGGCCAGGTCTTGGGAGATGTTCTTGCAACAGGAGGAACAATACCTGTTACAGCTGACTTATATCCAGGAGATTCCTGGCTTGTAGACGGACAGATGGCATTGAGTGATTCAAGTGCAGTTGACATTGAGCTTTCATCAGCCTCATTGTCTAAAGATTATTATCTGTCAGTCAAAAATCTCACTATGGGAACAGTAACATTCAACTTTGCATTGGCTTCAGGGTACACACCTGCAGCAGGAAGTGTATTTGATATTGTTGACTGGAATACAGTCAGTGTACCTGATGCAAACAATGTTGTATTGAATCTTCCTTCAGGTGTTGACTGGAACACTTCAAGCTTCCTTGCAACAGGAGAGATAAGTGTTAACGGTACAACAGAGTGCCCTGAGATGACATTTGCACCCGGATCTGTAGATGCCACATTGAACTATGAAGAAGGAAACTATTCTTTAGATGTTGAATGGGCTGTAGGTACAAATGACTGTGGAAATGATGCTGAGATATATATCTTTGCTGTAGATGATGCAGACCAGATAGTTGGCTCA
>WJJM01000010.1 GCA_014729675.1 Candidatus Woesearchaeota archaeon | reverse complement strand
TTTAGACAATGACGGAAGTATCATAGCCTGGGTGTACAAGCCAGACTGCCCTGAATGCGGAAAAGCAAAGATGGGAAAGCCTGTCGACCCAAAAACAGGAAAGATCAAGAGAAGAGCAAAAGAATATGTCTGCCCTGAATGCAACTACACTGTTTTAAAGGAAGAGCTTGAGCCTACATTAGACGTAGAGATACAGTACAAATGCCCTCACTGCGGCAATGAAGGAGAGACAACTACAGAATACAAGAGAAAGAGTTTCAAAGGAGTTCCTGCTTATGTATTCAAGTGCGACAAGTGCGGAGAAAAGATAGGCATAACAAAAAAGATGAAAAAGCCTAAGAAGTGATCTTTATCTTTTAGAATCAAATTCTGCATTGTATTTTCCATGTCTGTAATTGCAATACATAGATACATCCAATCCGGAATTCCATCCAAAGGCATGTGTAAAGCTGACATCCAGGATATTTCGCAGGTCAGAGTCATTTGAGATGATAGCTACCTTGTTTCCTTTTGATGCATGCTCATAAGCTCTTACTGCAATCTTCTCATCTGTATATAGATCTTCTTTTCTTCTGTTTCCCGGCCGCTTCAGTCCTGCCCTATATCTAAAGCTAAAGTCTCTTTTGATATTCTTTTTCTTTGCAAGATCCTTTACCTGCTCAAGAAAGCCGTTATATCTTTTGTCTGAGACGCAGTTCTTTGCTTCTTTTAATAGATGGTAATAATTGTCAACATAGAGCCTGAGCATCTCAAGGTTATCTTTTTCCGAAGCACTCATCTTCATCCTTCGGTGTGTTTCTCTCCTGTTCCTTGAATACACCTTCTTCTGGCTTTTCTTTTTGTCCAGTATGTTCTTATGGAACTTAAGCTGCTCGTTCAATATATCCATATAATCCTCTGCTTCCACTATAACTTCTGGGACAATATCTATCTTATCATTATATTTGTTTATCATGCATGCAAGCCCTGAAACAAATTCTGTCCTTTTAGAAAGACTGTTCTGATCAAGATTCAGATGAATATGGCTTTCAAACAATGCCTCTGAGACACCTGCTCCATCTAACATCTCAAACCCTGAAGTGTCAAATAAAAGAATATCCCTTGATTCAGCTATATCTTCAAACTCAAAAAGCTCTGGTTTTTTCTCTGATAGATATTCTTGGCTTTTCATCCTATATCACATCACTCGTTATAAGTAAGAGCAACATTTTTTGCTTTTTCATAAGCCTGGATTCTCTCTATAATAGCTATATCTCTTGTTATCTTCTTATGAAGGCTTGTTGAATAAGGTTTTTGCTGCTGTCTGTTCTTAAGATCTTTCAGCATATCATTCCATTTTCCATTATAGATGCTGTCATTGACCTTTATAAGCCCTCTTTCTCCTTTTTCAAGAGTATTTAAAAAATCCTCTGGCTTAAGTTTAGTATCGATTGTTTTCCCCATGTTATCACCAGACATGCCCGATATATGAGCATTTAAAAATATGATGTTTTTTAGTAAGGGAAAGGCGATTAAACTTGATAATTTATTATTTTAAGTTTAAAATTTTAGATTGCATCTGATATCTCTAAAGATCAGGATAAATATTATAGAACATTAGATTGACCAAAACAAAAACCTTTATAAATAAAATTTACTCCCTCTGGCTTATGAAAAATAAATATTATGTAACAACAGCAATAGCCTATCCTAATGGCACCCCTCATCTTGGCCATGCCCTGGAGATAATACAGGCAGATGCAATAGCAAGATTTCATAAGCTTCTTGGAAAAGATGTCTTCTTTCAAACCGGAACTGATGAGCACGGAACCAAGATCTACCAGTCAGCAAAAAAAGAAAAAAAAGATACATTAAAGTTCATAGATGAAAATGTAAAGATATTCAAAAACCTCTATGAAAAACTTAACATCAGCTATGATCAGTTCATAAGGACAACAGATGAAAAGCTCCACCATCCCGGAGCGATAAAATTATGGGAAGAACTGGTGAAGTCAGGAGACATCTACAAGAAAAAATATTCAGGATTGTATTGTGTCGGCTGTGAATCTTTTAAGACAGAAAAAGAGCTTGACAAGGGAAAATGCCCTGAGCACCCTACAAGAGATATCCAGATAATAGAAGAGGAAAATTATTTTTTCAAGTTATCCAGATACAAGGAACAGATCATAACTGCAATAGAAAAAGATGAATACAAGATAACTCCTGAGATAAGAAAGAACGAGATATTGTCTTTCTTAAAAGCAGCAAAAGACATATCATTCTCAAGGCCCAGATCCACACTGCCATGGGGAATCCCTGTTCCAGGAGATCCTGAGCAAGTTATGTATGTCTGGTGCGATGCCTTGTCTAATTATATAACTGGAGCAGGCTATGGAAGAGCTGAAGACAGGTTCTCAAAACTCTGGCCTGCAGAATGCCATGTAATAGGAAAGGACATACTGAGATTCCATGCAGCTTTCTGGCCGGCTATGCTTCTTTCAGCAGGGATAGACCTGCCTAAAGAACTTTTTGTCCATGGCTTTGTCCTGGCTAAAGGCGGAGCTAAGATGAGCAAGTCAGAAGGGAATGTGATAGAGCCTTTCTCACAGATAGAAACATTTGGAGTGGATCCATACAGGTATTATCTTCTTGAATCAATGCCTCTTGGAGGGGATGGAGAATATTCAGAAGACCTTATATTAAAGAGGATAAATTCAGAGATCGTGGGAAATTTCTCAAACTTCTGCTATCGTATACTTTCTTTTACAGAAAAAAACTATAATTCAGAGATAAAAGATATTGATGAAGAAAAGGTAATAAAAAAGATAACTCCTAAGTTTGAAGAGATAAAGAAAGCATATGAAAACTATGACTTTAAGAAAGCTCTTGAAAACATCCTGGCTATCTCAGCTTTGGGAAATTCTTATTTCCAGGAAAAAGAGCCATGGAAAGATATTGAATCATCTCAAGAAGTTCTGGGAACATGCATAAACATAGCAAAAAATCTTTCTATATTATTGCAGCCAGTGATGCCGGAAGCCTGTGAAAATCTCCAGAAGCAGCTAAACCTTAAAGACCTGACCTGGAAAGACCTGAACTTTGAATTGAAAAACCAAAATATAGGCAAGCCTGAGATATTGTTTAAAAAGATTAAGTGATTCAGTATGTTTCAACCTTAATGCCTTTCATCCTTTTGAAATGCTCTTTGTTTCTTGTTACTATCTTGTTTACTCCCTTACTTAACGCAGTCCCTGCAGTCATACAGTCGCTGTCTGGAACCATCTTTCCATTCTTTACAAGATCTGAAAAAATATCTGCTGACCTTATCACTGCATCATCATCTATCTGCAAGACCTTTATATTTTCAAAGAGTTGTTCAGCTTTTAACAGTTCAGAAGGATTATCTCTCAGAAATGCTCCTCTGATAACCTCATACATATTGATCTGCGTAGTCAATAGGTCTTCTTTGCTTTTTATTATCTTAAGGGTTTCTTTTTTCCCTTTCAGAAAATCGATAAGAAATGTTGTATCAAGAACTTTCATCCTAATTCTTTTATCCTCTTCTTTGTCAACTTTATCTGTTCTTTTCTGATCTTTCTATAATCATTGACCATAGCATCCCCTGTCTTCTTATCTAAGATCCCGAAAAAATCGATTAGCTTCTTTGATTTTTTCTTAGAGAGCAACCTTCTTATCTCTTCTGAAAAGCTTTCTCCTTCTTTCTTGTTCTCTATCAAGATGTTATATGCATCTTCCATTATAGTTAATGTTTTTGTACTCATAAACATACGTGTATGTTTACGTGTATATAAAGTTTTTGATTTTGGATAATTTCTAAAACCTTTAAACTCTTGAAAAGATTACAATCTATTTCTTTTCTATATTGAAAAAAATTAGGATAAGTTTTAATACTATCTATGGCACTCACTTCGTTCGTGCACTGCCTCAGTTCAGCTAAGCAAGGTTCTAACTCCAATCAATCGACTGCTCTCTCAGCAAAGCTAACTGAGCACTCAACGTTTTTGCGTCGATGGTAAAGGTAGCGAGCGTTATCAATTAGGATTTTTAGATCATTATCGCAAAGCAACTTTTTGACCTAACAAAAAAGAATTATTTCTACTCATAAGCAGCCATGGTCTCGCATGCTGCTCTTATGTGTTCATTAACTACCTTGCTGCATAATGTATAATCTTCATTCTCAACTATAAAATGGGTATAGCAGTTGTCCCTTTCTGCATCAAGTATTATATCTTCACAGTATCTATAATTGTTGGTCTGCTTTGCCACAGTTGTCAGGCATATGTCTCTGTAATTCCCGTTGAAATCTTTGCAGAACCTTACTGCATTCTCAGGATCAGGGCTTGATTTCTGTTTAGCGATCTCAATGAGCTCTCCCAGTGAATATTCCTCTCCTGTAACATAATAATCTCCAGGCTTTTCTGTTGGTTCTGGAGCAGGCTCAGGCTCAGGCTCTGGAACATCTGCTTCATAAGGACAGTCAATGCTGCATGTCTCATAGCTTTCCTCTTCCTCGCAGATATTATTTCCGCAGCAGGGAACTATCGGGTTGTGCTCGCATTCATATCCTGTCTCTTCGCTGCAGATATCTTCAGTACATATGTTGTCATCATCGCATGAAGCAGGGCATCTTTCTTCTGGCTCTGGAGCAGGCTCAGGTTCTTCTTCAGCAATATCAAACTGTATCTGAGATGATGCTGACTTGCTGTCATAAAAAGCAGTTGTCCTCAGGCTGTATCTTCCTGCAGTGGCTGAACTCGGAATCTTTATCCTGCTTATCTTCGAGACTCTTGTCTCTATGCCAACATCTTCTTCTTTAGAGGTTATCTTCCTCCCTGAACTGTCCTTTATCTCATGAAGCAGTTTTATATCATATCTTTTTGCTGCTCCCATGCTTATAGACTGAACATTAAACTCTATAGTATCTCCTGGATTTATATTCTCAGATATCATTGATATCTCCAGGTCAAGCAGCTGCTCAGGAGCAGAAGGCCCTATAATTATGACAATTAAAGATATTATGACTGCAACCAGGAG
>WJJM01000009.1 GCA_014729675.1 Candidatus Woesearchaeota archaeon | reverse complement strand
CAAGACATTATGCAATATCTCTGATCTGACTAAAGGCCCTACAGATGCAGACAGGATATACAGATATAATTACAGCTTAGCTACACCCCAATACCAGTCCACAAGATATTTTGCATCATTAAACAGCTGGTTTGGAGACTTCAGCTGCATGTACCCTGGCCAGGGATATTGGTTCAGCCCTTCAGTCAACCTTACATTTGAATATGCGAGGCTTATAAGATGAAAACAAAGATAATAGTTCCATTGATCATGTTAATACTGATATCAAATACAGCTTTTGCAAGCATCTGCACTGTTTCAGGATTTGTAGAAGACTCCTCAGGAACTCCAGTTCCAGAAGGAACCCCTGTCATAGTCAAGAACCTCAACACTCTTGCAGTATACATGTCTTCAACAGGAAACAGCTGGCCTTATCAGAACTATTATTCAGTATCCTTTGCCTGCACTCTTGGAGTGGACAATGCAGTAGTTTCAGTTTCAAACAGTGAAAAAGAAGTATTGCTTGAAAAGACAGAGACCATAGCAGACATAATATTAGATCAGCAAGATCAGCAGGATGAACAATTAGATAGATATTCAACATCTTCCAGCTCTATCAAGACTTCCCAAAAAGACCTGAAAAAACAGACATACACAGAATACATAAGTACAGGAGGCTTTGACGGAGAGATATACATAATAAACATCCTGGATGGAGAAGACATAATCCTAACAGATAAAGACGTTGTTATATTCTACCTTGGAGATCTTGCATCCGGTATCGCATCCTATATACTTAAGCAGGAAGATGCAGCAAGCTCCATGTTGAACATCTCTATACAGGAATACAACAAAGAAAAAAGGTATTTCAGCATAAATCCAGGAGAGAATGATATAGATATAAGAGACACCAGCATAGATATCCACTATACTCCTCTTGAAGATGACAAAAGCCTGCTAAAAATAAGAGCGATCCCTAAACAGCCTCTAAGAAAGCCAACAAGCACAGCTTATGATAACATCCTGCTTTACATATCCATAACATTCCTGCTTGCAGCTGGAGGATTGAAGCTATATCACACGAGAAAAAACAAGAGAAAGAAATAAAAAACAAAAAATCACAGATAAGATGAAAACAAGACAAATATTGATAGGAATCTGCATCCTGCTCATGATAGCTCCGTTTGCAGATGCAGCTTGTACAGTAGAAGGTTATGTATATAACATAGGCGGCAGTCCTGTCCCTGAATCTACTCCTGTAAATGTTACTATAGATGCTGGAGCAGGAAATGTATCTGCAATTGTTTATACAGAAGCAGTAGCCTATGTTCCAGGTTATTATGAATATACTTATCCTAATACCTGCACAACATATTCTGCATGGGTATATTCCTGGAATTCAACACATGAAGGATATAATATGACTATATCGGGTTCAGGCACAACAAATCTCAATATATTCTTAGATAGCTCAAAATCAATTGATACAATCCCTCCTTCAATAAACCTTGAATCCCCTTTAAACAACAGCAACTGGACATCTTCTTATGATGTAGTTTTCAAGTTCAACACCACAGACGAGAACGGCACAGTAAGCGCATGCTCTTTATACATAAACAGCTCTCTTAACAAGACCAAATCTTCAATAATAGAAAACACAACACAGAACATAACATCTAATTTAAAAAACGGAGATTATCTCTGGAAGATAAACTGCACAGATGATTCAGGCAACAGCAATGTCTCAGAGGAAAGACTTCTGCATGTTGCAGTTCCAAACTCTCCCCCATCTTTCACAACAACAGTAGAAGACGGCTCAGATTCTTCTAATCCTACAAACAACAATTCCTATGTTCAGTTTGATGCCATAGCTTCTGATACAGAAGGAGACCAGTGGCATATTGTTGTCTGCGATACTGAAGGAATCTCCCAGTCAGGAGTATGCACAGGAACTATGCTCTGCAATGATACAACTCCTGCTGATCCTGGACAGCCTTCTTCCTGCCAGCATACTGTTTCAGGAGAGGCAGCAGAGACAAACGATTGGTATGCTTATGCCTGCGACTCCCAAAACTGCTCATCATACAGCAATTCAACCTCCCCTTATCATGTAAATCATCCCCCGTCTATAGCAGCCCCCACTATAACCGGAGCATATAACAGCGTATCTATCATAAACTGCACACCAGGGGCAGCTTCAGATCCAGACACATCAGACTCCCCTCAGCCCCATCTATATAAGTGGTTCATAAACAGCTCAGAAGTAGCAGGCCAGACTTCATCTTCACTAAACTGCACATCAATCTCTGAATGCAAAAAAGGTGCAAAAATATCTTGCTCAGGCAATGTCATAGACACACACGGATATCAAGGAGAATACTCAGCAAAGAGCAGCAACACAACCATACAAAATTCTAAACCTTCTTCTCCAGAGATAGATGTTTCTCCTGATACTCCGTCTGTAGAAGATAACATCTACTGCAATATCACATCTGCAGCTTCAGATCCTGATAATGACCCTCTGAACTATACTTACAGATGGTACAAAGATTCAGTGCTTGCTTTTGTCTTCGGCCCTATCCCTGATTTTTCAACATACATTAGCTCTGGAAATACAACTTCAGAAGAGACATGGACATGCAATGTATCAGCCACAGACGGTTCATTGAACTCTTCAGAATCATCAGCTTTTGCTGTTGTAAATGATACTATCCCTCCAGTGATACATGAAGTCATAATAATGCCTTACACAAAGATGATAACATTAAATCAATCTATAAACTTCACATTGAACGCTACAGATAATGTACAGATAGACTCAAACTATCTTAATATCTCTTTTCCAAACGGAACAGTTGTCCAGCTGACAGTCCCTGTAAATTACACTGCTCCTGTAGAAGGACTGTACAATTACACATTGTTTGTAAATGATACTTCAGGCAACCCTGCATCAGAGAAAGGATATTTTATAGTAGGCAAGACTATAATCATGCAGCAGTACAATCTTGTAAATGAATCAGGCGCATCTGTCGGAACAGTCGGTGTATATTATCAGGGAAAATTTCTGCACAACCATTCTCTTCCTAATGGATCTTTAGCAGATCCCCATATAAGCGACTTCCTTCTTGATTACAGATACACTCCTGAAGGAGGCATAGCAGTCATAACATTGAATGACATAAATGTAACTATAGACAATAATCAGACACTTCTTTACCAGGAGATATCTCCTCCATCCTCAGGCTTCTTATCTACTATAGTTGTAAATTCAACATATTCTACATCACCTTCAGCAAAGCTCATCTACAGCTACTCTGGAATAAGTGTAACAGATGAGGATTATCTTGAAGTATACAAATGTGATGACTGGAACTTCACATCAAACAATTGTTCAGGAACATGGAAAGACATAACATCAAACTCAACACAGGACAAGTCTGAAGATTATTTTGAGATAATAGTCAGTTCATTTTCAGGATTCAGCATAAGGCAGGCATCAGCCCCTCCTTCCCCAAAACAGCCTTCAGGAGGAGGCGGAGGAAGCAGCAGAAGAATTGATACTCCAGTTAATATCTCAGATATTGCAGTTCCTGTTTATCCTGAGATGACAGGCAAAAGATCCATAAGCCTCAGGATCATAGAATCCCCTGAAGAGACGAGCATAGAAGACAGCTCATTCATTGTATTTGCAGAGGTAAAGAATACAGGCACATTGGACCTTAAAGATGTTAGGTTGATTCCAGATTCATCAGGAATATGGCCTGCTGAAACATCTTATCTGGGAGATCTTGTTCCAGGAGAGAAGAAAACAATAAGGTTAGAGTTCAAGAACAATGTATGTTCTTCAGACTATATAATGATATCATCTTCTTTGGACATAAGACTTTCAGCAGCTTCAGAGAAAGCCGAAACAACTGCAAGAACAAGCATAGATATAGATATCCCAGAGCTTTCAGTGATTACAGACAAAGATTCATATTCCGAGAAAGAGAGGATGCGCCTATGCCTTATATACAACAATCTCGATGAGCAGGAAAAAGAAAAGCTGGAATTTGAGATAGATGTCATGCATCAGGATTCAGATTATATAATAGACTATCTAAGCCCTTATTCAGTCGACAGCAACAAGATACTCTTAGTTATAAGAGATTATGCTCTGGAAGATATATTCTATACAGGCTACTATGATATTTATGCAAAACTTTTCAAGGAAGGCAGACTATTTTCAGATACATATCTTTCAGCAGAAAAGCAGAAGAAAATATATCTTGAAGGCTCTGCAGAGATAAAGCTTCTTCAGGCAAAGAACACTGTTTATAGCATGAGGCATGATAGCAGGGATTATAGTATTTTCATAGAAGGTTTTGACGATTCTTTTGCACACATTTCTCTGCTTTCAAGAAGATATAATATTAGGCTTCTGGAAAGCAAGATATTTGACATTGACGATGATTCTATAGAAGACATATCTATAACCTATCTTGGAGAAAAGAACAGCAAGGCAGACCTGAGATTAAGAAAACTTCCTCAGGCAGTTCATCCTGTCATAGAAAGCACATCATCTTATCAGTTAAGTCCTGGAGAAAAAGCACCTGTTCTTGAAAAGCCTAAAGGCCCTGCTGGATCCATATTTGTTTTCAGTCTGATGAAAACGATAATAATCTTCCTGTTGTTTGTTTTGCTTTCTACTGTCCTGATCAGAGGCATATTCCCTGGATCAGGATATTCAGCATCAAAAAAGATAAAAAATATTGTCAGAAAAACAAGGTCAAACAACTATGTAAGAAAATTCCTCAATAGGCTAAAGAACAGGAGATATAAAGCCTAATCAAAAACGATAAGTTTTTAAACTTAGATGAATAAAAAACATCAAAAGAGGTGAATGATATGGTCTTTATATTTGGCATGGATGTACCGCTTGTAGAGCTTACATTCTTATTGACCATAATACTTATATTATTGGCAGGACTTATGATCTATACCATAATCCTGTTTGTCAAGCTCAGCAAAAAGCTTGATTCTGTAGTAGAAAAAGAGAAAAAAGAGCTGAATATCCTGCAGAAACTTGAAAAAGGCGAAAAGCTTGAGACAGAAGCTTTAACAAACCTTAAAGAAAAGCTTGACAGCTTAGTAACAAGTGAAGCATATGCAAAAAAGATAGAGTCTTTGCTCAAGAAAAAGAAAAAATCAACTGAAAAAGAGAAAGTAAAGACCATAGCAGAATACATCTGGAATGAACTTGTCAGAGCAAGCAGAAAAAAATAATATATTTTATGTTCTTTTCTCTTCTATCTCAAAAACACTTCTTTAAGTATAAACACAAGGTATACTCCTATGAGTATAAGCCCATGTTTCCATGTAAGCATCTTCTTGCTGGTGAAATAGAAGATAAGGCCTATAGAAAGAAGAAGCGCAAATTCAGCAAAAGCTATTGTCCATGGATCTACTATTATCGGGTTTAGCAAAGCCAGTATCCCTAAAAATAGCAAGGACTTTACAACTATGCTTCCAAGTGAGTTGCCTATGCCTATGCCTTTCTCCCCTTTCATCAGGCTTCTTATGCTTACAGTAAGGTCTGGCATAGATGTCCCCAGTCCGATGATAACAAGAGACACAAGATAAGAAGGTATCTCAAGTATAGAAGAAACTCTTATAGAGCTGTAAACAAGATATCTTCCACTAAGCAATATTACAGCTAAAGCAAGCGCAAATATTATCCCGTCAAGATATATCCTCTCCAGTTTTACATCCTTTTTTATCCCTCCCATCTGGCCTTCTTTCCTCCATACCATGTAGATATATACAAGATATACAAGGATCATCACAGCAGCATCTATCCTTCCCAGCACCCCGTCAAGAATAAGTATAAAAGGAAGCAGCACCATGAAGAATGTCATCACTTCTGTCCTTTCAAGAACATGGGGATCAAGGTCTAATTTTTTTGCAAACAATGCAGAAGCACCCACAACAAGAGCGATACCGCTTATATTTGACCCTAAGATGGTTCCGAATATAACTCCTGCATCACCTTCAAAGCTCCCCATAAGCGAAGATACAAGTTCAGGCATAGAAGCACCTATAGATATGACTATAAGGCCTATAAGATATCCTGATAATCCTAGCTTCCTTGCATAATTTACTATTCCATCCAATGCTTTGTCAGCAGCTAATATCAGAAGCACAAGACTTGCTATTATTATGAGTATATGGAATAGCAGAGGATACTGCATCGCAAACTGTTCTAGAATATCAATCACCCCTCTTCTTCTTTATTTCTTCAGATTTTTTTCTGTCTATCTCTTCTTTTTTATTTTTATTCCTGTTTTTTATCAGTTTATATGCTTCTTCAAATACAAATACACTGCTCGCAGTAAGTAACACATAACCCCACTCTGCAGCCCCCAGCCCTGTTGTTCTCAATATCGCGCTTAAAGGAGTATATACAGCTACAAACTGAAGCACTATAGACAGGCCTACAGCAAGAAGCAGTTTCTTGTTCCTGAAAAATCCGAGCTTAAAGATAGATATATTATCACTTCTTCTGTTTATGACGTTGAACATCTGGAACATCATAAGTGTGGAAAATGCCATTGTTATAGCTTTTATATAATATCCAGGAGGGTTGTCTATATTGATCTCGCTTCCAAAGCTCCACCCACCATTGCTGAGATATATATAGAAGATCCCCAGGGTTCCTGCCATCATTATAAATCCTATAATACCCATCCTTATGACCCTTTCTCTTGTTATTATCTTTGCCTTAGGGTCTTTTGGTTTTCTTTTCATTATTCCAGGTTCATTAGGCTCAACCCCCAGTGAAAGCGCAGGAAGCCCGTCAGTGATTAGATTTATCCAAAGTATCTGAAGTGGGATCAAAGGAAGCGGCATGCCTGCCATAAGAGCAACAAAAAGAGTAAGAACCTCTCCCAGATTGCTGCTCAGCAGATATTCTACAAATTTCTGTATATTGTCATAGATTCCTCTACCTTCTTCAACAGCATTGACTATGGATGCAAAATTATCATCCGTAAGGATCATATCAGAAGCCTCCTTCGCAACATCTGTTCCTGTAATGCCCATCGATATTCCTATATCTGCTTTTTTCAGTGCAGGAGCATCATTTACACCATCCCCTGTCATAGACACTATATGTCCTCTGTCCCTTAAAGCCTGAAGTATCTTTGATTTGTGCTCAGGATTGACTCTTGCATATATAGATATGTCTTCCACATGCTTCTCAAGATCATAGATATCCTCAAGCTCCTTTCCGTCTATCGCTTTCCCTTTCAATCCAAGCTCCCTTCCTATGGCTTCTGCAGTTGTCTTGAGATCTCCTGTGACCATGACCACTTTTATCCCTGCAGCCCTGCATTTTTCTATAGCCTCTTTAGCCTCTTTTCTTGGAGGGTCTATCATAGCCTGCAGCCCTACAAATACCATCTCTTCTTCCTCAGGTTTATCAGTCTCTTTATATGCAAATCCAAGAACCCTTAGTGCTTTTTCAGCAAAATGCTCATTCATCTCAAGTATCTTCTTTTTTCTTGCTCTGGTCAGCCTCTTCACTTCTCCGTCTATAAGTATCCTGTTGCAAAGATCAAGTATCACGTCTGGGGCTCCCTTGCACAGCAGCATATTTTTGCCATCCATATTATGCAATGTACTCATCCTTTTTCTCTTCGATGTAAACTGGTTCTCATCATTTCTTGGATATTTATCTCTCAATTTCTCATAATCCATTCCTGCTTTTGCAGCAGATACCAGCAGGCTTCCTTCTGTAGGATCTCCTATTATATCCCCTTCCCTCAGTTTTGCATCATTGCACAAACATCCTATCTTAAGAAGCATCTCTATCTTATTTGTATCTGCCTTGTCTTTATCTACATAGAAATTGCCCTCTTTCTCATACCCTCTACCACTTACAGTTATAGTTTCATTGTTTGCAAATATCTTCCTTACAGTCATCTGGTCGAGTGTAAGTGTACCTGTCTTGTCAGTGCATATGACTGTAGTACTTCCTAATGTCTCTACAGAAGGCAGCCTTCTTACCAAAGCGTTCCTATCTACCATCCTTTGAACCCCTAATGCAAGAGATATTGTGACAACTGCAGGAAGTCCTTCTGGGATAGCAGCAACAGCAAGGCTTATAGATACAAGCAGCATATAGATAACTCCATATTTAAGCAGTACACCAGTCAGGAAAACAATCACACAGACGATTAGGGCTGCAAGCCCAAGCCTCTCCCCCAGAACTTTAAGTTTTTTTTGAAGAGGAGTATGCTCTTTTTTTGACTCCTGTATCATCTTAGCTATCTTCCCTATCTCTGTTTTCATACCTGTGCTTGTTATGACAGCCTTTGCCCTGCCTGCTGTTGTCACTGTTCCGCTGAATATCATGTTCTTTCTGTCTGCAACACCTGTATCTTCATCCAGAACTCCCTGCTTTTTCTTTACAGGAGTACTTTTCCCTGTCAGCGCAGCTTCCTGTGTCTGAAGATTTGAGATCTCAAGAAGTCTTGCATCAGCAGGTACCTTCTCTCCTGTCTCAAGCATTATTATATCTCCTGGAACAAGCTCTTTTGCATCTATCTTCCTTTCCTTTCCATCCCTGACCGCGACAGCCTTGAGAGAAGCCATCTTCTTCAATGCTTCTATAGCCTTTTCAGCCTTGTATTCCTGAACAAACCCAAGTATAGCATTAAGGATAAGGATTATGCCTATAGCTATAGCATCACCGAAATCTATAAGTGTCAGATGAGCAAAGCCTTCTTTATATATGGGCAGTACAGCTGATATCACTGCAGCTATAAGAAGTATGTATATCATAAAGCTCTTGAACTGATCAAAGAATATCTTTGACGGATGGACTTCTTCTTTTCTCTTTATCTCGTTCTTTCCTTCCGATTCAAGCCTGTTCTTTGCTTCTTCCTCGCTCAATCCATTTTCAGAACTATCAAGATGGTCCAGCACCTCTTTCGGCTTTTCTGCATAAGCTTCCATCAAACACCTCTTTTTTTATGATAGGCAAATTTTTCAATTAATATATTTTTCTATTCCATCTCTTTAAGCTCATGGCTGACATCCTCAAGCTGCATCTCCAGCACCTTCTCCTTATTCTGCTTTTTCTCTTTCAGCTCTTTTATAGCATCCTTGTTTTTCTTGAAAAACTTATCACAGTACCCTTTTAAAAACTTCTTAGGCCACCCGGCTTTTACAAGCTCTTTCTTTATCTGGCTCTTCGTCTTCCCCATATGCACAGCTTCATTAAGATAAGCACTCAATGCTTTATTGTATCTTTCCTGTTTCTTTTTATGTTCTTTCTTTTTCTTTGCCCGCTGTTTTTTCTTCTCTGCTTTCTCCTTCTCCCTTTCTTCTTTGGCTTTCTCTCTCTTTTTCTTTGAGAGATATGAGCTCATCCTCTTTAAAAGCCCGCCTTTTCTCTTTTTCCTTTCTCTCTCTTTTCTTTCTTTCTCCTTTTTCTCTTTCAGCTCTTTTTTGATCTCTTTCAATATCTTTTGTTTTAGCTTTTTGTCCTCTTTTTTTGTCATCATGATCACCTCTTTTTTTGTT
>WJJM01000008.1 GCA_014729675.1 Candidatus Woesearchaeota archaeon | reverse complement strand
TTCTAGGTCAACAGAGTTGCCCTGCAATTATTATTCAAAAATAATAATTTAACAATAATTATTTCTAGGTCAACAGAGTTGCCCTGCAATCAGGATTTTCAATCCTAATTTATAACGCTCGCTTTGCTCGCTGCTATACCCAAAGAAGACTGCCTATCGGCAGTTAGCTCCTCCCCTTTTGGTGCAGAACTATCTTTCTTTTTCCCACCCAGGTTTTAGTGCTTTGTGCTTCACTAATATTGGATTTGGTGTAAGGTCGTTGAGTTCTAAGTTGACTTAGCTGGGAGAGCAGTAGATTAGAATTGGAGCCAAAACTCAGCTTAGCTGCAGAGAGGGGCTGTGCAGGAGCAAGCTTGCTTGCGACTGCTATAGATAGGATTGAATTTTAGTTTGCTTTTTAGAAATATTAAAACATTCTAATCTCAAGGCAGGCTTTCAATCATACAGATCAAAGTCTGACTTAAAGATGGGATTGAAATTTTTAATCCTGCTTTTTATCAAAAAAATGTGCCAGAGTAGGAGTGAAATGTTTTTTAGAAATGTTA
Organism: Candidatus Woesearchaeota archaeon; assembly: GCA_014729675.1. Classification (GTDB taxonomy): domain Archaea; phylum Nanobdellota; class Nanobdellia; order Woesearchaeales; family WJKL01; genus WJJM01. The sequence continues at coordinate 20,403 of WJJM01000008.1, read as the reverse complement.
GATACTCTTATCTTTCAATGGCACTAAACAATCTTTAACAAAGAATATATCGGATTACATAAATATATTTAAATCTGTTAGTCATGTCTATGATCATGCTTATAAGGTCTGTAAAGCTGGAGAATATAAGAAGCTATATCAATGAGAAGATAGAGTTTCCAGAAGGTTCTGTTTTGTTAAGCGGGGATATAGGTTCAGGAAAATCTACGATACTTCTTGCTATAGAGTTTGCCTTGTTCGGGATAAGGAAGAAGCATCTTACAGGCAGCTCATTGCTCAGGAACGGAGAGAACAACGGAAGTGTCGAACTTGACATGGAGATAGAAGGAAAGGACATCGTGATAAAAAGGGTGCTGAAAAGAGGCAAGGACAGGATAAAGCAGGAGTCAGGATATATCATAATAGACGGGATGAAAAAGGCTGCTACTGCTGTTGAGCTTAAGTCCAGGATAATCGAGCTGATGGGATATCCGAAAGAGCTGGCAGGCCAGACAAAAAACCTTGTTTACAGCTATACAGTGTATACACCTCAGGAAGAGATGAAGACAATCATAGAAGAAGATGAAGAGCTGAGAGTGGATACATTAAGGAAAGTGTTTGGTATAGAGAAATACAACAGGATAAAAAAGAACAGCCTGATATTGGGGAAAGAGTTCAGGAAGAAAAGAAGCATCTATGAGACAAGGACTGAAAACCTTGAAAAGCTGAAGCAGGAAAAGCAGGAGAAGAAAAAAGAGATGATGCAGTCTGAAGAGATGCTGAAAAAAGCAGAAGCTGAGCTAAAGGAATCTGGGAAAGAGCTGAATGAAAAGAAGAAGCTTGTTGAAGAACTTGAGGAAAAGAAAAGAAAGCTTGACGAGATAAACAAAGCTGTTGAGATGGAAGATATGAAGTCAGGGGAAAAGGTAAGGCAGGCACAGGAAGCTGGGGAGAAAAAGCAGGCTGATGAAAAGAACATAAAAGAGCTTGAAGAAAAACTTTCCAGGCTGAATATGGGGAAGCCTGTGGAGATGGACGAGAGAGAGCTGGAAAAAGAGATAAGGGAAGAAGAAGAGAAAGAGAAGAAGCTGATCAGCCAAAGGAGCTTTTTGAAAGAAAGGATAAATTCTATTTCAGAACAGCTGAAGAACATAGACAAAGAGATCTCAGGACAGGAAGATATGCTGAAGGAGCTTTCCCTAAAAAAACAGGAGCATGGAAAGTTTCATCAGGAAGCTGCAGGTAAGAAAGATATAAAAGAGAAGATGGAAGCATCTGAGAAAAAGATGAGGGAGGCAAGAGAGGAAAGGCAGGTTCTTGAAGCAAGAAAAAAAGATTCAGAAAACAATATCAAAGGCATGATAAAACTTGACAACTGTCCTACGTGCCACCAGGAAGTTCCAGACTCTCACAAGAGCAGCATAATAAAACAGGAAGAAGATAAGAAAGCAAAGTTCGATGCGGCAGTAGACAATCTCAGAAAAAAGGAAAATACCCTGTCAAAAGAATCTGAAGAACTGAAAGCAAAGATACATGAGATAGAAGAGAAAGAGAAAAAGATGCAGGGCTTAAGATTAGAGATAGAAAATCTTCAGGAAAAGATAAAGGCTGCAAAAGAGAAACAGGAACAGAAGGCAAAGCTTTCTGCTGAGCTTGAGAATTATGAGAAAAAGCTTTCTGAGATGAAAGACATTAACAACAAAAAGCTTGAAGAAAAAAAAGGGCTGATGAGAAAGCTGCAGCTGTATCTCAATGAGCAGAAAGAGAGAAAGTATATCTTCAACATGATAGAAGAGAAGAAGAAAAACATGCAGGAGCTTGAACTGCAGAAGAACAGGCTGAAGAAGGAGATAGGAGATATAAGTACAAGAAAAAGAGAGCTGCAGCAGAAAAAAGAGAACATAAGTTTTTCTGAAGAGAGATATGCTGCGTTGAAGAAAGAGATAGATGAAAAAGCTGAGCAGGAAAAGAAGATAAGCACGAGAAAGGCGTATCATGAAAGAGACATTAAAAATATAAAAGAAAATATAGAAAGGATAGATGAGGACATAAGCAGGATGCAGGAAGAGAAGAAAAAGCTTGGCAGGACAAAAGAGATGCACAGCTGGCTTACGGGGCATTTCCTCAAGCTGATGGGTAATATAGAGAATCATGTTTTCCTGAATATATATAATGAGTTCAATTCCCTTTTTGAGCAGTGGTTCAATGTTCTTATAGATGAAGAGACTATGAATGCAAAGATGAACAAGAGCTTTACTCCTATAGTCGAGCAGAACGGATATGATGTTGAAGTTTCTAACCTGTCAGGAGGGGAGAGGACTGCTGCTGCTTTGGCTTACAGGCTTGCATTGAACAAGGTGGTGAATGACCTGATGTCTGAGATAAAGACAAAAGATCTGATAATACTGGATGAGCCTACTGACGGGTTCAGTTCTGAACAGTTAGACAGAGTAAGGGATGTGCTTGAAGAGATAGGGGTAAAACAGGTAATAGTTGTAAGTCATGAGAATAAGATAGAGAGTTTTGTCGATAATGTTATAAGAATTAATAAGAATGAGCATGTGAGTGAGGTTGTTTCTTAGAGTAATTGAGGGGAATGCTGGCATGCTCTGCTTTCATGGAGCCGGAGATCCTACAGCATGAACAGCACTTAGCCATCTTGTTACTATCATATAAGCATGTAGATCCTGATTACATGACTGTTGAGCATATAGGGTATAAAAAATAAAGTTTAGAAAGATTTAAATACTAGCTTTAGATAAATTAGGTTAGAGGTGTGTGAGTTGAAGAAATTTATATTATATACAATTGTAGCATTGTTCTGCATGTCTATCGTATCTGCTGCAGACATAGATATAACCCCTATAGATGATGAGATAGCAAGAGGGGAAAAAGCGCAGTTTCTTGTTGAGGTAGATAATGACGAGCTTAGCATAAAGAACTATAGGGTGTATCTTCCTGCTGAGTCCATAGAATGGACATTGGAAAGTGAGGAGAATATCAAAGCATATCCTGAAAGAGAGACAAGCTATAAGCTTGTTCTAAGTCCTACAAAGTATGTGGCATATGAGCTCCATGGAGTAAAAGTCAACTTTAAATCAGATGATGAATCCATAGAGAAAGTAATCTATATCAACCTAAAAAAGGCAGGAGATATACAAGGAGGATATTCACCTTCTATAAGCTTAAGCGCGAACATGCCTAAAGAGATGGTTCCAAGCGATAAGCTAAGCATAGATGCAAAGCTTGAGAACCAGAACATAGCAAACCATTCAGACCTTTCTATAGAGATAAGCAGCGACAATCTTCCTGCATTGGATACTGTCCAGGAAGTAGAGCTTGGGCCTTTGGCAAAGAAATCAGTTGAATTCACTTATGACATGGATATACTTCAGGAGCCTGGAACATATAATATTGATGTAAGGCTTTTAAAATCAGGAGAAGACATAGGTATCTCTGAATCAAAGACATTAGATATAAAAGAGAACAAACCCATGTTTGAAAAAGAGACAGTATCAGAAAGCAGTTTCCTGAAGAAAACATCAACAATAACATATACAAGCCAGTCAAATGTAAAAGATACTCAATCCATAAAGATACCTACAGGAATCGTAAGCAGGCTTTTTACATATACAGAGCCGGAATCAAAAGTTATAAAGGAGGATGGAGAAAGGTACATAGAGATGAGCCTTGCTCTTGAGCCAGGAGAGAGCAGGACAGTAATTGTTGTCACAAGCTATAGGCTTCTTTTTATAATAATCTTCCTTGCTGTCTTAGGAACAGCTGCCTACTATACATACAGGGCTCCAGTTGTTGTGAAAAAAGGTGTTTCAAATGTAGAAGTCAAAGAAGGAGGAATATCAAATATCAGAGTAACGCTTGAGATAAAGAACATATCAAAGAAAGCATTGAAAGGGTTAAAGGTGACAGACTATATCTCAAACATAGCAGATCTTGAGAATAATTTTATAGAAGGAACACTAAAACCATCTAAAGTGCTGAAGCATGAGAGAAAAGGGACTGTCCTTAAATGGGATATAGAAGAGCTTGCTCCTGGAGAAGAAAGGATCATAAGCTACAATCTGCAGTCAAGGTTAAGCATAGTAGGGGATTTCAAGCTGCCAAGAGCAAAGATCAACTATAAGAAAAAAGGAAAAGAGAAAGCAGCTTATTCTAATTCTGCTGGTGTCAGTGCTTAGATTTTATTTTTTTCTTATTAAAACCAATATATTTAAATATAGTCAGTATTCTCCTATTTTTAAGCCCCGCTTAGCTCAACGGCTAGAGCGTTCGGCTGTGCCCTGTTATTATCTATGGCAGGGAGCCAAAGATGCGCTTTCGACCTTATGTGCTAAACAAGGGATGACAGAGAGCCAGCCAACACCGAGAGAGAAATCCGGTAAAGGTTGCTGGTTCAAATCCGGCAGCGGGGATCTTTAGGAGAGGATTTATTCTTCTCCTAATATTTTCATTCTCTCAGAATAGGTTGCCCTTGGGGGACAATAACCTAGTTTTTTCCAGACTTTGATTTTTGTTAAATGTTTGGGATTTGAGAATCCAATAAATTTTATCCATAGGTTCAAATTTCTTTTTCCATTGATCTCTAACCTATAATGTGTAAATTTGCTAAAAGAATTTTTCTTATTTACTATTTGTTTGCAATAAGTTATCCCTATATTGTCCAATATTATCTGAATATCTTCAATTATCTTTCCAGATGCAAATTCAGCAATTATTCCAGGGTATGAATTGTTTTTTCTATTTCCTTTTTTGAAACACATGCTGAAATCAGTATCTGCTAATCCTCTAAGAAAAATATCTGCCAATGAGCTATTTGATAAAATTGAAGGAGGTATTCCCGCATTATTTGATTTCTTACCTACTTTTAACCCTAAACATTCAAGATAATGCAACAAATCCTTGGAGTGGGTATATAACCGGATGTACTGTTTTTCTTATTTGAACCTTAAAGATTTCCCAAATGATTTTTTGAATAATGAATAAATATAATTAAAAATAGTCAAGTTCTTCAGTTTTATCACCACAAATCTCAATCCTATAATCAGTTCTGTTTTTTGAAATATATCTGCTCAGATGGCAATCTCCAGTAAGGATACCGCATAATTCTGCTATTTCAGAATCAATATCTTTATTAAGATTATTTAAGATAATAATTAAAATATCCTGGATTTTAAATGATCTTTGGGCGTATTTGAACAGTGGTATAAACTCAAAACTGCTTTAAAACAAAAAGATTTATAAATGATTAAGAAATCAACCCAACCATGCCTATAAATCTTTCTATAGTCAAAAAAAGCTTGAATTAAGCTTTTTGAAGTTATGGGGAGGTAAATAAGGCTTAAAAAGAAAAAAAATGCCCTGGTAGTCTAGTGGCCTAGGATAGAGCCCTGTCGAGGCTCTGACTCGGGTTCAAAAAATTAGCCATAGGTGATTTCACCCAATAAGGGCTTATTTGAGTGTCCCGACCAGGGCGCGGGCCGGTAGCTCAGCCTGGTAGAGCACTTGAATAAGTGATTTGGTGAAACTTTTATCAGGTAAGTTGAAAAAAGAGCCTACTGTAAAGCAATCAAGTGGTCGCGAGTTCGAATCTCGTCCGGCCCATAATTATCAATTATCAAATAGAGACAATCCAAAAATGGCGAAAAGAAAAAGAAAAAATATAGTTGACGTCAAGAACCATGTTCTGATTCCAAAGCACAAGAAACTTTCTGAAAAAGACAAAAAAGAGCTTTTTGAAAAATACAATATAACTCTTAAAGAATTGCCTAAGATTCCCCTGGATGATCCTGCACTCGCCGATATAGATGCAAAAGAAGGGGATGTTATAAAGATAACAAGGGAAAGCCTTACAACAGGGAAAAGTATATTTTACAGAGGGGTAATAAGTGGATAAACACAAGATACTGCTGAAAAAATATTTTGAAGAGCATAGTTCTGTAGACTCAAATATAGAGAGTTTCAACAATTTCATAGAGAAAGAGTTACAGGGGATAATAGATGAGAACAAAGAGATAGAGCCGACAATAATCCCTCCTGATGTAGAGGAATTCAAGATAAGGTTTGACAAGATATGGGTTACAAAGCCAGAAATAGTAGAAGCAGATGGAAGCAAGAGACCTATATATCCTGTTGAGTCAAGGCTAAGAAAGATATCTTACAGCGCTCCAGTATATATAGAAGTGAGCTCTCATATAAACGGAGTGCAGAGAGAGTCATTCACAACTTTGCTGGGGAATATCCCTATAATGCTTAAGAGCAAATACTGCCATCTCCATGGGCTTAGCAAAGAAGACCTTATGAAAAAAGGAGAAGACCCTAATGAGCCTGGAGGATATTTTATAATAAACGGCACTGAAAAAGCGCTTATAACTATAGAGGATCTTGCATCAAACAGGCTGATGGTGGAGAAGACAACTACAGGAACAAGCGATTATGTTGGAAAGCTTTTCTCTGAAAGTGGAAGCTTCAAGATACCCCATACTATAGAAAGATCAAAAGACGGAGTCATATATCTTTCATTCACAAGAGTAAAAAAAGTGCCTATAATGGTCGTAATAAAAGCATTGGGCCTTCTCAAAGATGAGGAGATAACAAAAACAATATCAGGAGAAAAGCAGTATGATGAGGCCATGATAAACCTCCTTGAAGTTATGGATGTAAAATCAGAAGAGGATGCTATCGACAGGCTGGCAAAAAAGATAGGTATCACACAATCAAAAGAGATAAGGCTTGAGAGGATGGCTGAAGTACTTGACAAATACCTGCTTCCGCATCTTGGGACTGAAAAAGATGACAGGAAAGAGAAAGCAATAAACCTATGCAAATACCTAAGGAACTATATAGATGTATGCAATGAAAAGCTTAAGACAAGTGACAAAGACCATTATATGAACAAGAAACTAAAATTAAGCGGAGACCTGCTTTCAGACCTTATAAGGGTTAACCTAAAAATACTTGTGGGGGATCTGCTGTATAATTTCCAGAGGATAGTAAAGAGAGGAAAATTCCCATCTATAAAAGTCATAATAAGAGAAAAACTTCTTACAAACAGGATATATTCATCAATGGCCACAGGATCCTGGGTCGGCGGAAGAAAGGGAATCAGCCAGAGGATACAAAGGCTGAACTTCCTGGACACCATGAGCCACCTGCAGAGAGTTGTGAGTCCTTTGTCTGCTTCGCAGGAAAATTTTGAAGCAAGAGAGCTGCATGCAACCCATCTTGGAAGACTATGCCCTATAGAAACTCCTGAAGGAACAAATATAGGATTAAGAAAGAACCTAAGCATGCTTTGCCAGACAAGCCATGAATCTGATGAAGAAGAAGTGATAAAAACCTTGAAAAATATAGGGCTTAAAGAGGAAAGCAAAAATGAGTGAAGTTTATCTTAACAGCAAATATATAGGAGATGTAGAAGAGCCTTCCCTATTCATAGACCAGTTCAAGACAGAAAGAAGAAAAGGAAGCCTTTCAAACAATGTAAACATATTTTATAATGATCTTGACAACAATGTATATATAGAGAGCAGCAAAGGAAGGGCAAGAAGGCCTTTAATAGTTGTTAAGGATGGCATCCCTTTGCTTACTGAAAAGCATCTAGAGCAGCTGGAGAAAGGAGAACTCTCATGGGTAGATCTTGTCAACCAGGGAATAATAGAGTATCTGGATGCAGCAGAAGAAGAGAATGCATATATCGCTTTTACTGAAAAAGACCTAAAGGCAGAGCATACTCATCTTGAGATAACCCCTTACAGCATGTTTGGGCTGGTTGCGAGCCTTGTACCTTATGCTAATTTTACACCTGCGGCAAGAGTCAATATGGGTTCAAAGAACCAAAGACAGGCTATAGGGTTCTATGCTTCAAACTATCTTGTGAGGATGGACATGGATGTAAATCTCCTTCACAATCCTCAGGTACCTATCGTAAAATCTTCTATGAGTGATATATATATGGATGAGAAACATCCTGCAGGGCAGAATATAGTGGTTGCAGTCATGAGCAATGACGGATACAATATGGAGGATGCTATAGTTATAAGTAAGAGCAGCTTAGAAAGAGGCTTTGGAAGAAGCACATATTACAGGCCTTCAACTGCAGAAGAGATGAGATATTCAGGAGGACTTGTAGATGAGATAAGTGTGCCTGACAAGGAAGTTAAAGGATACAAAAGTGAAGAGGATTACAGGCTGCTGGAAAATGACGGGATAGTCTATCCTGAAGCAAAAGTAGAGGAAGACGATGTTGTTATAGGAAAGACAAGTCCGCCAAGATTCCTGAGCAGTATGGACGAATACAACCTTGCTGCTGCAACAAGAAGGGAAAGTTCTATATCGATGGCTCACGGAGAAAAAGGAGTCATAGATTTTGTAATGCTTACTGAAAATGAGGAAGGGAACAAGCTTGTACAAGTAAGGGTAAGAGACCAAAGAATACCTGAGATAGGAGATAAGTTTACATCAAGGCACGGGCAGAAAGGGGTTATCGGGCTGATAGTCCCTGAGACAGACATGCCTTTCTCTGCAAGCGGAATAAAACCTGACTTAATATTTTCACCTCATGGGGTGCCTTCAAGGATGACAATCTCCCATCTTATAGAGCTTATAGGTGGAAAAGTAGGGGCATTGTCAGGAAGGCAGATAGACGGGACAACATTCCATTCAGAGCCTGAGGCAGAGCTAAGAAAAGAGCTGCTGTCTCTTGGGTTTAAAGAGAATGGAACAGAAACACTATATAATGGAAAAACTGGAGAAGAATATAATGTAAAGATATATGTAGGAAATATGTATTACATGAAGCTAAAGCATATGGTAGCTAACAAGCTGCATGCAAGGGCAAGAGGCCCTATACAATTGCTGACAAGACAACCCACAGAGGGACGTGCAAAAGAAGGAGGACTTCGTCTTGGAGAGATGGAGAAAGACACTTTTGTTGCTCACGGAGCTTCATTGCTGTTGAAAGAAAGGTTTGATTCTGACAAGACAGTGGTGCCTGTCTGCGAGAAGTGCGGACTTATAGCCATACATGACGAATACAAGAATACAAAATACTGTCCTATCTGCGGAGATGATGTTGATATAACGAATATCGAGGTTTCATATGCATTCAAGCTGATACTTGATGAGTTCAAGTCTTTGTGCGTATATCCAAAACTACAATTAAAGAACAAATATTAAAACAGGTTCAAACAATGGCTGAAGAAGAAAAAGAAAAAAAGGAAACAGAAGAAAAGCAGGAAGAGAAAACTCCTGAGGAAGAGAAAAAGACAGAAGAAGCTTCGGAAGAGAAAAAGGAAAAAGAAGAGATAACCTTCTCTACAAGAGATTTTATATTCAAGAAAGTAGAAAGCCTTGTCTTTGGAGTTTCTAGTCCTCAGATGATCAAGAAGATGGCTTCTGCTAAGATAGTTACTCCTGAACTTTATGATAAAGAAGGGTATCCGGTTGACGGAGGCCTGATGGACATAAGGATGGGTGTTATAGATCCAGGACTTAGATGCAAGACATGCGGAAGCAAGCTGAAAGAATGCATAGGCCATTTTGGATATATAGAGCTGGCAAGGCCTGTAGTGCATATAAACTTTGTAAAAGTCGTGATGGATGTGCTTAGAGGCACATGCAAGGAATGCGGCAGGGTGCTTATCCCCAAGAATAAGATAGAAAAATACAAGAAAGAGCTGGACAAGGTGCAGGGAGAGACCGGCCTTGAAGGCAGAAGAGATGCTATAAAGAGTATACTTTCAAGCTTAAAGACAATCAATAAATGCCCATGGTGCAAGAGCAGGCAGCAGAAGATAACACTTGAGAAGCCTACAACCTTCATGGAGAACGAGAAAAAGATAAGCCCTGTAGAGGTAAGGAGCAGACTGGAAAGGATTCCAGATGAAGACCTTGAGATGTTCGGGCTTAACCCTACAAGTGTAAGGCCTGAATGGATGATATTGACTGTGATGCCTATTCCTCCTGTAACTATGAGGCCGTCTATAACACTTGAGTCAGGAGAAAGAAGCGAAGATGACCTTACCCATAAGCTTGGAGACATAGTAAGGATAAACCAAAGACTTTTTGAGAATATAAACGCAGGGGCACCTGAGATAATAATAGAGGACCTTTGGGATCTTCTTCAGTATCATGTTACAACCTTCTTCAACAACTCTGTTGCTCAGCTTCCGCCTGCAAGGCACAGAAGCGGTCAGCCTCTTAAGACAATATCTGAGAGGATAAAGAGCAAGGAAGGAAGGATAAGACATAATCTTGCAGGAAAAAGGACAAACTTCTCTGCAAGAACAGTGATAAGTCCTGATCCTATGCTTAAGCTAAATGAAGTTGGGGTTCCAAGGATAGTCGCTATGAAACTTAGCATTCCTGAAACAGTAACAGAATGGAACATGGAATATCTAAAGGAGTTTGTAAAAAAAGGGGTCTCTGAATATCCAGGGGCAAACTATATAGTAAGGCCTGATGGAAAGAAAAAAAGGATAACAGAAGAAACCCAGGAACAGCTTCTTGAGGAGATCCAGCCAGGATATATAGTGGAAAGGCATCTTATGGACGGAGATGTTGCTTTGTTCAACAGGCAGCCTTCACTTCACAGGATGAGCATGATGTGCCATAGGGTAAGGGTATTGCCTTACAAGACATTCAGGATAAATCCATCTGTATGTCATCCTTATAATGCGGATTTTGACGGAGATGAGATGAACCTCCATATACCTCAGACAGAGGAATCAAGAGCTGAAGCTGAAACACTTATGGAGATCCATACACAACTTATATCCCCCAGATATGGATTAAGCGTAATAGGCTGCATACAGGATTCTATAAGCGGAAACTATCTTCTTACAAGAGGATTCAGCATGACAAGAGACGATGCTGTCAGCCTATTGTACAATATAGGCATAGATGATATGAGCAGGCTTCCTAATAAGAAAGAAATTGATGGAAAGGAAATTTTCAGCGTGATACTTCCAGAAGATTTTAATTTTACAGGCAAGAGCAGAGGTAAAGATAAAGAAGGAAAAGATGATGTCATAATCAGAAAAGGTGTACTTAATCAGGGAGTGATGGATGTAAACAGCCTTGGAGAGGAAAAAGGTCTGCTTTTGAGGAGCCTTCATCAGAGATATGGGGATAAGAGGACTATAGATATACTGGGAAAGATATTCATGCTAGGGACAAAATTCCTTACAAACCATGGATTTACTACAAGCATATCAGATACAGACCTTCCGGAGAAGGCAGAGCTTGAGGTCAAGGCAATCCTTGACAAGGCTGAAGATGATGTAAACAACCTGATAAACCTTTTCCACCAGGGCAAGCTGGAAACATTCCCTGGAAGGACAATGTCTGAGACCCTAGAACTTAAGATACTTGAGATACTTAACAAGGCAAGGAACAAGACAGGGGATGTAGTTGCTGAATATCTTAACAAGAATACTGGAAGCTCTATCATGAGTGACTCTGGTTCAAGAGGAGGTCCTCTTAACCTGGCTCAGATGGCTGCTTGTGTAGGGCAGCAGGCTATGAGGGGGAAGAGGATAGAGAAAGGATATCTAAAAAGGACATTGCCTCATTTCAAGAAAGGGGACCTTACATCCTCTTCAAGAGGTTTTATCAGAGATGGGTTCAAGTATGGGTTAACGCCTTATGAATTTTTCTTTGGAGCTATAACAGGGAGAGACTCATTGATGGATACTGCATTGAGGACTCCAAAATCAGGTTATCTTTACAGGAGACTTGCCAATGCAACACAGGATGAGAAAGTGGAGTATGACCAGACAGTAAGGGATGCAAGCAGAAAGATAATCCAGTTCAAATATGGGGAAGATGGAGTAGATGTATCAAAATCCGAGAATGGGATAATAAATGTCGACAGGATAATACAGAACATAAAATAAGAAAATAAAAAATGAAAGAATGTCAAAAATTAAAGATTTTTGGATTCTTTAATTTTAAGATATGATAAAAGGATAAAAAATGAAAGAATATAAAAAGTACAGGAAAAGGCTGCCTTTGAGCCTGCTTGAAGAAGTTAAGGAAAAGACAAAAGATATGCCTGAAGCAAGAGTCAATAAGATACTTAAAGAAGTGCATAAGGAATACAGAAAAGCAAAAGTGCAGGCAGGGGAAAGCGTTGGTCTTGTAAGTGCTGAGTCTCTTGGAGAGCCTGGAACACAGATGACACTTAATACATTCCATTTTGCTGGTGTAGCTGAGATGAACGTCACAGTAGGACTTCCAAGGATAATAGAGATTCTTGACGGAAGAAAGAAGATCAAGACACCTATGATGGAAGTTTATCTTAAACCTCCTTATAACAAAGGCAAAGACATAAAGAAACTTGCATTGTCTATAAAAGAGACCCTGTTGAAAGAGGTCATGAGCGAGATAAGCGTAGACCTTGCAAATAGCAGTATAGAGATAATCCTCGATAAGGAAAAGGTAAAAGATATTGGGGCAACAGCTGGAAGTATTGTAAAGGCGCTTGAAAAACAAGCAAAAGGCACAAATGTCAAGAAAAAAGAAGATACTATAATAATCAAACCAAAATCAAAAGAAAACCATGTTGCAGAGGCATACAAACTTAAAGAGAAGATAAAAAATATCTATATAAAAGGAGTCAAAAATATAAAGCAGGTACTGCCTGTAAAAAGAGGAAATGAATTTATAATAATCACAAGCGGAAGCAATCTTCCTGAGATCCTTGAGATGAAAGAAGTGGATACTTCAAGAACAGTAACAAACGATATATACGAGATATCAAGGATTCTCGGTATAGAAGCTGCAAGGGCTGTAGTGATAAATGAGGTCTCAAAAGTTATAGAAGCACAGGGACTTAATGTGGATATAAGGCATATAATGCTTATAGCAGACACTATGTGTTTCTCAGGAGATCTGAAAGGGATAACAAGGTATGGTGTTGTTTCTGAAAAGGCATCTGTGCTTGCAAGGGCATCATTTGAAACCCCTATAAAGCATATAATAAATGCTGCATTAGTAGGGGAAGTTGATGAACTTAACTCAGTTGTAGAGAATGTTATGCTTAACCAGGCTGTACCTGTAGGAACTGGACTTCCGGGACTTGTGACAAAGATAAAATAAGTGATAAAAATGTCGAACATAGATGATATCAAAAAGGCTCTGAAAGAAGAAAAGGCTGTCATAGGCACCGACAGGGTCATGAAAAAAATTAAACTTGGAAAGATAAGCAAAGTATTCCTAACATCCAATGTTCCTGAAGAAGTAAAGGAAGATATTGATCATTATTCTGAACTTAGCAAAGCAGAAGTTGTAGGCCTTGATATGCCCAATGATGAGCTGGGCACTATATGCAAGAAGCCATTTTCTATATCTATTCTAGGAATCTTAAAATGACCAGGATCAAGTATGATGTTAATCTGATGAAGTTTATCTCCCTCTTTGAAAGTATAACAAGGGCAAGGGTGAAAGACTGCATATCAAAGGATGAAAGGCTTATATTCATAGTGCAACCAGGAGAGATGGGCAAGGCTATAGGAAAAAAAGGGAGCAACATAAAAAAGCTGGAAAAGTCACTTAAGAAAAAGATAAGGATAATAGAGTTTGATGATGAAGTTGCTGGTTTTGTGAGTAACTGCATATATCCATCAAAAGCAAAAGATATAGAAGAAAGGGAAGGAAAAGTGATGATAACTCCTGAAGACAACAAAGCAAGAGGATATATAATAGGAAGAGGAGGGATAAACCTTAGAGAGCTTGAAGATATAGTAAGCAGATTTTTTGAGGTAGATGAGATAAAAGTTGTCTGAAAACGTAAAATCTATTCGTCCCGATAATGCACTTAATTTTTGGATTTAAAAACCCAAAACTTTATAAATAAAATATTAATCATGAATAAAAATGGGAAATAAACCGCGAGGATTGGGAGCTGGAAAAAAGCTTAAGAAAAGAAGAAAGACAGGTAGATGGCACCATAGCAATTATATAAAAAAAGCTCTGAATCTGAAAAAAAAATCTGATCCTTTAGAAGGGGCTTCCCAGGCAAAAGGCATTGTCCTGGAAAAGGTCCAACTAGAAGCAAAACAGCCAAACTCTGCTATGCGAAAGTGCGTGCGTGTACAGCTTATCAAGAATGGAAGACAGGTTACAGCTTTCTGTCCTGGAGACGGAGCTACAAAGCTTATAGACGAGCATGATGAAGTCATGATAGAGTGCATAGGCGGAAGGATGGGAAGGTCCAAGGGAGATATCCCTGGAGTAAGGTGGATGGTGACAGAGGTCAATGACCAGTCGCTTCCAGGATTGCTTAAAGGAAAGATAGAAAAAGCAAGGAAATAAAGATGATAAAAGCATTCAACAGGTGGGATACAGAAGGGATTAAAGTAAAAGATAAAGGGCTTGCGAACTATATAAATGTTGAGCCCAGGATAGTCCCAAAGACAGGAGCAAGGTATGCAGGCAATAGGTTCCACAAATCAGATATATTTATAGTAGAAAGGCTTATCAACAAAGTAATGGTGCCTGGACATAAGTCAAAGAAGCATTTCAGGACATCTTATCATATAACAGGAAAGGCAAATTCTGCTTACAGGATAGTGAGGGAAGCCCTTTCAAAGATAGAAAGGCAGATTAAAAAGAATCCTATAGAAGTTTTTGTACAGGCTCTTGAGAATGCTGCTCCTAGAGAAGAGATAATAACTATAGAATACGGAGGAGCAAGATATCCAAAAGCTGTTGAATCTGCACCTCAAAGAAGGATAGACGTTGCTCTTAGGCTGTTTGCCCAGGGAGCATACCAAAAATCATTTAATTCTGAGAAAGCTATCGAAGACTGCTTAGCTGAAGAGATAATAAATGCTTACAAACTTTCAAGCAATTCTCTTGCTGTATCTAAAAAGCTTGAAGTTGAAAGACAGGCTGATGCTAGTAGATAAACATACTTCTAATAATAGATAGAATAACTATTTTTTATTTCTGAATTTTATTAGAAATAGTTAAGATAGAATATTTAGGAAAATATAATGTAGAATCGGAAGATGTTCAGAATAAAAGACGTAATGTGAAAGTAAGGTATTTAAATGATTTTCCGAAAATCTTTCGAGATGAGTTAAGAAAGCTTTATATATATCTTTCAAATATTCTCATATTACTATGAAACGAGTTGATTGTATTCATTGTTGATAGAACTTTTTCTAATTATAGCTATGCAATAAATAAAGCGAGTGATTGTATTCATCATCAGTTCTAATTATACCTGTTATGGCGGAAGTAGTTCAATGGTAGAATTCAGGTCTGTGGAAGATTCTGCAGTAAACCTGAGACGCGGGTTCAATTCCCGCTTTTCGCCCTTTATTCTATTCTATGGAGGGAGATTATGAAAGAAAAAATTAAATTAGTGATACCAAAAGGGAGAATCTATGAAAAAGTAAAAAAATTGTTAGTAGATGCAGGAATGGACATATCTGAAAATGGGAGAAGTTACAGGCCTATAATCTCTAACTCAGAAATAGAAATAAAACTATTGAAACCTAGAAACATTCCAAAACTTGTAGAATTAGGACAACATGATATTGGATTTACAGGTTATGATTGGATATATGAACAAAATGTTGATGTTGAAGAGATATTAGATATAGGATTTGATCCTGTGAAGATAGTTGTTGCAGTTCCTAAAGAGAACAAGATTGATTCAAAAAGTAAAATAATTGTAGCATCTGAATATAAGAGGATCAGTGAAGAATTCTTGGATAAAGAAGGTAAAGATTATACATTTATAAGAACTTATGGTGCAACAGAAGTCTTTCCTCCAGAGGATGCAGATATGATAATAGATAATGTGTCCACAGGATCTACATTAAAAGAAAATAATCTTGTGATCTACAAAGAGATAATGAAATCCTCTACAAGATTAATTGCCAATAATGAATCTATGAAAAATCCTTGGAAGAAGAAAAAAATAGAAGAGCTAAAAATTATACTTAAATCTATTTTAATAGCAAGAAAGAAAGTTATGATTGAGATGAATGTTGAAGGTGATAAGTTAGAAGAAGTTATTAAAATTCTTCCTTGTATGAAGTCTCCTACTGTGAATAAACTTTATACAGGGGGGTATGCTGTAAAATCTGTTGTGCCAAGAGAAGAAATAGCTAAGATTATCTCTATGCTAAAAATAGCAGGGGCAACAGATATACTTGAATACGATATAAACAAGGTGATACTATGATATCTTTTAAAGCAGATAGTATAGATTGGGAGAAAATGGATGGATTGGTTCCAACTGTAGTGCAAGATGAAACTGGGCAAGTAGTAATGCTTGCATTTAGCAATGAAGAATCATTGAAGAGAGCTATAGAAACTGAATATGCTTGGTATTATTCTAGAAGTAGAAATAAGTTATGGAAAAAAGGTGAGTCTTCTGGAAATACACAAAAAATATCTGAGATATCTACTGATTGTGATAAAGATGCTATTCTGTTTAAGATAAAACAAAAAGGAAGTGCCTGTCATACTGGAAATTATTCTTGTTTTGGAGACAAAGAATTTAATTTTCAAGAATTGTTTGAAATAATAAAAGACAGAAAAATGAATCCAAAAAAAGAATCTTATACCAGTTCTTTATTTGATGATTCAAAAGGGGCAGTAAATAAGATTTTAGAGAAAATAGGAGAGGAATCTGCAGAATTGATTATTGCTGTGAAAGACAATAAAAAAGAAGATATTGTATATGAGCTAGGAGATATCTTTTATTTTTTGATGGTTTTGATGGCTGAAAAGAATATTTATATAGGGGACCTACTTAGTGAGCTTAAGAAGAGGAGAAAATGAACCCAATAGAACTAACAAAGGAGTTAATAAAAATAGAAAGTTCAGATAATTGTATAGATATAGCTAATTATATTGGGAAAATCTTTTCTGGAAAAGGTTTTAAAATAATTAAGCAAGATGTAGATGAAAGAGGATATAATCTAATTATCAAAAAAGGAGACCCAAAACTGGTTTTCTTTTGCCACATGGATACTGTCAAAGCAGATAAAGAATCATGGACAAAAGAACCATTTAGCGGAATAACTGAGAAAGATAAATTATATGGTCTTGGATCAAGTGATATGAAATCAGGAATTGCTGCAGCGATATGTAGCGTAATAAATGAAAATACAGAAAATATCATGCTGGTTTTTGATATAGGTGAAGAAACAGATCTAAAAGGAGTAAAAAAGTTTATTGATGAGAATGTAAAGTTCAATCCTGAACTTGTTGTTTTTCCAGAATGTACTAATATGAAGATAATAGGATCAAATAACGGATGTATTGAGATAGAAATTATTGCAAGCGGAAAATCTGCACACGCTTCAACTCCTGAACAAGGGATAGATGCAGGAAAGTTGTATAATGTAGTTGAAGAACTTAAAGAAGAAATAAATAAGTTTAAAGGAAGTACGCTAAACCTTGGATTTTTTAAGGCAGGAAATGAAAAAAACATAAATTGTGTTCCTGATAAAGCTCGTGCTACAATAGATATAAGGCCAACTTCTGAATTATACAAAGAAGGAATTCCCTATATAAAAAAAATCATCTTAAAATTATTAAAAAAATATAATCTAAATTTGGTTAATTTTAATATCAAATCAAATTTGGAACCATTTAATACAGATAAATCAGAAATAGAGAGATTAGAAAAAGCTTTCAAAATATGCAATATTGATGTGGTTGTTGATTCTGCTAAATTTTATACAGAAGCAGGAATTATAAAATCAAGATATAAATGTCCTTGTGTCAATGTCGGACCAGGAGAAATTGATAAAGCACACCGACCAGATGAATTTGTTAAGATAGAGAATATAATTAAATGTGAAAAAATATTTTCTGAACTAGTTAAATCATTTAATTAATCCAACAATTGCATATCTTAATGAACTATTTGCATGTCTTGAATTATCTTGATTAGTTATATGCTGTCCTGTAATTCTAGTTAAATATGATTTATACCCTTTTTCTTTAAGGTATAGAAGTCGGTCAAAGTTCAATAGAACTCTGTATAAATCCAGAAGTACATTCTGAACATTTCTTTTGCCTTCATTCACATATCCTTCTAATTTTTTGGATTTTTTGATAATTTTTTTCCTGAAAAAATCTGTATAACTTGATAAAGACTTGCTTCTTGGAAGAATATAATCTTCTTTTTCTGGTGTTGTTTTTAGTTTCCCATAACAACAAGGAGTGCAGATTATATCTGAAGAAGCAGAAACTGCAATATCTATAACTCTGTCTGTCAGATTTCCACAAGAATGAAGAGATAAAACTATTTCTGGATTGTTTTTAGGTAAATATTCAAATGCGTCTTTTTTATTGAAAAAAAGATTAGAAAAATTATTGTTATTTAATTTTCTTATTAGTTCCCCATTAGAATCAATTCCATAAATTTCTGTAGAAGGGTATTTGGATGCTAAAAATGATGCAAGCAAACCATTTCCTGATGCAATTTCGATTATTGTATTAAATGGATTCAAGAAATCAACTATATTTAACATTCCATTTATTTGCTCTTGTTTTCTTAATAATCTGATTTTTTTATGTCTTTTTTTATTTTTATTTGGGAGATTAATCTCATAATCTTTATGAGGGAAATCTGTTATGAGAGAGTCCAATAATTGATCAAGTGTTCTTTTAGAGTATTCTTTATCTAAAACAGACAAAATATATTCAAATCCTTGTTTTGAAATAAGAGGGTTTTCATTCATAAAAATAAAATCATTTTAAATAATCAGAGATATTTTCTATTTTTACTTTTTCCTGTATTCCTGATTTAAGATTTTTAACAGTTATACATTCTTCTTTTATCTCGTCTTCTCCGATTAATCCAACATAAGGGATACCAAGAGTATCTGCATAGCCGATGCTATTTCCTATCTTTTTGTTTTTTTGGAGTTCCATGTCTATGTTCAATCCTTGATTTCTCAGAGTGTGTGCAATTCCAAGACATTCATCTGTTGTTTTTCCTATTGGGATCAAATAAAGTTCTGTGTTTGTTGGTTTTATGTTATCTTTATTGTAATCTTTTAAAACCATTACAAGTCTTTCTAATCCAAATGAAAATCCTACAGCAGGAATATCTTCATTCTCTCCTCTGAAATCTCCAACCATATCATCAAATCTTCCTCCTGCAAGGATTGCTGATTTAACTATTCTTTTATCTTTAAGATACACTTCAATGGTTGTACCTGTATAATAATCTAATCCTCTTGCAAGACATGGGTCTAACTGAATAAAATCTAACCCCATTTTAGAAGAATAATCTAATAGTTCTTTTACTTCTTCTAATCCTTCTTTGCCTTTTGGAGAAGATATTGTGCTAGTTAATCTGTTGTAAATTTCATCATTAGTACCTTTTGTGCTAATTGAATCCATTATCTTGCCTACATTTTCAGAAGCTAATAACTTTGGCCCTTTTGTTTTATATTCTGCAACTTTTGTAAACAGTTTTGATTCATCTTCTATATCTTGGAAGAAAGATAAAATCTCTTCATATCCATTTTTGTCAAGTTCAGAAATTATTTTACTTTTCATAGGATATTCCACTCCAGAGATTCCTTGTTTTTTATATTTTTCAAATAATTCTTGTAGAGTATCATTAGATAAAGCCATTTCCTGATCAAAGATAGTTAAATCAGAAAGCTCTTCTTTAATGCCATCTAAACCAATCTTATCTAATTTATCTAATGTTGTAATTGTTCTAAGTTTTGCATGGTCTGGGACGCCTGCATAATCTAATAATCCTTCTAACAATTTACGATTATTTATCTTAACTTCTACATTGCCTAATCCTAGTTCTTTAAATGCATCTTGAGCTAATGCAAATAGTTCTGCTTCTGCAGCCATCTCTTTAACTCCAAGAATGTCTGCATCGCATTGAGTAAAGCTTCTGTATCTTCCCTGTTCTGGCTGAGTAGGGCCATCTCTAAAAACTTCTCCAATAGCGTATCTTTTGAAAGGGAATTTTAGATCTTTATGTGATGCAACAAATCTTGCTAAAGGAACGGTTTGATCAAATCTTAAAGCCAGTTTTCTGCCTCCTTGATCTTCCAATCTAAATACTTCTTTTTGGATTTCTCCTCCTCCTTTGAACCCTAAAGAATCTCTTCTTTCTATAATTGGTGTTTCTATTGGAACAAATCCATATTTTTCAAAAATGTTTCTTAATGTAGATCTTACCTGATTTCTTAGGATAGCATCTTCTTTATACCAATCTTTTACACCTTTTGCAACATCAAATTTTTGTTTTGCCATTTTTATACCTCGGGTTTTATATTATTAAGAGAACAATAAAACCATTCTTGACTTTTTACTTTTGAAGGATCTTTTCCTAATGAGATTATCTCATTGAAGACTTTATCGTAAGTTTTCATCATTCCTTCATTTATTGTCCTAAAT
>WJJM01000007.1 GCA_014729675.1 Candidatus Woesearchaeota archaeon | reverse complement strand
TTCTAGGTCAACAGAGTTGCCCTGCAATTATTATTCAAAAATAATAATTTAACAATAATTATTTCTAGGTCAACAGAGTTGCCCTGCAATCAGGATTTTCAATCCTAATTTATAACGCTCGCTTTGCTCGCTGCTATACCCCAAAGAAGACTGCCTATCGGCAGTTAGCTCCTCCCCTTTTGGTGCAGAACTTTCTTTCTTTTTCCCACCCAAGTTTCAGTGCTCTGTGCTTCACTAAGATTGGATTTAGTGTAAGTCATTAAGTTCTAAGTTGGCTTAGCTTAAGCAAACTGAGCACTTAGCTTAGCTGAACTGAGGATGTGCACGAGCAGGTTTCCAGACGAGTGAAACGAGTCTGACTTTTCACCTACGAGTGCCACAAATAGTATTGAAAGTTTTAATTCTGCTTTTTATCAAAAAATATACAAATAGGATTGAATCTTAGTTTTATTTTTGGAAATATTGAAAAAATTGGCAGGATTTCAATAATATGGAATAAAGCATGACTTAGAAATTGGATTGAATCGTATTTTTAAGAAAAAATAAAGTTAAGATCATCTTTAAAATATCTTACCATTCAAATATATAAAAGTTTAAATACTACTTAGATGTTTTTATTTACGGGGGAAAATGCCTGAAGTAAATATAAGTTATGAAACCTTATTTGAATTGTTAAGGAGGGAAAAAACACGGGATGAGTTGCAGAAACTAGAGGATTCTTTCTTTGACGACCTTTTGGAATACCTTAAGGAGAAAGATGAAAAGCTTGAAGTACAGAGAAAGAAGACAGATCTTTTTTCAATCGGTGAGAAAGAAAAAGCTGAAAAGCAGATAAGCAATATACGGAAGATCCTTAACGAGCTTTATGAGAGAAGGGAGAGAAAAATAGTAAATATGGCCATGGACTGCAGCAGGACAAATGGGGGCATAGTAGATACTTCTGCAATGCTTGCAATAGAAAAACAATTTTTTCAGAAGAATGTTGACATTTTTGACTGTTTCAGGAAAGGGGTGCTGCTGAACATCCTGGAGCTGAAAGAACCTGATATCAGCAGAGTGAAAAGTGATGAAGATAATACAGAAAATGCTGAAAACAGGGGGAATGCAGGGGATTTCAAGGATGCAAGCGAATACAAGAAAGAAGAAGCAAAAGAGGAAAATGAAAAACAAGATAAAGAAACAGCAGAAGAGTCTGGAGAAGATAAGGATGAAAATACAGGGCAGCAGGAAGAATCAAACAAAGGAAGCAAAAATGTGATATTCAAAGAGAACATAGAAAAATTCCTCGGAGATGACCTTGAAGAATACGGGCCTTTTGAAAAGGACCAGACTGCTGAATTGCCTTCAGGTGTTGCAGATATACTGATAAACAGCGGCAAGGCAGAATCAGCATGATATTTTAGAAAGCTTTTTAAATGACTTAAAAATTATGAATAACATGAAATTACCTAAAACCATCAAGAGGCACTGCCCTCACTGCAAAAAGCATACAGAGCATAAGATAGCTTCAGCAAAAAAAAGGACTCCTGGAAGCTCAAGACCTCTTGGAGCAGGAAGCAAGAGAAGGATGAGGAAAAGGGGCGAAGCAAGAGGTACAGGGAATTTAGGAAAGACAAGCAGGGGTGCTCTTAGCAGTTGGAAGAGATATGGAAAGAAGACAAGCAAAAAGACTGACCTGAGATATACCTGTAATGAATGCAAAAAAACGCATACCCAGAAAAAAGGTTTCAGGTCAAAAAAGATAGAGTTCAAGTGAGTGAGCAATCCTGATAAGGGTTTTATTTCTAAACATAAAAACCTTTATAAAGCAATAGTTTTTATATTATAAGATTACGAGGAATTAAAAAATGCAAGAAGAAACAGACAGCAAATTTGTAAAAGTAAGATGCCCTAAATGCAAGAATGAACAGATAATGTTCGGCAAGGCAAGCAGTGAAGTAAAATGTCTTGTATGCGGGAAGGCAATTGCTGAACCTACAGGAGGAAAGAGCAAGGTTAAAGCAAGGGTCTTAGAGGTATTAGAATAAAAAATGCTATATAAGCGAGAGGGAATGCCTCAGGAAGATGAAATAGTTCTATGCACTGTAACAAAAGTCCATCACCACAGTGTTTTTGCAAGGCTTGACGAATATAACAAGTCAGGCATGATACATATCTCAGAAGTAAGTCCTGGAAGGATAAGGAACCTTAGAGATTATGTACAGGAAGGCAAGAAGGTAGTCTGCAAGATACTTAAGATAGACAGGAAGAAAGGGCATATAGACCTTAGCTTAAGAAGAGTAAACGAGAGCCAGAGGAGAAAGAAGACAAGCGAGATAAAGCAGGAGCAGAAAGCAGAGAAGATAATAGAAGGTGTTGCCAAAAGCCTTGACAAGGAAGTAAGGAAAGTCTATGGTTCTATAAGCGAGAAAGTATTTGAGAAATATGAATATATCCATGAGTTTTTTAATGATATAGTTGCAGATAAGACAAGCTGTGAAAAGCTTGGAATAGAGAAGAATATTGGAGAAGAACTTACAAAGGCTGTAAAGGAGAAGATAAAGCCTGCAACAGTGAAGATAAAAGGAATATTATCTCTAACGTCTTATGACCCTGATGGGGTAGAGAAAGTTAAAAGCGCTATCAAAAAGGCTGAAAAAGCAGGAAAAGAAAATATAACCGTATCATACAGAGGTTCTGGACAGTATAACGTCATAGTTGAAGCTGACGATTACAAGACAGCTGAAAAGATCATAGAGAAAAGCACTGAAAGCGCGATAAAGTATATAGAAAAGCAAGAAGGGGAAGGAGAGTTTGCAAAAGAAGAGGCTTAATATGAAACATATAATGAGATGTCCTAAGTGCAAAGAATATACTATGAAAGAGATATGCGGCAGATGCGAGGTCAGGACAGAGAACCCAAAGCCTGCAAAGTTTAGTGTCGAGGATCCTTACGGAAAATACAGGAGAGAAGCAAAAGAGATGGAGGGAACTGCATGACCTGGAAGATAGAAGAGGTTGAAAAGACCCCCAAACTCAAAGATCCTGTTCTTATAGAAGGCATGCCTGGTATAGGTAATGTGGGAAAGGTTGCTGTTGATTTTCTTATAGATGAGCTTGATGCAAAAAAGATATATGAGCTTTTTTCATATACATTTCCTCATTCTGTGTTTGTGAATGAAGAGAATATGGTGGAACTGCCAAAGATAGAGATATATCATGCCAATTTCAAGGGCAAAGACATACTGCTTCTTGCAGGAGATGTACAGCCAATAGATGAAGTGTCATGCTATGAGTTCTGTGAAGAGCTTCTTAAGATATTCAGGAAGCTTAAAGGAAAGGAGATAATAACTCTAGGAGGCATAGGACTTCAAAACATACCAAAAAAGCCAAAAGTGTACTGTACAGGAAATGAAAAAAAAATGATAAAGACATATTGCGAAGGAACAAAAGCAAGCAATGATCTTAAAGGAGTTGTAGGGCCTATAGTGGGAGTTTCAGGACTATTGCTCGGGCTTGCCGGAAAAGAAGACATCCCTGCGATAAGCCTGCTTTCTGAAACATTCGGCCATCCTATGTATCTGGGGGTTAAAGGTGCAAGAGAGATATTGAAGATTCTTAACATGAAGATGGATCTTGGCATAGACCTTAAAGACCTTGACAAGGAGATAAAGAAGCTTGAAGAAGACATGATGAAAAAGACAGAAGAATTGACTGATGTCTCCAAGACAACTGCTATAAACAAAGTTAAAAATAAGTTTGGGAAAGAGACTAGTTATATAGGATGAGTATTTTACTTTGTAAAATCTCGGGGAACCTCCCCATTAGATGCTTTACAACGAGAGTGTCCCACCCTCAACATAATATAGTTTAACACACAAATTGGCTTCACTATCAGAGTACAACTAAGGTTAAATTTATAAACTTCAATTTCTTATCTTTGTAAAAAGATGGTGTTAGAGAAGCTTTACTCTGCAAGGTGGATAGAGAAGAAAGCAAGATACAGCTTTCTTATGGGACTTAGCTACAGCATACTTGGGATATTTTCTGCTATGCTGCTGTTTCCTGACAATCCAGGAATGGCTGCTATCGCTTTTACAGCCCTTATAATCTTACCTTCTTTGAACAAGCTGATAAATATAGAAGCGAGCCAGGCTGCAAAAGAGAAAAGCTTTGAACTTACAGATATACTGAAGAATCATAAAGATATCTTTAAAGTGTATGCATTCTTGTTTTTGGGAATAATGCTCGCTTTCTCTTTTTTTTCTGTTGTGTGGCCGTCTATAGCTACAAGCAAGGTGTTTGCGCAGCAGATAAACATCTTAGGTGTAGCTGGAAAGGCTACTCAGCTAAATGGGTGGTTTGCAGGGATATTCTCAAACAACCTTAAAGTGCTTGTCTTTTGCCTTCTTGCTTCATTTGTCTATGGTTCTGGAGCGATATTCATAATAACATGGAATGCTTCAGTCTGGGGGGTTATATTCGGGGCTATAGCAAGAGAAGGAGCCATTGTTTCAGGCCAGAATCCTTTTATCTATTTCGGGCTTACACTGCTTGCAGTGTTTCCTCATCTTATAACAGAGGCAGGAGGTTATTTCCTTGCTGCAATATCAGGGGGGATAGTGAGCAAGGCCATGCTTGTCGAGAAGTTCGGAAGCAAAAGATTTAACAGGATATTAGAGGATGCATTGTTCATGTTTTTTGTTGCTTTGATAGTTCTTGCTGTCGCTGCATTTACAGAGGTTTTTGTTACTGGAAAAGTTGTTCGGTTATTGGGGCTTTGAAGATATAATTCCCAGGGTTCTGAATGTTAATTATTCTAATGGATAAAAGTTTTTGCATGGAATAATTCAAGAATCCTAATTTTTAGTCAGCAAAACTGCCTTGAGATAATTATTTTCAATTAAAGTTTTCATATGGTACTGGTCTAAAAATCCTTATTTCTAGGTCAACAGAGTTGCCCTGCAATCAGGATTTTCAATCCTAATTTATAACGCTCGCTTTGCTCGCTACTATAGCGCTGAAACAGAGGCGTTTAGTGCTCAGTTGGCTTAGCTGAGAGAGCAGTCACTTGTTAATTGTTATCAAAGCCAGAACTTATCTTAGCTGCGAAGATGGACACTAGTGAATCAGAGATTCCCTGTGCACGGGGTTGCTTACGCAACTATAGGGCTTTGCACGAACAGCGAAGCTGTGAGTGCCATGGATTAGGATTTTTAAAATTCTGATCGCAAGGCAGGCTTTCAATTATACAGATCAAAGTCTGACTTAAAAATAGGATTCAAGTTTTTGCTTTTTTATAGATATGAAATTAAGTTGGATAGATAAGATATTTTGTTAAAAAAGAAGAATTTGTATAATTAAATTCATGTCCCTCAATCAAAAACCGAATTATTTAAATATCATTGTACCTATTTTAACTAAAAAGAGGCAGTCATATGGCAAAAAATGAGGAATTCAAAAGTTATATTCTTATAAGCGTATTTGCTCTTCTTATATTATCCATAGGATTTGGCATGGTAAATCTTGCTGGATATGGAAATATAGCCGGCAGGGCATATCATTATGAGCAGCCTACTAAAGTTTATGGAGAAGTTGTCCCATCTTTGCAGGACGGAGCAATGATAAGCTTTAAGGTTGATGGGCTGGAGATTGCTTCTGCGCAGCTGAAAGATAGCAGGTTCGGATATGATGAAAAAGTGGCTTTCAAGATGGACAACCCTGCTACTTCTAAAAAAGAAGGTTATGCAGAGGGAGATTCTGTTGATGTCTATATAGAAGATATAAAGATAGCAGAAATATCTTATTTTAACACTGTCAATGAAAAAGATATAACTATCCCAGCAAGCAAGAGAGCAGAAGTAAGCACTGCTGTCGCTGAAGCTTTATTATGCAAGAGCGACTGGGAATGTTCTGAGTGGAGCAGATGTGAAAATGGAGGGCAGACAAGGGAATGTATAGACTTGAATGACTGCAGGCTAAAAGGAGAAAAGCCAATAGAAAAAAGAGCTTGTGAAGAGCCTGTAGAATATACAGAGCCTGCTGAAGAGATACCTATTGCTGAAGAAGAAATATATGGCTTTGGAAATATTATATCAGTTGTTGCAGCTATATTTGTGATAGCTTTTGTTTTTATCATCTTAAAAGGCAGTAAGAAGAAAAAGAGGTAATATTATGAATAATGAAAAATTGAAAGGTTATGCGCTTATTAGTGTTTTTGCTGTTGTTTCTGTTCTATTGGTTGTTTTCATCATTGATCAGATAAATGAGCCTACAGTAGGGAGGGCTTTTGATGTGGTGGCTGAAGAATGTGACCAAACTATGATAATTGCAGATGGCCAGGAATTTACATATAATAATGAAACATTTGAAATAATAAATATAGATGAAGATGGTGTTGATTTTGAGGTTGTTGAATCGGGATTGAAGTATGAAGACAAACAAGAAAAAGAGTCTTTTGAATATGAAAATGTATTAATCGGTATAATAAGCATATCAGACAATAACTCAGCTGTTGAACTTTGTTTGGGTCTTGATGAATCAGAAGAAACTGTTCTTATTGAAGAAGATATTGGGGAATTAGAATATCTTGATTCAGCATATGGAGAAGAGTTTGATTTACAAGATAATCCTTCTGTGGAAGGATATTCTGCTAGATATAGTGATATGTTTTCAGCTCTGGTTCAAATATATGAAAATGAAGTTACCTCTGATATGTTTGATATATTGATAGAAGATATATCTGATGATGTTGAAGGAATTGAGATAGAAACCCATCTAGGTTATAATGTTTATGTTATAGGTGATGATCCTTACTTAGGGGCACTTTGGTATAGTGGAAACAAAATAATATTAATTAGTACATATAAGGAGAATGAAGGCTATAGTGGGCATAAGATGGATTCTATATTTGAAGCTTATGTAGAGAAATATCCTTCTGATCTTGAGTTTCCAGTTGAAGATTGTGTGAGTTTGGTTGAAGGTGAAACTTATAGATATTCTGGAGTTGAATTTGAAGTTGAAGCTATCGATGCTGACCCTGAAGAGATGATTGTTGATCTAAGCTTTGGAGAATTAAGGTTCAACAAAAGAGTGGGTCAATCATTGACTCATGATGGAATAAGGGTTATAGTAAGCAGCATAACACAAGAAACTGGAATGGAACCTTCTGTATATCTTTGCATGGAAAATGTTCCTACAGAAGAAAGTTGCATTGATTCTGACGGTGGAAAGAACTATTATGTGAAGGGGATAGTCTTATGGGGAGATGAAAGCAGATCACAGTATAGAGCAGAAGATAAGTGTGGATATTATATTGACGGTGTCTGGCATGACAATCTGCTAGATGAACATTATTGTAATGGAACTTCTTGGAGCCATGAATCTTATGAATGCCCTAATGGCTGTGAAGATGGTGCTTGTGTGATTCTTGAAGAGGAGTGCACTGATTCTGATAGCGGGAAGAATTATTATGTGAAAGGGACTGTGGATACAACACATGGGATCTATGAAGATCAGTGTATCGGAGAGGAATTAGAAGATGGAAGTACTAAGGAATATGTAATGGAATATTTTTGTAATCCTGAATCAGAAGATGTTTCTTCAATAGAATATGAATGCACTAATGGCTGTGAAGATGGAGCTTGCATCGAGGCAGGAACTACTTATAATGTAATTCTGGATGAAGGCTGGAATCTTTTCTCAATACCTTATGTGCTTGTTGACAAGGATATTGAAAATGTTTTTGCTGACATAAAGGAAGATGTTGAAGTTGTATATACTTACAAAGCTGAATCAGGGTGGAAAGTGTGGAATCCTGACCCTAATATTCCAAGCAATCTTGAAACTATCGAGCCTGGGATTGCTTATTGGATCTATATGGAAGAAAATTCAGTATTGAATACAAGAGGAACCATAGGTGTAGGAGAGCCAGAAGTTATACCTACTTTTGATCTTGATGAAGGATGGAACCTTGTAGGAATACATTCTGAAATACAAATAAGAAGCTCTGATGCTCTGGAAAATATTGAAGGGAAGTATTCTTCTTTGTGGACTTATGAGGCAGGGCAGCTGAGAAAACTGAACATTGACATGGATCCTTTGCTTGAGCCTGGAAAAGGTTATTGGATCTATATGAAAGAAGCTGGAACAATTGTACCATGAAGCTAACTTATATCTTAATTGCAGTATTATTTGCAGGAATAGTATTTGCTCAGCCGCAAATACCTATACAAGTTTATGGAGATATAGATAAAAGTATATCTGACGGAAGCGAGATAACTTTTGAGGATGAAGGTGTTGTGCTGGGTTCTGGAGAGATAAATGATAACAAATACGGCTATGATCCTGTTATTTTTATTGAAGGTTATGAAAATGGAGAAATAGTTGAAATAAAGATTGAAGGGGTTAAGGTTGCTGAGCAGACATTAGAAGGTTCAAATAATGAGATAGACATTGAAGTTTCTGATGTTGAATATAATCATATAAATCCTCCTTCTAGAAGCAGTTCTTCTGGTGGCGGAGGAGGAAGCGGTGGGGGCAGAGGCTCTTCAACTAATGTGCCGGAATGTTTTCATAGATGGGAATGTAATGAATGGGGTGATTGCATAGATGGCATAGAAACAAGGATATGTTCAGATACTGGAACATGCACTCCTGAACCAGACAGGACAGAAGAAAAGGAATGCAGCGGAATAGAAGATGTAACAACAATTCAAGAAAATGAAATTGTCCAGGAAGATACAACAGTTGATCCTGGAACAGAAAGACCAGCAAGTATAGAAATTGTAGAAGAAAAAAGTTATTTCTGGGCTTATGTGCTTTTTACGGTTATAGTGGTTGCTATTGTCGGAGGATTGGGTTTTGCTGTATATGAAAAAGAAAAGGGAAGCATGGCTGAGCCTAAGATAGATGTACAAAGATTTAATATGCTTCAAAGATATATCAAGACCATGTCTGCAAGAGGGTATAACAAAGAACAGATAAGACAGGCTCTTTTGAATGCTGGATGGGAACAGGATACTGTTGATCCCATGCTGATGAGATGGAAGTAGCCTCAGCTTTTTAAATTATGAAATATACTGATTCTGTATGAAAAAGGATGTAAAAGGACTACTGTTGATGATGGCTGCTCTTGCTGGTATTGGTTGGGGAGCTATGTATTTCAGGCCAAAGACTGAAGAGAGTGCTGCAAAGATAGAGGAAAGCCAGCAGAGATTAGAGCAAAAAGTAGAAGAAAAGACAAGGTTTGAAAATGCATGTATTGACAAATCAATAAGAGAGATGTATATCTCTGATATTGCTGAAAAGATAAATCCTCCTAAACATACAAAGATTGAATATGCCAGCAAAAAAAGGATAAAAAATATTCTGGAATATAACAAGAATGTCCTTAAGCAGGATGTAAAGATGAACCTGCATACTAATGCTATAACTGTACCAAATGCAAAAGATATTGAGGAATATTTTGCAAAAAAACTTAATCCATTGATACTTGTATTTGATTGGGCTTTTGAAGGGGATATGATAAAAAATGAACATGACCTTGTTAGCTGCCTAAAACAAGAGATAGACCATGCTGAGTTTTATTATAAGGGAGATGAAAGAATAAATCCTGAGGAGTTAAGAAGTTATCTAAAACAAAATCTGGCCAAAGATCCAAATCCAAACAATTCAGTTGTCAATGTTTTTATGGAGCTTAGAGCTATAGACAAACAGTTGAAAGAATTTAATAAAGATACAGACAAATATTCTCAGACTTACAAGAACCACATTATAAACTATTATTATGACAATTATGCAGAATTATGGAAACATGATGAAAATCCCTTGTCTGACAAGCTTAAGATAAGATTTTTTAGAAAGTGGATGTTCGACCATGGGATCGCAAAGCAGGACAATGATAGAATTTATCTAATACCTCCAGAGGCAGATAAATTTAAAGAATTTGAAGGCAAGAAGCTTTATCTTCCAGATAGTATCAAAACAAAATAGAAACATTTTTTAATATAAGATTTCTTTATGTGATTATGATAAAGAGGTGTTATGATGGCTATATTAAAGACTAAGGCAAGAGAGATTCTTGATTCAAGAGGCAATCCTACTGTAGAGGTTGAGATGCAGACTGAAGACGGGGTTGTTAGGACTGCTGTTCCAAGCGGAGCTTCTACAGGGAAACATGAGGCTATAGAGCTTAGGGATGATGACAAGAAAAGATATGATGGAAAAGGAGTTCTGAAAGCTGTTAAGAATGTCAATAAGAAGATAGCTCCAAAGATTGCAGGCATGGATCCTGCTAAGCAGGAGGATATAGATCAGGTCATGCTGGAGCTGGACAAGACAAAGAACAAGTCAAGACTGGGAGCTAATGCAATATTGGGAGTGTCGATGGCTGCGTGCAGGGCAGGAGCTTTGCAGAAGCAGGTTCCTTTATTCAGGCATATAGCAGATATTACAGGAGAAAAGGGAAATGTTCTTCCTGTTCCAAGCTTTAATGTCATAAACGGAGGAGAGCATGCCGGCAACAGGTTAGCTATGCAGGAATTCATGATACTTCCCGTAGGTGCAAGAAGCTTTAAGCAGGCTATGCAGATGGGAGCAGAAACTTATCATGTCTTAAAGAAGATAATAAAAAAAGAATACGGGCAGGATGCTGCTAATGTCGGAGATGAAGGAGGATTTGCTCCGGATATCCAGGACAATGAAGGAGCATTAAAGCTTTTGAAAAAAGCCATAAAAAAAGCAGGCTATGAAGGAAAGATAAAGATCGGCATGGATATTGCTGCTTCTGAGTTTTACAAAGGTGAAAGATATGACCTTGATTTTAAGACAGAAAAGAGCCCTGATATCATGCTAAAGACCGGAAAGCAGATGATAAGCCTGTATAAAAGATTCATAAAAAAATATGATATAATAAGCATCGAAGATCCATTTGACCAGGACGACTGGGACAATCATGCAGAATTCCTGAAAGAGGCTGGAGATGACATACAGGTTGTAGGAGATGACCTGCTTGTTACAAATCCAGAAAGGATAGATATGGCTATAGAGAAAAAGGCCTGCAATGCTTTATTATTGAAGGTAAATCAGATAGGGACCATAACTGAAAGCATAGGAGCATGCAAAAAAGCAAGAGCAGCAGGCTGGAATGTGATGGTCAGCCATCGTTCAGGAGAGACAAAGGATTCTTTTATAGCTGACCTTGTTGTTGGGCTGGGAACAGGACAGATAAAATCAGGAGCTCCATGCAGGGGGGAGAGGCTTTCAAAGTATAACCAGCTTTTAAGGATAGAAGAAGAGTTAGGCACTAAGGCAAAATACGCTGGAAAGAGGTTTTTCAAGTGATAAAGCTTGTCCTGATAAGGCACGGAGAATCCAAGTGGAACAAGGCTAATAAGTTTACAGGCTGGACAGATGTTACTCTTTCTGAAAAAGGGAAAAAAGAGGCTAAAGAAGCTGGAAAGATACTTAAGAAAAAAGGCTATGAATTTGATATTGCCTTTGATTCATTCTTAAAAAGAAGCCATCAGACAAGAAAGATAGTGCTGAAAGTGATGGGTCTTGAAGGAAAGATTTCAGTAAAAAAATCCTGGAGGCTGAACGAAAGGCATTACGGAGCTTTGCAGGGACTGAACAAGGCAAAGACAGCTGAAAGAGTAGGAGAAAAACAGGTGCATCTTTGGAGAAGAGGATATGGTGTAAGGCCTCCTGCATTGGATAAAGATGATAAAAGATGGCCAGGGAATCAGGCGAGATACAAAGACATCCCAAAAAAATATCTTCCTCTGACAGAATCTTTGAAAGATACTGTGAAAAGGGTTGTTCCTTACTGGAAAAAAGAGATAGTGCCAGAGCTTAAGAAAGGAAAGAAAGTTGTTATATTTGCACATGGAAACAGCT
The DNA here is from genome assembly GCA_014729675.1 of Candidatus Woesearchaeota archaeon. Lineage (GTDB taxonomy): Archaea > Nanobdellota > Nanobdellia > Woesearchaeales > WJKL01 > WJJM01. Next base: position 25,897 of record WJJM01000007.1, on the reverse strand, counting down.
TAAGGGCCTTGGTAAAATATCTTGACAAGATCCCTGATAAAGAGATACCTCATCTTAATATTCCTACCGGGATCCCACTTGTCTATGAATTGGATGAAAAGTTAAAGCCTAAGAAACATTATTATCTTGGAGACAGGGAAAAGATAAAGAAGGCCCAGAAAAAGGTCAAAAAGCAGGGAAAAGCCAAATAGTTTTTAAATAAAGATTTATTTCTGTTTTATATGAAACTGGACGATGCTAAAGACAGGATTCCAAGCAGGCTTTACAATACCCTTCTGCCTGAGATAGATGAGTTCAGACCTGCACAGGAAAAGGCGATAGGAAATGGGCTCCTGGAAAGGAAAAACCTTCTTGTGTGTACTCCAACTGCCTCAGGGAAGACATTGATAGCTGAGCTGGCTATGGTAAAAGGAATATTAGAAGAAAAAGGAAAGGCAATCTATATAGTCCCCTCAAAAGCTCTGGCTGGAGAGAAGTTCAATGATTTCAAGAAAAGGTATAAGTTTCTGAATGTTGCTATGTCTATTGGAGATCTGGACAGTGCTGACCCTTTTCTTGAATCTTATGATATAATCGTCTGCACTGCTGAGAAGCTTGATTCTTTGATAAGGCATCATGCTCCCTGGCTCAGTAAAGTTGGGACTATAGTGGTAGATGAGGTTCATCTTATGAATGACTCTGGAAGGGGGCCTACATTAGAGGTTATTATGACAATGCTTATGCAGATGCTTGCAGATGTGCAGATAGTTGCCCTGTCTGCTACGATAGGGAACCCCAAAGAGCTTGCTGAATGGCTTCAGGCTAATCTTATAGAAGATGACTGGAGACCTGTAAAACTGGAGAAAGGAATAATGTTTGAAAATAAGATTGAATTTGAAGAAGAAAATAAATAATTATAAGAAAAAGATTATATATTTAGTTTTTCAGCTATGTCTCCTATTATTGGGATGTTCCAGTAAGGAGCTCCTGCCAGGACTTTTATGATTACAACTACCCACATTATTATAAGGTATAATCCCCATACCCATCCAAGCAAAGGTATCCACACCAACAGTGTACCTAAAAAGAATATAAATCCCTGTTTTCCATGCTTATGTACCCATGAGTTCTTGTCTGCAACAAGCAAAGGTATTAAGAACAATATGTTCAAGTAAGACAGCACTGCAAGAAACCTGTCTCCTCTTGGATGTGCTGGATCGTGTTTAGCCATCAATATCACCTCTTTAACCTGTTTTAGGCTGTAAAGTATATAAATATTTCTAATTGAAATTGTATTTTTGAAAAATATTTTTAAATTCAATGTTAATCTCTAGATCGGCATAGCTGCCTTGCGATAATTATTGTCAATTAAAGTTTTCATATGTAATAATCTAAAAATCCCTATCTATAACGCTCGCTTTGCTCGCCACTATAGCGCGGAAGCAGAAGCGATTAGTGCTAAGTTGGATTAAGACTTAAATTAGAACTCAGCTTAAATCGGATTGAGGCAGTGCACGAGTGGGCTGAGAAATATATCAAAAAACAGCTCACGAGTGCCATAGATAGGATTGATTCTAAATTTACTTTTTATAAATGTCAGGAATCTAAAGTCCAAGGCTTTCAACAATTATACCGGGGTCAAATTTCTTAAGGTCAGAATATTCCTGTCCATCGCCCAAATATAATATGGGTTTTCCAGTTACATGAGAAACTGAGATTGCTGCTCCTCCTTTCTCGTCTATGTCTGCTTTGGATAATATTATCCCATCTATCCCTATGGTTTCGTTGAACTTTTTAGCCTGCTCTGTGCAGTCATTTCCAGTTATAGACTCTCCTACGAATATCTTTAAGTCAGGATCAGCAACTTTTATTATCTTTTTCATCTCGTCCATAAGGTTAACATTGGAATGTATACGTCCTGCTGTGTCTATAAGGACAACATCTATATCTTTGGACCTTGCATGAGATATTGCATCATATGCTACTGCAGCTGCATCTGAGCCATAGTCATGCTTTATGAGTTTGAGACCTAACCTATCTGCATGCTGCTGTAATTGATCAATAGCCGCTGCACGGAAAGTATCCGAGGCTGCCAATACACAGGACAATCCATTATCCTGCAAAAGTTTTGCTACTTTAGCTATAGTGGTTGTCTTTCCAGAGCCATTTATGCCTACAAAACATATTACCAAAGGTTTTTTCTCCTTTGCTTTTTTTACAATATCGAACTGCTCAACATCAAAAAGTCCTCTTATGGTGTCGCTAAGAGTTTCAGTAACTATGGAAGATATCTCGCTTCTTTTTATAGGCTTGTCTACAAGATTTTCCTTAAGGTTCTGTTTTATCTTCTCTATGACTTCAACTGCAACATTATTCTCAAGTAATGCAAGCTCTAAGTCCCAGAATAAACTATCAAACTGTGATTCTGTTATCTTTTTTGTTACTATCTTTTCCCTGAACTTGGAGAACAGACCCTTTGTCTTCTCCAACCCCTCCCTACTTTCGTTCGAAGGTTTTTTCTCTTCTGATTCTTCTGTATCTTCTTTTATCTCTTCTGTGCCCTGCCTTATCTCTTCTTTTTTTTCTTCAGGTTTTTCTTCTTTTTCCTGTTCTTCAGGAGGCTCTTGTTTTTCAGATAGTCCTGGTTCTGGAAATATTTCAGACTCTTGGATATCTTCTTTAACTTGTTTTTTTCTTTCTGTAAGGCTTTGTATAGAAGGGATTTCTCCTTTTTCAAGGTCTTCTTTGACTTTTTTCTCTGCTTTCTTCTTCTCTTCTTCGGCTTTTTCTTCTTTTTCTTTTTCAGATTTTTCCTGCTCAAGCTGTTTTTCAATTTTTTCGACAGGGACCTCTTCCATCTGCTCTTCTGGAACAGATTCAATTTCTTCTTTTTTTGAGAAAATTTTTGAGAAGAAGCCTTTTTTCTCGTCTTTTTCAGGAGTCTCTTCAGTAGATGTTTCTTCTTTCTTTTCTGGAGTCTCTTCAGATACTTCTTCTTTTGGAGATTTTTTAAGTTCTTCTTTTATATCTTCTTCTCCTTCTTCATCTATCTTCTCGCTTATATCAGAGACTGCTCCTTTCAGTTTTTTCTTGAAGAAATCAAACATTTTATTGGTTAGCGGATGAAATCTCTTTCTCAAGCTCCATAGCTTTTGAGCTTAGTTTGCTGATGTTTTGATCAAGTTCGAGCTTATATCTTATAAGTTCCTGCAGTTGATTGTCCAAGAGCTCCTTTCCTTCGTCGATTGTCTTTTCAACAGATGTGTTTGCTCCAACATTGATGGTCAGCCTGTCATTCTCTTTAAGTTCGCCTTTTAAGAATATGCCATTGCTGATTGGAAACAGAACCTCTGTTCCTGGTTTGACTTCCCTAATGTCTGTCAATGCCTGGCTTGTGGTCTGAAGGTCTTTTATCTGCTGGTCTAGCATCTGAAGCTGCTTCTGTACCTGCTGCATCTGCTGGTCTAGCATCTGAAGCTGCATGTGTTTCTGCTGAATTTCCTGCTGGTCTTTTTTGTTTTCCATCTTAATCCTCTAATTTCTTTATCATATCCTTTAAAAGCAGTTCATATTTTTCCTCTGCTGCAAGAAACTGGAATTCGGGCTCAAAGTCTTCGATTGTCTTTTCCTGCTTTTCAAGTGTGCTTAACTCTTTCTTTAAGAGGAACTTTAAAAATTTCTTTTCTTCATCAGTTAATTCCATTTTAGAAAAAAGAAACAAAGGCTGTTTAAAAAGCTATCTATTTAAGAAGAGGATTTTCTCAGTTCTTTGTCTATGCTTTCCTTGTTGGATCTTCTAAGCATCTCAACCTCTATGTCCCCAAAGTGTTCAAACTGATGCAGGTCTATCTTTCTCTGGTTTCTTAGGTGAAGTAAAGGGATGAATGTATACACTTTTCCTTCTCTTGTCTCTGATGGAATCAGTTTAGAGAATGTAAGCTTGCTTCCTGTATTTTTTATGAAATATGATCTTATCCTGCCATATACATCCTTTATTGTCTGGCTTATATCTATTTTTTTTTCAGGGATGGTCACATCAACGGCAGGCATGTCCCTCATGACTCTCCTTTTCTTGACTTCCATTGCTTTTTCAAGGGCATTGACCAGGTCAAAGATGCTTACTTTCCTTTTCCTTGCCTGAGGTGTTTTTGGGATCAAAGGCCTGTTAGGGTGCTCTTCTTTCTGCTGTATCTTCTCCTGCTCAAGCTCGTCAAGAAGTCCTTCTTCTTCCTCGTCATTCTGGGCAAACATCCTGTCAAGGTTTTCAAGATCTGCTCCAAGCAGCCTCTTGGATTTTATCTTTAGAAGTATAGCAGATGCAAGCACAACCTTGCCTGATATCCTGAAGTCCATCTGCTTAAGCTGCCTTACCATATCGAGGAATTTTTGGGATAGGTCGCTAACATTGATATCCCATGGATCCATGTCCTCTGAACGCACAAGCTCATAAAGAAGAGACTTCCAAGTGATGTCATCCTTGTCAAAGATTACCTTAAACAGTTCTTCCTGCTCCATATCTAAAGATAAGATATGATAGTTTATATATTTTGTTATGGTTTAAAAGAAATGTATGAGCCTAATCTATCTTTAGTGCTTTCATTATCTTGTTGAGCTTTTCATTTATTACATCAAGGTTTCTCTCAGAAAGTCCGTTGTTGGGAGACCTGCCTGATCTGCCTGTTGACCTCCTGTTGTTATTTTCGTTCTTCTCAAAACAATCACTGCAAAATAAAGGTTTGTCTGATTTTGGTTTGAAAGGAACTTCACATCTTTCTCCACATTTAGAACATGTAACTTTTGTCATCTCTAATCTTCCTCTGGATTCTCTTTTTCTAGGCCTGTCTTCAAAATTCCCGCGGAATTCTCTTCCATCTCTTTTCCCTCTTCCCATGGATCTTTTTCTGTCTTTTCTGTTTTTTGATCTTTCAAATCTTACCATAATCTGATTATCTGGGGCACAGTATATAAAGCTATGTTAAAATGCTGGTTAGAAAGAAGCATAGTTCTCTATATTTGGTTATGTGATATGCGCTGGCCGGGATTTGAACCCGGGTAAGAGCCTTGGCAAGGCCCTATCATAGCCACTAGATCACCAGCGCAAAAAGAAAAGAAAGCTGTTTTGATATATAATGGGCCCAGCCGGACTCGAACCGGCGATCAATGCCTCACTTATGCTTTCGCATTGTAAGGGCACTGTCATAGCTTCTAGCTGCGAGCGATGCTTCGCATGCGCAGTCGCTAGACCATGGGCCCAAAGTTTAATAAGTGATATTTATAAGCTATATTTAAATATTATGATTATAAATGCCTTTAACTTAGAAAACTTTAAATATGAACCAAAGTTTTTTAAACTGAACATGGGTCTGTAGCTCAGTCTGGTGCTTATCCATCATTTGGATAAACGGGCAATTAGAGCGCCGGTCTTATATGACCACCTTCGGTTCAAATCTAAGAAAGCCGGAGGTCGGGGGTTCAAATTGACCAAAAGGCATATGCCTTTTGCATGAAAGTCCCCTCAGACCCATCGGCAAAGCCAACAAAGGCTTTTTGCCAATTTGCCTCCATAGTGTAGCCCGGCCAATCATCCTGCCTTTTCGAGACGATCTTTTCGTCGAAAACAGGCAGGGACGTGGGTTCAAATCCCGCTGGAGGCACTTTATTATCACGAGGAAAAAATATGAAAAGAAGCTCAAGAAGATGGAAGAAGAAAGGCCAGATGAGATGGAAGTGGCAGAGAAAAAGGATGAAGAAAGAGAAAAGGATGAGAGCTAAGAAGTAATTTTCTTGTTCAGATCAGTTTCAAAAACATTATCTTTTTAAATATTTAATTTTTCTTGCCTTATACTATCTTTGATAGTAGAAGTTAAATCTTCGTTCTTACGCCAAATAATACCATAAGATTTATAAATAAGGTGTTATTTACTTGAATTTCATCGCCTCCAATACGGAAAATCTATATTTTAGATATAAGATTCTAAAACACATATAGAAGGCGAAATTGATACTTACCGTATGGTTAAGTATCTGAGTAGGTTAAAAATAAGACGGAATAACCGTCTATTACGATAATTGCGACCAAAAGAACAATTCCCGTTGATCCTGCGGGAGGTTGCTGCTATCGGGATTCGACTAAGCCATGCAAGTCAGAGGGTTCCTTCGGGAACACAGGCGAATCGCTCAGTAACACGTCGATAATCTAACCTTAAGTCAGGGATAACTTTGGGAAACTGAAGCTAAGACCTGATAGAAGAATTCTACTGGAAGGTGTTTTCTTTGAAAGGCAACGCTTAAGGATGAGTCGGCGGCAGATTAGGCTGTTGGTGGAGTAAAGGCCCACCAAACCGAAGATCTGTAAGGGCCTTGAGAGAGGTAGCCCTGAGAAGGACACTGAGATACTGGTCCTAGCCCTACGGGGTGCAGCAGGCGCGAAACCTTTACAATGCACGAAAGTGTGATAAGGGAATCCCGAGTGCTTATGCTTAGCATAGGCTTTTGCCAAAGGTAAATACTTTGGCGAATAAGTAGTGGGTAAGACTGGTGCCAGCAGCCGCGGTAACACCAGCGCTACAAGTGGCAATCAGATTTATTGGGTCTAAAGCGTCCGTAGCCGGTCTGATAAGTCTTTTGTGAAATTGTTGTGCTCAACATAACAGCGTGCAAAAGATACTGTCAGACTTGGAACTGGAAGGAGTTAGGGGTATTCCTTGGGGAGCGGTAAAATGCTATAATCCTTGGAGGACCACCTGTGGCGAAAGCGCCTAACCAGTACAGCTTCGACGGTGAGGGACGAAAGCCAGGGGAGCAAACCGGATTAGATATTGAGACTCCTGTCTCAGAATTGGTTTCGTTTGTTTGTTGCTAAAAATACTGAACGAAATTAAGAACATCAGGAGTATATAAAACTCAACTAATTACCCGAGTAGTCCTGGCCATAAACTCTGCGAGCAAGGTGTTGCATATTCTTCATGAATATGCAGTGTCGAAACGAAGGTGTTAAGCTCGCCACCTGGGAAGTATGGTCGCAAGGCTGAAATTATCACTCAACTAGAGGGTAATCAGTAGACTTAAAGGAATAGGCGGGGGAGCACCACAAGGGGTGCGGCTTGCGGTTTAATCTAATTCAACGCAGAGCATCTCACCAGAAGCGACGGCAGGATGATAGTCAGGTTGAAGGCCTTACTTGACGAGCCGAGAGGTAGTGCATGGCCGCCGTCAGCTCGTACCGTAAGGTGTCCTGCTAAGTCAGGCAACGAGCGAGACCTGTATCCACAATTGCTATCGACTTTTAGAATCGAGCACATTGTGGAGACTGCCTTGGAAACAAGGAGGAAGGTGCAGGCTACGGTAGGTCTGTATGCTCCGAATCTTCTGGGCTACACGCGCGCAACAATGGTAGGAACAATGGGACACAACTCCGAAAGGAGAAGTTAATCCTCGAAATCCTATCTTAGTTCAGATTGAGGACTGTAACTCGTCCTCATGACGATGGAATCCCTAGTAATCAGACGTCATCATCGTCTGGTGAATATGTCCCTGCTCCTTGCACTCACTGCCCGTCAAACCATCCGAGCCGAGTTTAGGTGAGGCTTAGCAATCTGTTAATTCGAACCTAAGCTTAGTGAGGCGGGTTAAGTCGTCACAAGGTATCCGTAGGGGAACCTGCGGGTGGATCACCTCCTTATTATTTTTATTTCATCAGAAATAAAAATCTTGAAAATCTCTTGATTTTCATTGTTTTTTCATTTACTCATGAAGAAACAAATCACCTCCATTTTTAACCTACTCATCTTATAATCACAAATGGGCCCGTAGCTCAGTCCGGTAACAATCTTTTTAGGTTGTTGGAAAATAGAGCATCGCCCTTGCATTAGATGGATTGATTTCATCTTGAAGACAGGCGGGGGTCTTGGGTTCGAATCAGTGAAAGTGGACTTTCATTGTGAATGTCCCGACGGGTCCACTTTATATCAAGATCCATGAAAAGGATCAAATCATATTCATATCATAAAGCAATTCAATATCCGACGATATTGAATGAAGGGTTTAATGATAGATGATCATATTTATCTATTCGATGAAAACCATGCATAAAAATGGAGATAGACTACGCTATCAGGTGGATGGCTCGGCTCTCTAACCGATGAAGGGTATGACAAGCTATAGAATGTTCCGGCGAGCTGCACGTAAGCTTTGAACCGGAAATTCCTGAATGTGACTTCATAGCTTCGGCTAATCCGAAAGGATAGGGAACGCAGGGAATTGAAGCGTCTTAGTACCTGCAGGAGAAGAAATCAACCGAGATGCTGTAAGTAAGAGCGACTGAAAGCAGCATAAATCAAACTGAATCTGTTGTGGAAACATAATAGAGATGTGGTGTGGCTGCTCTTTACCGTAACTAGAAAACTCAAAGTTCCCTGGAAAGGGACGCCTTAGAGTGTGATAGCCACGTAGAGGTAATTTAGTCGGTTTTGAACAGTTCAAGAGTACCATTTACTGGAGACTAAATGGGAATATGGGAGTCATCAACTTCCAAAATTAAATATTCAGAGAGTCCGATAGAGAAACAGTACTGTGAAGGAAAGCTGAAAAGAACCCTTAACAGGAAGTTCAAAGATCCTCAAACCTGATAGCTATCGAATGGCACTGCTCTTCGGAGTTGTGCCGTACGTTTCGAATAACGTGCCAGGGAGTTTATCTGAGTGGCAAGGAGAAATCCAAAGGGAAACCAATAACCCGCAGTTTACGAGGGGTAAGGTCTGAAAGGGCCTTAAGTCACTTGGATATGACCCGAAGTTGGGCGATCTAGCTTTGAGTAAGGTGAAACGAGGGTAAAACCTCGTGAAGGCCTGAAGAGGTTCTACGGACAAGTGTTCTTCTAACTTGAAGCTAGGGGTAAAAAGCCAATCGAGCCCAACGATAGCTGGTTCCTACTGAAATTGGCCTTAGTCAAGTGTTAGGTCAGACTGCTGAAATTGTAGAGCTACGGATTAGGAATTTAGGTCCTGAAAAGGATCGGTTCCCTGTCCAACTCCAAATGTTTCAGCGTTGAAGATCCTAATAAACGGGGGCCTGGGGTAAGCTTAGGTCCCAAGAGGGGAACAACCCAGACTATAGTTAAGGTCCTAAAGTATCTTCTAAGTGTTAAAGGGTTAAGAGCATCTGTAGCCTAAGACAGCGAGGAGGTTGGCTTAGAAGCAGCCATCCTTTAAAAAGTGTGTAACAACTTACTTGTCAAGGTTACAGGTCTTTAAGATGGACAGGGCTAAGTTGATCACCGATACTATAGACTAGTAATAAACTAAGTGGTAAGTAGGCGTCCTGTGAGGGAAAAAGCTTTTTCGCGAGAAGGAGTGAACCTCATAGAAATGAGAATCCTGGCGGTAGTAGGATCTTAGCAGAGTGAGAATCTCTGCCACTGAAAGGGCAAGGGTTCCTTGACAATGCAGATCAGTCAAGGGTAAGTTGATCCTAATCTGATTCACAAAATAAATCTTAGAAAGGGAAACAGGTTAATATTCCTGTACTGTCCAAGTATACGCGGTGACGCAGGTCCGGTTTCTGACACTTCTGAATAGGTAGACACATGATCAATTGTGTTAATGGGAATATATCAAAGGAGTATCATAATGATGAGAATTTGATCAAATCCCAGAAAAGTAGGCTGTATGGCCTATTCTGCTGATTTCCGGAGTTCGTAAAAAAGAAACTGGAAAATATCTTGGATAATCGTACCCAGAACCGGCACAGGTGCCCCTAGGTGAGAAGCCTAAAGTGTGAAGGTCTAATCCAATTGAGGGAATTCGGCAAAATGGCCCCGTGCCTTCGGTATAAGGGGTCCCTGTGTTTGTAGTCGTATGGCTGCGATCACAGGGTGCAATAACAAAGGTGGTCCGACTGTTTAACAAAAACTTAACTGACTGCTAGCCTGTAAAGGTGTGTATAGTCGGTGACGTCTGCCCAGTGTCAGTACTTTAAAACCTGTTTCAACGGGTCTAAGAGCTGATAAACGGCGGGGGTAACTATAACTCTCTTAAGGTAGCGAAATGCCTTGCCGTTTGAATGACGGCTTGCATGAATGGTGTAACGAGATCACCGCTGTCCCCAATTGGAATCCTCCGAACACACCATTCTGGTGCAAAGGCCAGAGATCTCCAGTGGGAAGTGAAGACCCCGTGAAACTTTACTGTAGCTTGTTGTTGTGGCATGAGTTTTTTTGTACAGTGTAGGTAGGAGTCGTTATGTTCTGGACGCAAGTTCAGAAATAGACGCCCCTGTAACACTACCCTTTAAAACTCATGTTGCTAACTTGCCTTCGGGCAAAGACAGCAGTAGGTAGACAGTTTGGCTGGGGTGGCACCCTGCTGAAAGAATATCAGCAGGGCCCAATGGTTGGCTCAGTCCGGTCAGAAATCGGATGTAGAGTGCAAGAGCAAAAGCCAGCCTAACTGGGTTCATACTAAGATTGAACTCAGGACAGAAATGTTGGTCTAGCGATCCTCAATGTCTTCCTTGATGGGAGCTTGAGGTGACCGAAAAGTTACTCCGGGGATAACAGAGTTGTCGCGCCCGAGAGTTCACATTCAATTGAAGTGAATTCATTTCGTTGATGAATATATCGACGGCGCGGTTTGCTACATCGATGTCGGCTCATCCTATCCTGGTGGTGCAGAAGCCGCCAAGGGTGGGGGTGTTCACCCATTAAAAGGGTTCGTGAGCTGGGTTCAGAACGCTGTGAGGCAGTTTGTTTAATATCTACTGGAGATGTCTGATGTCTGAAAGGAAGAATCCCCCAGTACGAGAGGAACGGGGGTTCGAGGCCGCTGGTCTACCTGTTATCCGACAGGGTATGCAGGGCAGCTACGCCTTATGGGATAAGAGCTGAACGCATCTAAGCTCGAAACCCTCCTTGAAAAGAGACATCTTAGGACACAGATAGAAGATCTGTTTGATGGGATCGGTGTGTAAGTATGAAGCTTCGGCGACATATTCAGCATGCGATTACCAACGTCCACTTATCTCTATTTTATGCATGGTTTTTCTTTTATTTTTTAAAGAAAAAAACATGAATTAGCTTAAGCTATATCTTTTGATTTTTTCAAAAGACTTTAAAATAATCTTTTATTAAACAAACTGTATGGCTAGAAATTATAAAAAATATATAATATATCAAAAATCATATAAGTTAGTTATAACCCTATATAAGATTACTGATAAATTCCCTGCTCACGAAATAAATAATATCACTAACCAGATAAGAAGGTCTGCTGTATCTGTTCCATTAAATATTGCAGAAGGAAGTGCTAAAAAATCATCAAGAGAGTTTCTTAATTTTCTTAATATTGCTTATGGTTCTGCTAAAGAGTTAGCTGTCCTGCTTGACTTATCCAAAGATCTTGGCTATATAAGGAAAAAAGACCACTCCAAGGTTTCTAACCAGCTTGATGTATTGAATAAGAAGATATTTCTTTTTATAAGGCACCTTGAAAAAGAACATATAGGTTCTAGTTTTTTCCAAAAATATAATTTAAGAAAGGATATTGAAAAGGAAAAAGATTTGCTATATTCTACCCTATCAAACAATAACCTTAATAAATAGTTTATTTTTCGTCCTTGTTATGATATGTTTAGGGATTGAAAGTACTGCACACACTTTTGGCGTAGGGATTATGGATGATGAAGGAAATGTCTTAGCTAATGTCAAAGATACATTTACTACTGAAACAGGAGGGATAATACCAGCCAAGGCTGCTGAGCATCATGTTGAGGTATGTGATAAAGTTATCAAAGATGCTCTGCAGGCTGCAGACATAATGCTGGATGATGTGGATCTTATCGCTTTTTCACAGGCCCCTGGAATAGGACATTGTTTGAGGATAGGTGCCTTTACTGCAAGAAGCCTGGCTGCAAAGCTTGGCAAGCCTCTTATCGGGATAAATCACTGCATAGCTCATCTTTCTATAGGCGAATTATTGACCGGAGCTACAGACCCTGTACTTCTTTATGCATCTGGAGCCAATACCCAAATAATAGCTTATGAAGCTGGAAAATACAGGATCTTTGGAGAAAGTCTGGATGGAGGAGTTGGAAATTTTCTTGACAGTTTTGCAAGATATCTTGGATTGGGTTTTCCAGGAGGGCCTAAAGTTTATGAACTGGCTTTGAAAGGAAAGAATTTTATTGAATTGCCTTACAGTGTGAAAGGCATGGATGTAAGTTTTGGAGGTATATTGACCAACTTAAAACAGAAAGTTGATTCTGGAAAATATTCAAAAGAAGATCTTTGTTATAGTGTGCAGGAAACTGTATTTGCCATGCTGCTTGAAGTTTCTGAAAGAGCTATGGCTCACTGCGGAAAGAAAGAATTGTTGTTAGGTGGAGGAGTTGCATGCAACAAAAGACTTCAGGAGATGGCAAGAAAAATGTGCGAGGAAAGAGGAGCCAGGTGCTTTGTTCCGGAGATGCAGTTCTTAGTGGATAATGCTGCAATGATCTGCTGGCAGGGAATTCTTGAGTATAAGGCAGGCAAAAAAATAAAGATTATAGAAAGCAGGATATATCCCTATCAAAGAACTGATGAAGTAGAAGTCAACTGGAAGTAAATAGATGTACCTATAAGAAATACAAAGAAAAAATCATTCTTCTTTCTTGTCAAGTCCTGCTGCTTTTTCAAACTTTTCTTCGCGCTCTTCAGCCATGGGCTCGTATATCATCCCGCAAGTCCTACAGATAACCTGCTGATTCTTGTGGTTGTGGATTATGTCTGTGCTTGCACATTCAGGACATTCCTTTACTTCTTTTATGTCTTTTATCATATTAATCTTTTAATCTGAATCGTTTAAAAAGCTTTCGCAAATAGACTATATATTATTAGTTAGCCTGTTCAGAAGGCTCTTGTTATTTTTCCAGTCAAGAGATTCTTTTAGGACTTCGAATATGTGCTCTACAGGTATTATCTTTATATTGCTTAATTTTTGTTTTGAAAGCACTATGTCATTGATGTTTGATTTGGGCACTATTATCCTTTTTAATCCTGCTTCTATCGCTGCCTCTACTTTTGAAGATACTCCTCCTACAGGAAGCACGTCTCCTCTTACAGATAATGAGCCAGTCATTGCTGTATCCTGCCTTACTGGCAGCTTTTTTAATGCAGAAATTATAGAAGTTGCCACTGCGATTGATGCCGAGTCTCCTTCTACCCCCTCATATGTCTGAAGAAACTGCACATAGATGTCATATGTTTCCTTAATGTCCTCTCCAAAATGCTTTTTTATTATAGCTGATACGTTTTTTACTGCTTCTTTTGCTATGTCCCCAAGTTTTCCTGTGGCGATTATCTCTTTCTCTTTTCCGCCAGGAGTGACTTCTGAGTCAATAGGAAGGATTATACCTGAATATGCATCCTGTGCACCTATAACTGCAAGACCATTTACTCTTCCTACCTTTTTTCCTTTTGTGAGTATCACTTCATATTCTTTTTTTCTCTCTATGTATTTGTCTGATATCTGCTGCTCAAGTGTCCTTGCTATCTTCTTTGCACCAAGTATGTGCTTTTTTTCAACAATTTTGGATTTTTCCTCCCTTGCTATGTCTCCTGCAGCCCTTATAAGCCCTCCAAGTTCCCTGAGCCTTAATGTTAAATGGCCTTTCCTGTTTGCTCTTCTTCTTGCTTCTTCTATCATGCTTAATATAGCCTGTTTGCTGAAATGGGGGATCTTTCCGTCTTTCTTGACTTCCTGAGCCACAAATCTTGCTATCTTCATCTGGTTTTCAGGCGTGTCTGGGATGGTGTCATTCATATGAACCTCATACCCATAACCCCTTATCCTCGACCTTAATGCAGGATGCATATGCTTTATTGTTTCTGTATTTCCTGCAGCTACAAGGATAAACCTACAAGGAACAGGCTCTGTCCTTACCATAGCTCCAGCAGACCTTTCAGATTGTCCTGTTATAGAATATTTTCCCTCCTGTAAAGCTGTCAGGAGTTCCTGCTGTGTTGAAGGCTCAAGAGTAGCTATCTCGTCTATGAAAAGTACTCCTTTGTTAGTCTTGTGGATCATTCCTGCAACAACCCTCTCATGGGCAGGAGTTCCAAGCCCTCCTGACTGGAAAGGATCGTGAAGGACATCTCCCAACAATGCTCCTGCTTTTGCTCCAGTAGCATCTAAAAATGAAGCCTGCTTCTTATTGTAATTGTCAACTATGACTTTTGGAGACTGCTCTTTTGAGGCAGCCATCCTTTTTCCGAAATTCATGAAAATTACAAATGCGACAAGGAAAAACATTCCTCCAAGGAAAAATGCTGCAAACATTATGTCTGAATTATAATATGACCTTGCCCACCATGGGGAGATCATAGCAAGTATCAAAAGTATGAAAAAAATGATATTCTGAGTACGGAACATGCCTGCTGACTGGAGCTTTGCATTCTTAATTATCTTTCTTCCTTCCCCTGCATCTACTGTCTTGATGATAGGCTGATTCTCATCATTGATGTTTGGGAGAGATAATATGTCTACAAGCTCTTCTTTAGGCAAAAGCTCTGCAAGAGCAAGACCAAGCATGGACTTTCCTGTCCCTGGCTCTCCGATAAGGAATACATGCCTTCTCTGTTCTGCAGCCTTCTTTACAACCTCTACTGCGCTTTCCTGACCTATTACCTGGTCAATGATATTAGAAGGCACTTTGATATCTTTAGTAGACTTGATGTCTAGTTTTGGAGTCATCAATATTTTGAAAAAGGTTTAATTTATATAAATTTCGATATCTTTATAAATAAGAAATATTTATATTTCTTTAACAATGAATAGGAGGATGATCATATCATGAAATATATATCAAGTATGATTTTGATTGCAGCGTTGATAACTTTAAGTGGATGCGGCAGTGAAACCACTGAAGAGGGGGCTATTGTTGATCACGGGCCTGAAGAAGGAAATGTGGATGTGGTTGTTACAGATGAGACTGATAATGAAAGTGATGATTCAGGCACAGATAACAGCCAGGAAGATGATACTGACACCAAAGCCTTGCTTGAACAGATGAATGAGGATGCTGGATTGGTTGAAGATGATACAGAGGATGATGAAAACTCTGTAAATGAGACAGATACAGAAAACAATGAGACTTCTGAAGATGCAGAGCCAGGGATACACGAGATAACAATGATTAACTTTCAGGGAGAACCTGAAGATCTTGAGATTGAGGTTGGGAATACAGTCAAATGGACAAGCGAACAGCCTAATTTCAGGCATAGGATAAACATCATGAGATATGAGGAAGATGGGACCAAAAGCGATCCTTTGCTTGATCCGGGTATGGAGCTGCTAAACGGTCAAACTGTAGAGCATATTTTCAATGAGACAGGGGAATATATGTGGTATAGTACAACCAACTATCCTGATACTTCAGGAGATATAACAGTAGAATAGATTTATTTTTTATTTGTTTTTTTTAATTAAAAAAGAGTTCTGATAGGTACTTGTTAAGATGAAAGAAAAGAATCTGTTAAAGCTGGCTTTAGTATGCTCTTTGATAGGCATAATTGTGCTATGGGGCATTTCTGAGAATGTTGAGATAGATGAAACAAGCATAGATAAGATTGATTTTTCTGATATTGACAAAGATGTAAGGATCTCAGGAAAGGTAAAAAGAGTAAATGATCTCGATAAGGTGCTTTTTCTTGAAGTTGCTCAGGAGAAGATAGAGGATATAGATGTTATATTGTTTAAAGATGGGCCAGTGATGATAGATGAAGGAGATTATGTTATGATAACAGGAAGTGTTGAAGAATATGAAGGAAAACTGGAGGTGATCGGGAACAGGGTGGAGAAAACATGATGTTTTTAGAGGTTATTTCTGCTGTTCTTATAGGTTGCTTTTTTGGGATCATAACTGGCCTTATTCCTGGGATACATATAAATCTAGTAAGTCTTTTGCTTATCTCTGTGTCTGGATATTTTCTTGGGTTTGTAGGGCCTGTTGTGCTTGGGGTGTTTATCATAGCAATGGCTGTCACTCATACGTTCTTGGATGTGATACCTTCTGTGTTTTTGGGAGCTCCGGATGCTGATACTGCTTTGGCTGTGCTGCCAGGGCATAAGCTGCTGCTTGAAGGGAGGGGTTTTGAAGCTGTGAAGCTTGCCACCATAGGGAGTCTGCTTTGTTTGATTGCTGTTATTGCTGTCATTCCTTTGCTTGTCCCTGTTGTTCCTTCTGTCTATTCTTTTGTCCAGCCTTATATCGGATGGATACTTCTTTTTGTTGTTGTTTTTATGATAGCAAAAGAGAAGGGTATTGGGGGCAAGATGAAAGGGACTGTTGTGTTTTTGTTTACAGGGATATTAGGCATCATAGTGCTAAATTTTCCTAATCTTGAGCAGCCTTTGTTTCCTATGCTTTCCGGGCTTTTTGGAATAAGCATGCTGGTGCTGTCTCTTCTTAATAAGACAATTATTCCAGAACAGAGGATTACAGAAGATATACAGGTGGGTCCTAAAAGCCTTATTAAGACTGTGGGGGCAGGGACATTTTCAGGATCCCTCACAGGCATGTTTCCGGGGCTGGGTGCTGCACAGGCAGCAATAATCGGTTCTCAACTTGTAGGGAGGATCGGGAATTATGGATTTATAGTGCTTGTTGGCGGGATAAATACTGTGAATTTTGTCTTTAGCCTTGTTACATTGTTAACTTTAGAAAAAGCAAGGAACGGAGCTGTCGTGGCTGTACTTGAGATATTAAAGTCGATTGAGATTGATGCATTTGTAGTTTTTTTATGCTCTGCTCTGATAGCAGGAGGTATAGCTACATTTCTAGCGATGGGCCTTACAAGGGTTTTTTCAAGATTTATAACTAAGGTTGACTATGATAAACTGGCTTTTGGTGTGATCGGATTGGTTGCAGTCCTTGTTTTTTATTTTTCTTCTTTTATTGGGTTATTTGTCCTGATCGTGTCCTCTTCTATAGGCATGCTGCCTTCTTTGTTTAATGTAAAGAAGTCATTGGCCATGGGGTGTTTGCTTCTGCCTGTTATATTCTATTTTATACTTTAATTATTGATTAAGTTTTTTAAGGCGTTTTAATATAGGTATACTATGGGATGCATGATAAATTTCCGAAAAAAGAACTATGCAGGATAGTGGATAATATTGCTAGAAAAAGGGCTTCTGTGACAGTGTCCAGGTTAATAAAATCAGGACAAGAGGTGGATTACATAGAGATAAAATATAAAGATAATTTTTTAAGAAAAATATATCTGAAAAAGAGAAAATATCTTTCAGAAGGATCTATAAAATATTTCAATAATAGAAAAGATTATTCTTATTACTAGAAATCATGATATAGATTTTTCAAAAGGTTTATAAATAGTCATAGTTTTGTGTTTTCAACATGGGATCTACATTTTACAGCAAAAGGCTTCCTAACAGGAAGAACAGTAAAAGAAGAGCAAGACAAAGGCCTAAGACCTTTAAGACAGAAGAAAAAGCAAAAGAATATGCAGAAAAGAACAAGATTTCTGATTATAAGATAACTAGATTGAGTGATCATAAGTATAGAGTAGATAAAGAATGAAAATATCAAAAAAAGATAAGATATCTGAGGTTGTTGAAAAGCATCCTGAATCAGCTGAAGTGTTCATGGAAGAAGGTATGCACTGCCTTGGATGTGCTGCTGCGCATTTTGAAAATATAGAAGAAGGCTGTGCTGCGCATGGGATAGATGCTGATAAAGTAGTTGAGAAGATAAATAAGAAGATTTCTGAGAAAGATTAAATATTTATCAGTTATTTCTGGGATAATGGTTTTTTTAAGATTAGAAAACCTTAGTTATTATGATTCTAGATTTGCCCATAGATGCAAGATGAAGTAATATTGGCAAATATGAGCCAACCTTTGGTTGATATCTATTCTTACGATCTCATCTGTTTTCTCTGAATATTTTCTTTTTCTCATAGGTAAAGTATTTAAAGAACAGAAACAACAGTTATGAAGAAGAGGTTGATGATGCTGTCTGATAATGCAAAAAAAGGGATTGAATATTGATGGATAAAGACGAAAAATCAATTGAAAAAGGACTTGGTTTTGGGATAACATCTGCAGTGATAACTGCTATGGGTGTGGTTGTGGGGTTGGATTCAGCTACACATTCTTTTAAAGCAGTTATAGCAGGTCTTGTTGCTATAGCAATAGCAGATGCTTTGTCTGATTCATTAGGGATACATATCTCTGAAGAATCTCAGAGCATAAAAGATAAACATGTATGGATTGCTACAGTAATAACATTGTTAAGTAAAACTTTATTTGCAATAAGCTTTATGATACCTTTTTTCTTGATGGATATGAATTATGCAGTATATACAAGCATAGCATGGGGTTTTGTTGTACTTGTTGGGTATAATTACAGGCTTGCAAGGATAAAAAAAGAGAATCCTGTTCATATAATAGGAGAACATGTTTTTATTGCAATCATAGTGATAATGATAACAAGATATACTGGGTGGATCGTAAATATGCTTATTAAGCTTTTTTTATGAGTTTTCACTTTATGATGAACTATTGATTGTTTTGGATAATATATTTTTAAATTGGATAATATTTAAATAGTAATTATAATTTCTAATTTTTTGCAATTATAACAAGATATTGTGTTTTTATGTTTCAAAAACACAATATGTTGTGTTAATTAAACAGTGGTTAAACAAGTTTAAATAAAAGCTTGTCTTTATGAAATGAGGTGATGATAAAAAATGAAATGTCCATTCTGTGATTCTGAAAATACAAAAGTTGTTGATAAAAGGCTTAATGAAGGAATAAATAAAAGAAGAAGAATGTGTGAAGACTGCGGAAAAAGATTTTCTACTTATGAAAGGATAGAAGCAGACGGTGTGATCAAGGTTAAAAAGAGAGATGGAAGTATTGTAGATTTTGATCCTGAAAAGATAACTAAAGCTGTATTTGCTGCTGCAAGATCTGTAGGAGGGAATGATATAGAAGAAGCTAAGAAAATAAGCAGCAGAGTTGTTGATAAAATAAACAAGAAGTTCAGCAATGATGTTCCCACTGTTGAAGATATCCAGGATATTGTTGAAAAAGTACTGATAGAAGATGGATATGCAAAGACTGCAAAATCATTTATCATATACAGAGAGAAACACAAGAACATAAGGGAGACTGAAAGTACATTTGTCAATGTGCAGAATACTATCGGAAATTACCTTGACAGGCTTGACTGGAAGGTCAATGAAAACTCCAATGAGGCTTTTTCTTTTTCAGGGTTGCTGCTTTATGCTGCTGGAGAAGTAATGAAAAGCTATAATCTCAATGAGATGTATTCAGGACCTATAGCTGAGGCTCACAAAAAAGGATATATGCATATCCATGATCTTAGTCATGGAGTCATCGGATATTGCGCAGGATGGAGCCTAAAGAATCTTATAACCATGGGATTTGGAGGAGTTCCAAATAAAGTAGACTGCAAACCTGCAAAACATATGAACACTCTCGTGCATCAGATGGTAAATTACATAGGTTGCTTGCAGATGGAGTTTGCAGGAGCTCAGGCTTTCTCTTCTGTTGATACACTGCTGTCTCCTTTTATCAAGACAGACGATATGAGCTATAAAGATGTTAAACAGGCGATGCAGCAGCTTGTGTTCAGCCTTAACATACCTTCAAGATGGGGAAGCCAGTATCCTTTTTCAAACCTTACTTTTGACTGGGTAGTTCCAGGAGATATGCAAGAGCAAAAAGCTATCGTGGGAGGAAAGGAGCAGGATTTCACATACGGAGACTGCCAGAAAGAAATGGACATGATAAACAAGGCATTTCTTGAAGTTATGATAGAAGGAGATGCAAATGGAAGAATATTCTCTTTTCCGATTCCTACCTATAACCTAACAAAAGATTTTGATTGGGACAGTGAGAATGCAAAGCTTTTGTTTGACCTGACTGCAAAATATGGTACCCCTTATTTCCAGAACTATATAGGCTCTAATCTGGATCCTTCATCTATAAGAGCTATGTGCTGCAGGCTTAATCTTGACCAGACTGAGCTTATGAATAGGCCAGGAGGCATGTGGGGACCTGGAGACTCTACAGGCAGTATAGGCGTTATTACAATAAACATGAACAGGCTTGGCTATGAATGCAACAGCAAAGAGGAGCTTTTCAACAGGCTTAAATATTTCATGGAGCTTGGAAAAGAAAGCCTTGAGATAAAGAGGGAAGTGATAAACAAGAACCTTGAGAATGGACTTATGCCTTTTACCAAGAGATATCTGGGAACTTTCAACAACCACTTTTCTACTATAGGTCTTTGCGGAATGCATGAGTGCTGCCTTAATTTCCTTGGGAAAGGTATAGAGACAAAAGAAGGTATTGAATTTTCTGTTGAGACCATGAATTTTATGAGAGAACAGATAAAGAAATTCCAGGAAGAGACAGGCAATCTTTACAATCTTGAAGCAAGTCCTGCTGAGAGCACAAGCTACAGGTTTGCAAGACTTGACAAAGAGATGTATAAAGATATAATCACATCAGGAAAAGAAGAGCCTTATCTGACAAATTCAACGCAGCTGCCTGTTGATTATAGTGATGATGCTGTAGCAGCTGTAGAGCATCAGGATAAGATACAACCATTGTATACTGGCGGGACCATGTTCCATACTTTCCTTGGAGAAAAGATGCAGGATGGCTCTTCTGCCAAGACATTGATAAAGAAGATAGCATATAATACAAGGATGCCTTACTTCTCTATAACACCTACATTCAGCGTCTGCAAGAACCACGGCTATATCAAAGGAGAGCATTTTGAATGTCCTGAGTGCGGAGAAGCAACAGAGGTATACACGAGAATAGTCGGATATTACAGGCCTATACAGAACTGGAACAAAGGAAAGAAAGAAGAGTATAAAGACAGGGTTGAGTTTAAGGAAGACAAGAGCCTTAATACAGATTTCAAGAGCAAGATACAGGAATCTGTAGAAAAGAAGATGGAAAAGCCTATAGAGGTAAAGACTTAGGAGGGAAAATATGAAATACAAGCTTTTTTTTACACCGATGTGCCCTAAATGCCCGAAGATAAAAGAATTTCTTAATGGGGTTGAGAAGGTAGAAGGAGAATTTATAGATGCCACGACCAAAGAAGGGCTGGAGCAGGCAAGAGAGCTCAAGGTAAGCAATGTTCCTACTGCTGTGTTTTTTGAGGAGGGGAAAGAGATCTCCAGAGCCCATGATATAGAAGAAGTGAAAAGGATTGTTGAAAACAAGCAGCTTGGCTCATAGACAGCAGAAAATCTGGACAGAATTGAAAGCGAAAAGTCCAGATTCACTTCGCTTATCTTACTATCTGATATCTCCTCAAACAGGCAAGAAATAAGGTGTAAAACTAAGATGATGATAAAAGGATTGCAGAAAAGTTCTCTTATAGACTATCCTCCTTATGTTTCTGTAGTGGTGTTTACATCTGGGTGTAATTTCAGATGCGGGTTCTGCCATAATCCCGGGTTAGTCAATGGGGAAGGAGAAGATATTTCTGAAGAAGAGGTTTTTGAGCTTCTGGATAAGAGAAAGAAATGGATTGATGCTGTTGTTATAACAGGAGGGGAACCTTGTCTGCAGAAGGATCTGGTTGAGTTTATATCTAAGGTAAGAGAAAGAGGGTTTAAGGTTAAATTAGACACCAACGGAAGCTTTCCCGATGTTCTTGAAGATATTATCAAAAGGCGATTGGTCGATTACATAGCCATGGATATAAAAAGCTCTCCTGAGAATTATTCAAAGTCTGCAGGGGTTGATATTGATATTGAAAAGATAAAGAAAAGCATAGATATGATAAGGAAATCAGGAGTTGAATATGAGTTCAGGACCACTGTGATTCCAGGACTTACAGGACTAAAAGAGGTTGTATCTATCTCTAAGATGATCAAAGGAGCTGATAAGTATGTTATCCAGAATTTCAGGAACAGTGAGGATATGATAGACAACAGATTCAAGGAAGTTGATCCTTTTTCAAAGGAAGAGCTTTTGGATATGGAGAAAGCTGTTAAGGACAAGTTTGAGAAGATTGAGATCAGGGATTAGTCTTTTGAAGCTATGACTGCATTATAGCATGCTGCTTTATCTTGCGGCAGGACATCTATATCAAAATATTTTTGCCAGTTGTGTGAGGATGATACTGACCTGAATGCTGACATATCCTGTCCAAAAAAGATATTTTGAATCTTATTCTCTGGATGCAGCTTTATCTCTGATATGTATACTATCCCTCCTTTTCTTAAGGCAGAGCTGCAGGAGCCTGCTGACTGCTCCTGAATGTCTCCATCTTTTTCAGCAGCCCATTCAAATATGTTAGACAGGTATATCCCGTCAAGGTGGTCTGATGAGGATATGGAACTGATTGTGTCTTCGTGGATTATGTTAAACTTTCCTGAACATATCTTATTTTTTAGTGTACTGTATCCTTTTTCTGAGCATGCAAAAGGAAATAATCTCTCTGCATTCTGTTCAGAATATCTTATGAGAGCAGATGATCCATACTCATCAGTGTTGTCGAGGATGTCTGATACATTTTCATGATATCTTGTTGGAATGTCCTTAGAGATAGAATCCCACTTTTTTTCTACAAGCTCTTTTCTTTTTTCTCTCGAGCCCGGACTTATGTAGGTATCCCTGAATTCTCCTCCTGACATGTTCTTCACTGAGGAAAGATAGAGATGGTTAAGGGCAACCTGTTCCGGGCTTGTGTCTGCTGCAGTTATATGGTCTGTATCTCTTGAAAGCAGAGAAAGGCAGTGAAGTCCGTGAGATGCAACTGCGAGTATGTTTTTTCTGTTATCCAGAGTATCGACTATATGTTCCAA
The DNA here is from genome assembly GCA_014729675.1 of Candidatus Woesearchaeota archaeon. Taxonomy (GTDB): domain Archaea; phylum Nanobdellota; class Nanobdellia; order Woesearchaeales; family WJKL01; genus WJJM01. The sequence continues at coordinate 3,060 of WJJM01000007.1, read as the reverse complement.
GCTCTCATAGTAGGGGATCTCGAAAATATGCATGCTGAAGTACATTCTTTAGAGTTTAAAAAGGTGGTGTTCTGCTTTTATGTCATCTGAGTTTGTAACAGTTACAGTGGTTCATATATCATAGCTTCCTGAAAAATCAAGATTTCTGATACTTTTCAGGGAAAATTGGTCTTTTCTTGGAGCTTAGAAAATGCTGCGCATTTTCGTAACCTGTCAAGAAAATTGGTCTTTTCTTGGAGCTTAGAAAATGCTGCGCATTTTCGTAACCTGTCAAGAAAATTGGTTTTTCTTGGAGCTTAGAAAATGCTGCGCATTTTCGTAACCTTTTTAAATAAGCCGTTGTTCTTTCTGGGCATGGAAGGAGTTATAGAGAATTTTAGGATGGCAAGGCATCACCAATATGACAGGCAGATGATTATCGTAGTTGATGAGATTGAAGACAAAGAGAAAGCTGCTTCTTTGGCTGGGAAGGGTGTTGTGTGGACAAGTTCTGCAGGCAAGGAGATAAAAGGGAAGATCTCTGCTGCTCACGGCAACAAAGGAAGGATGAGAGTAATATTTGATACTGGAATGCCTGGACAGGCTGTCGGAAGCAAAGTTAAGATAGAGTAGATGATTCTTTTAGATTAAAATAGAAATATTTATATAGAATAATCCCTGTTTCTTGTTAAAAGCGGTGCTAGTATGAACAAAAAGATAATAATGATGTTATTTGTTTCTTTCTTCCTGCTGAATCTGGCTTCTACAAGTGTTAATGCGCAGGAAGATGATGGTATTCTTGATACTCTGCTTGAGCCTCTGGGAGATCTTAACCTTGCAGAAACATATGAAAACAGCCCTCATGTTGTTGACGGCATAATATTCTCTATAATATTCATAACAATAGCTGTCATCGGTCTTGGAAGAGTCATGCCCGGAAGGGCAGGGAAGACTCTTGCAATTGTTGTAGGGATCGCATTTGCTGTTGCTTTTGAAGTGTGGAGCTACAACAGGGATCCGCCATTCACATTGCAATCATTTGGTCCTGCTGCAGTATTAATATTGATTGTTGCTCTTGGAATCGCGCTTCAGAGACTTGCATCAAACATCCCAGGATTGGGTGGAACAAATGCTGGATTGATCTCTATTGTTGTTTCATGGTACACTTTCAAGTCATTATCTCCTGGAACTTATGCATGGCTAACAGTGAAGGGAGGGCTGTGGCAACTTATTGTAGCCCTTGCTGACGTTGCTGCATTGATAATAGTGATAAAGCTGATGATAAATGCTTTCAAGGCCATCTTTGGAGCATTAAGAGAAGGAGAAGGAAAAGGCACTATTGGTTCTACAATCTCTCAGGAGGTAAAAGATGCTAGCGAAGCCGTACAAACAGGTGCTGACGAAGTCAATAAATTCAAGGATAAATGGGGTAAAAGAAAAGATAAAAAATTGCATAGAGCATTAAGGAGAGTATGGAAATTCAACAAGAAGCTGAAGAATGATATAGATGCAGCCCTGAGCTTGTTTAGGGAAAACAGATTTGAAGAAGCAAAACAAAAAGTTGAAGAAGCAAAACAATATGAAAACAAGGAGATCGATTATGAGGCTATGATAAATGATCTTACAAATGATCTTGCGAGTGTAAGTGAAGCTTCTATCAAACAAAAGATTACATCATTAAACAACTCTATTAAGATGAATCTTAATAAGATAAAAGAACAGGTAAATAAATTTAATAAGACTCCAAAGGCTATAACCTTATGGCCTGCAAAAAGAGCGGCCGAAGATATTGAAAAAGAGATTCTTGGGTTAGAAGTTCTTGAAAAAGAAGCACTGGAAGAATAGACCAGTATATTTAGAAACATTTAAATAAATAATATCTTAATTCTTTGTTATGGACAGGAAACTGCTGCTGATATTGCTTTTGTCTGTATTTATCCTGAATTCAATAGCTGTCAATGCACAGGATGGAGTATTAGATACTTTGCTTAGTCCCTTGGGAGATATCAATTTTGCAGAGACTTATCAGAACAGTCCTTATCTTATCGATGCGATCATATTTTCTATAATATTCATATCTATATCTATGATAGGGCTTGGAAGAGTCATGCCTGGACGGCCGGGAAAGACGCTTGCAGTGGTTGTAGGGATAGCATTGACTGTTGCATTCGAAGTGTGGAGCTATAGCAGAGATCCTCCATTTACATTGCAATCGTTTGGTCCTGCTGCTGTTTTGATATTGATGGCAGCTTTTGGCATCGCCATCTACATGCTTGCAACCTATATCCCTGGATTAGGAGGGACAAATGCAGGACTCATCTCAGTTGTTTTTTCATGGTACACTTTCAAATCATTATCTCCTGGAACTTATGCATGGCTTGCAGAGCAAGGGGGAATCCTGAAGCTTATTGCAGGTCTTGCTGATGTTGCTGCATTGATAATAGTGATAATGCTGATGATAAATGCTTTCAAAGCCATCTTTGGAGCATTAGGAGAAGGAGGAAACGGCACTGTTGTTCCTACAACAAAAGAGGAAAAAGAAGGAAAAAGGGAATCCAGGCTTACTGGTAAGAGAAAGATGCATGAGCTAAAGATGAGCAAGGATGTGAGAGATTCTCTAAAAGATATTGAAAAGATGGAATCTGCCTTTACAAACAAGAATGAGAAAAGGTTCAGGAATTATGCTATTTCAGCTGCAAAGAAGCTAAGCCAGATAGAAAAAAGAGATATCCCGATAATTGAAAGTATCTCAAAAGAGATAAAGAACATGTCTCAAGATCTAAGCAGCATGGAAAGAGCAACATTAAGTTTTACACTAAGTATGAGGGATGACTTGAGCGGGATAATCGGAGAGTTGGAAAGCTTTGAAAAATCAGAAGACCTGGAGTTTGATTCAAATGCTCAGGGCAAAATACGCCACATAAGAGATTTTGTTGAAAAGATAGAATCAGAGATCAATTCTCTTATAGCTATGTCTGAAAAGATAAAAGAAAAAGACTGGCTTAAGGACACAAAAATCCTAATTTAAATGGTATCAATATGCCTTTGTTTGCCATGAAAACTAATGCCAGTGTCAATATG
>WJJM01000006.1 GCA_014729675.1 Candidatus Woesearchaeota archaeon | reverse complement strand
TTTTAATAATCTTTAGATATGTTATTTAGTTAAAAAGTTAATTTATGATTTAATAGAAATTTTTAGTGGACTTTTTAGATTTATCTTTTCGAGATATTTAAATTAAATCAATTTTTGTTTTTTATAATATCATACGATTATACGTTAGATTTTTAAATGAAATCTTTTTTTCTTTAAAATATGAAAATTTTATTTTTAAGCAGGAATATATTATTTCCTTTAGATTCAGGTGGAAAGATAAGGTCTACTAACATTCTAAACCAATTAAATAAGGAGTTTGATTTAGATATAATATCTATTTTAAAAAAAGGAGAAGAAGAGTATATTCCTCAAATGAGAAAATTATGCAGGAATTTTATTTATTTAAAGAGAAGAAAAAGCAATAAGATAGCTTTCTATTTTAATATATTGAGGAATCTTTTTTCAATATACCCTTATGCGTTGATCAATGATTATGATAGTGAATTACATAAACAGATAAAGAATATTTCAAAAAGATATGACTTATTGATTTGTGATTTTTTGTTTCCTGCTTTGAATTGTATGGATATCAATGTCCCCAAAATTCTTTTTCAACATAATGTTGAGTTTATGATATATAAAAGAAATTTCCAGACACAAAGAGGACTTAAAAAGTTAATGTGGTATTTGCAGTATGTAAAAACAAAGAGAATTGAAAAGATAATAACTAATAAATTTGATCATGTTATATGTGTATCTAAAAAAGACCTGGGAATTCATAGAAAACTATTTAATATAAAAAATAGCGATTATGTAGATCTTGGAGTTGAAGTTGATGATTATAAGAATAATGGGATAAAAAAAGAAGAGAAATCTTTGATATTTACGGGAAGTATGGATTGGACTCCAAATTCAGAAGCTGTAAAATGGTTCTATAAGGAAATTTTTTTTAAATTGAAAGGTTTTAAATTTTATGCAGTAGGTAAAAACCCAAAGAACGAGTTAAAAAAATTAAATAGAAAAGATTTTATCATAACCGGAAGGGTGCAGGATATAAGGCCTTATTTGTTTAAAGGGGAGATATATGTTGTTCCCTTAAGATCAGGTGGAGGTACTAGGATAAAAATATTTGAGGCTATGGCTGCAAAGATACCTGTAGTTTCAACTACTGTAGGTGCTGAAGGTCTTCCTGTCGTCGATGGGAAAAATATAATCATTGCAGATACTCCCAAAGAAATTTTAGATGCAATATCTAACCTACATGAAAATAAGGAACTCTATAATAAGATAGCTGATAATGCATATAAACTGGTAAAGGACAATTATTCTTGGGAGGAAATTTCCAAAAAGTTTATTAATGTCTGTAATATTTTTGAAAATACAAATGAAGATTAGCATATTTGGATTGGGTTATGTGGGGGTTGTAACTTCTGCAATTTTGGCAAGAAATAATCAGGTTGTGGGGGTAGATGTAAATCCAGTAAAAGTAGATCTAATAAACAAAGGAAATTCTCCAATAATTGAAACAGATGTAGATAAACTTATTAAAGATGGAGTGGAAAATAATAATCTTAAGGCTACTACTGATTCAAAAGAAGCAATCTTAGATTCAGATTTATCTGTTGTATGTGTGGGAACACCATCTAATCAAGATGGAAGCCATAATCTTAATTATCTGGATAAGGTGTTATCTGAGATTTCAGATCTGATAAAAGAAAAAGATTCTTATCATCTAGTTGTTATAAGATCAACAAGCCCTCCTGGAACAACAGAAGAGATGATTGAAAAATACTTTAAAAATTTAAATGTGGGTATTTGTTTTAATCCAGAATTTTTGAGAGAGGGTTCTGCAGTAAAAGATTATATAAATCCACCTTATATAGTCATCGCTTGCAATGATGATAAGAGCATAGAACTTATGAAAGAGTTTTATAAGGAAGTGGATTCAGAATTATTGATTACATCTTTTAAGGAAGCAGAGATATTAAAGATAGTATCTAATGTTTTCCATGCATTAAAAATAGTTTTTGGAAATGAGATAGGAAGATTTTGTGAATCTTATGGTATTGATGGTAGGAATGTTATGGATCTTATATGCAAGGATAAGAAATTAAATATTTCTGAAAAGTATTTAAAACCAGGGTTTGCTTATGGGGGAAGCTGTCTTCCGAAAGATCTAAAAAGTTTTTTATATTTAACAAAGCAAAAGGATGTTTGTTTACCTTTAATAGGAAATATAAGTTTATCTAATGAAGCACAGATAAATGCTGCTATAAATAAGATACAATCCCATAATAAAAAAAGTGTAAGTTTTCTTGGGCTTAGTTTCAAACCAGGTACTGATGATCTGAGGGAAAGCCCTTATGTAAGGCTTGTTGAGCATTTTATTGGCAAGGGATATTCTGTTAAGATATATGATCCTAATGTATCTTTAGCCAAACTTATGGGGGCAAATAAAGAATATCTTGAGAGGGAGATACCCCATATATCTCAACTTTTATATGAAGACATGGATGATGTGATGGATAGTGAGATATTAGTAATAAATCATAATTTTGATATTAAAAGCAATATTCAAGATAAAAAATATTTAGTTGACCTTAGTTAATTTTTTATATCAGATATTCAATATTTTTACAATCCTTTCAGCAGCTTTTCCGTCCCACAATTCAGGAATTTTTCCTTCTTTAAAACTTCCATCTATTATCTTAGTGAAATTTTCCAATACTTTTTCTTTGTCATTCCCTACTAAAACATTAGTTCCTTCTGTTATTGTTGAAGGCCTTTCTGTACTGGGCCTCATTGTTATGCATGGAATCTTTAGATAAGTTGTTTCTTCCTGTATTCCTCCAGAATCAGTCAGGACAAATCTTGAATTTGAAACAAGATCAAGAAAATTAAGATATCCTAGAGGTTCTGTCAACAATAAGTTTTTCATAGATCTTAGATTACCCATAAGATCAAATTTCTCCAATGAGTTTTTTGTCCTTGGATGCAATGGAATAACTATCTCTATCTTTTTCTGAATTTCATTAAATATATCTAAGATCTTCAATATATCTTCTTTTTTGTCGACATTTGAAGGTCTGTGGATAGTAGCTATGATAAAATCTTTCTTTTTAAGTCTAAGTTTAGATAATATCCCTGAATCTTTTGATTTCTCCAGATTTTTTATCAGCGTATCAATCATAACATTTCCGACAAAATGTATCTTAGCTTCTTCAATACCTTCTTTTTTTAGATTTTCAATAGCTGACTTTTCTGTTATAAAGAGATAATCTGAAATCTTGTCTGTTGCTATTCTGTTTATCTCTTCAGGCATACTTAAATCTCCGCTTCTCAATCCAGCCTCTATATGTGCAACTTTTATGTTTTTTTCTCTTGCAGCTTCAGCGCAGGCTATAGTTGAATTTACATCTCCTACTACGATAACCAGATCTGGATTTTCTCTTTCAAGAACTGGATTGAACTTTTCTTTTATTCTTAAGATCTGATCTTCTCTAGTTCCCCCTCCAATCCCTAGATTAATATCTGGCCGAGGTATTCCAAGTTCTTCAAAAAATATCTCTGACAAGTTGGGATCATAATGCTGGCCAGTGTGGATAAGAAGATGTTCTGTTTCTGCATATTTTTTTATCTCATGGACTATGGGAGCTATTTTCATAAAGTTTGGACGGGCTCCTACAATGCTTATTATTTTCATGTATTTGGGCAATATTAGCTTATTTATATATTTTTTGAATAAATTTTTAAAGAGGATATTTTCTTTCTTATATTATGTGTGGAATAGTGGGAATATGGGATTTTAAGAATAGAGTAGATAGAAGCATCCTTAAGAAGATGAGGGATGTAATGGAGCATAGAGGTCCTGATGATAAGGGAAGTTATGTAGACAATCAGATAGGGTTGGCCCAGAGAAGACTAAGCATAATCGATCTTTCTAAAAAAGGAAGGCAGCCTATGTCCAATGAAGATGGGAGCTTATGGATAACCTATAATGGAGAGATATATAATTTTAAGGATATAAAGATTAAGCTTGAACAAAGGGGCCATAAGTTTAAGTCTGATACTGATACAGAGGTTATAATCCATGCATATGAAGAATATGGTGAGAGATGTCTGAGCATGTTCAACGGTATGTTTGCTTTTTGCATATGGGATTCAAACAAAAAACAGTTTTTTCTTGCAAGGGACAGATTAGGCCAAAAGCCTCTAGTGTACTATCAGGACAAAGATAAGTTTATATTTGCCTCTGAGCTTAAAGCTATACTTGAATATCCTTATGTAAACAAAGATATAAGTGATGAAGCTGTTTCTCATTATCTGAGCTTTGGTTATGTTCCAACTCCTTTGTGTATATTTGAAAATATGAAGAAACTGCCTCCTGGCCATTATGCTGTTCTTGACAGAAACAATAATATTTTTGTTAAAGAATATTGGAATCTTAATCTTGGAAATACTATAAAAAAGACTGAGAAAGAGTATTGTGAAGATATATTGATGCATCTGAAAGATGCCACTGAAAAAAGGATGATCTCAGATGTTCCTCTTGGAGCTTTTCTTTCAGGAGGGATAGATTCAAGCGCTGTAGTTGCGATGATGTCTAAGATAACAGATAATGTAAAAACATTTTCTATAGGTTTTGAAGAGCAGGATTTTGACGAGACAAAGTATGCAAGAAAGATAGCTGAAATGTTCAATACAGATCATAAGGAGAAGATAGTCAGGATGGATGCTGCAAAGCTTCTTGACAAGCTTGTCTGGCACTATAATGAGCCTTATGCTGATTCTTCTGCTATCCCGACATATTATCTTTGCGAGATGACACGAAAAGATGTTACTGTTGCTTTAAGCGGGGATGCAGGGGATGAAAGCTTTTTAGGATATACAAGATATGTTCCTGATAAATATGAAAAAATTTCCAAGACTATTCCAAATATGCTCAAGCCTGCTATGTCTGGAGCAGGAAAAATCTTTTTTCCTGAGACAAGTTCAAGAGCTATATTCCAGAAGATAGGAAGGAGGATGGAACTTTTGTCTATGAAAGAAGAGGAACAGTATCTTGAATGGCTTTCTAATTTTGACAGCTATCATAAGGAAAAGATTATACAAGAAAGACTTAAGAATTATAATTCTAAGAATGTTCTTCTTGAGCAGACTAAAAATTATAGTGATACAATACTTAAGAAGCAGTATTTTGACTTTAAACATTATCTTTCTGATGATATATTGGTTAAAGTGGATATAGCATCTATGGCGCATAGTTTAGAGGTAAGAAGCCCTTTTTTAGACCATAATCTTGTTGAATATGCATCTAAGATTCCATGGAATGTAAAGATGAAGGGAAACATAACAAAATATATTCTGAAAAAATCTCTTGAGCCAGTTCTTCCAAAAGATATTCTTTATAGGAAAAAAACAGGATTTGCAGTTCCTCTTGTTCATTGGTTTAGGAAGGATCTAAGAAGCATGGGCTATGATGTGCTTTTGAACAAAGAGACTATAAACAGGGGTTATTTTGACAGGTATGCTGTCAGAAAACTTCTGAACAGACATAACAATGGAGAAAATCATGCTTATAGGATATGGAATCTTCTGTTCTTGGAAAAATGGTTCAGGAGGTTTGCTGATTAGATGTTTATCGGAGGAATTTATGATAGGAAAAAGAGCAGGAAGCAGATTGATTCTGATCTAGATAAGATAAAAAAGATAAATTGTTTTTCATCTGTAAAATATAATACAGATAAGTTTTCCTGCAAAGGATTTGGAATGATATCTATTGTTCCAGAAAGAGCTTATAAAAATTTTAGATTAAAGGAATTTAAAGATATTGTTATAGGATTTCAGGGAGATATCTTAAAAGAAACCTTGGATGGGCTTTATGAAAGATATAAAAAAGAAGGGGAAAATTTTGTCAAGGAACTGGATGGCTGTTTTAACATTGCAGTATATGAAAAAAAGAATAAGATATTGAGATTATTCAATGACAGGAGCGCTTATTTTGGTATGTATTATTCTTTTGAAGATAAGTTTACATTTGGGACAAACATCAAATCTAATCTTATGTTCAATGGAAAAAAAGAATTGGATGAAGATTCTGTTATGGAGCTGTTTCATCTTGGCCATCTTTTAGGAGAAAAAACATTGTTTAAAGATATCAAGCATCTGAAGCAAGCATCTGTACTTGAGTTTAGCAAAGGATTGAAGATAGAAAATTATTGGGCTCCTAGATTTAACAGATCAAGAAGAAATAAAAGATGGTTTACAAAGGAATTTAACAGAAGATTGAAAAGTTCTGTGAACAAATGTCTTTATGGCAAGAAAGAGATAGGCCTTGCTTTAAGCGGGGGTCTAGACAGCAGGGCTGTTGCAGCTGCTATAGAAAAAGAAAGATTTAAGATAAAGTCTTTTTCTTATGGAGATAAAAGAACAAATGACTTTAAGTTTGGAAAACTGATTGCAAAAAAACTTGGATTTGAACATTTTTCTCTTGAGATCAATGATTTTGATCTTATGGATATTGTTCCATTCATAGTCTGGCAGACAGAGGGAAATGTTTCCTTTGAAGGCTGCCTTTCCCCTGTATATCACAGAACTTTACTTGAAAAAAAGATAAGTTATAGGGTTGGAGGGGCTTCAGGAGACATATGTTCAGGAGGGCATATACAGCCCTATATGCTTTTTTGCAGGAATAAAAAAAGATTTCTGAAGAAACTTCTTAAGAAAAAAGAATTTGTTCCATCTGATATCCAAAAGAAGATATTTGATGAGGATTTTTTTAGAAGAAAAAGAAAAGACCTTAAGAAAAGTTTTGCAGAATCTTTATCAGAGACAAAAGAGAAGAATCTTGCAGATATGAATGACATCTGGGACTTTAAGAACAGGCAGAGAAATTTTATCTTCAGCTCTAATCAGGTTGACAGGCATCTTTTTGAGAACATTGAACCTTTTTTAGATAAAGAGATGTTAGAACTTTGGCTGAAAGTTCCTCTAAGATATAGATTCTTCCAGAACTATTATAAAAAAGCAATATTAAGATTAAACAAGAAGATAAAAGATGTCCCATGGGCTCATACTGGAAAAAGGATACATGGAAATATTGTTCTTGATCTTATATCTCAGGGAATCAATCTTTTGTCTAAAAAGACAAAAGCAATTTTTTCAAAATTTTATTTTGATAAAGGTCAGGGGATGATGGATATGCGGAAGATGATTATGAAAAATGAGCGTATGAAAAATGAGCTTTTGAATTTTATTGCATCTAATGAATTTCCCGATACTATTTTAAATAAGCAAGAGATAGTTAAACTGACAGATGACCATTATAATGGAGGTTCAGATAATTCAAAAGCGATAAATCTTTTGCTGACTTTAGATCATGTTCTGAAATATATGTCTTTTGAATCAATACCTAAAGAAGCTGAAGAATTTATGGGGGAGATATCAGGATGAAGATAGTAACTATAAGCTCTTTGTTCCCAAACAAAAAAGAGCCTAATAAAGGGATATTTACACTGAAAATATTGGAAAAATTACAGGATGATGAGATTGTAGCTATAGCACCAATTCCATGGTTTCCTTTTGTGAAAAAGAACAGGATAAGAGGAGTTCCTTTTAAAGAAGAGATCAAAGGAATAACTATTTATCATCCAAAATTTTTTTCCATCCCTTTTTTCCTTAAATCTTTAGATGCTTTTTTATTTTACAGATCATTGAAAAGATTTGAAGATATTATTAAAAGATCTGATGTTATATACAGTTCTTATGGGTATCCTGATGGTCTCGGATCGTATTATCTGGCAAGGAAATTTAGAAAACCTTTTTTTATAACATTGCATAGGGGGGATATAATCAATTGGGGGAAAAAAAGATTCTTAAGGAAGAAGCTTAGAAATATGGTGAAGAATGCATCTAAAGTATTTGTTGTTTCAGAAACTATGAGGCGTCTTATAAGGGGTCATAAGAAAAATAAAAATATAATTGTAATCCCTAATGGTGTTGATACAAATCTATTCAAACCAATAGATAAGAAAAAATCTAGGAAAAAGTTAGACATAGATAATGATAGCAGGGTATTTTTGACAATAGGAAATGCTATGAAAAGAAAAGGTTATTTTGAGCTTGCAAGATCTTTTGATGAGCTTGAGACAAAGAATAAATTGCTTTTGATAATAGGGAATCATGACAAAAAAGAGCTTTCTGAATTTAAGAATATGATAAAAAAATTAAAAAGCAAGGACAAGATAATATTAGTTGGAGAAGTTGCCAATGAGAAAATAAAGGATTATTATTCTGCAGCTGATGCTTATTGTTTAGTGTCGTATTCTGAAGGATGGCCTTGTTCAGTTATGGAATCTTTGGCATGCGGAAGACCATGTATAGTTACAAAAGAATCTGCTGGAGAGTTTATCACAAAAGATCTGGGAATAATTACAGATTATGATAATTTAACTGAAAATCTTGAGAAAGCATTAAGAAAAAAGTGGGATAAAAGAAAGATATTGAAGTTTGCTCAAGAAAACAGCTGGGATAAGTGTGCTGGGAAAGTTTATGGATTATTTCAGGCTTCTTTAAGGAACCATAAGATATATAAATGAAATGTTTATTTTTCTTTTTGGGTCCATGGTCTAATGTTATGACGGTACTTTAACTTAGTGCAGAAGTTGGTTCAATTCCATCTGGGCCCATTATTATTTTTATTTAAGATCTCATTGATAAGATGAAAAATCTTTCAAGATAATATTAAGAAAGTTAATCCTCGCCCACCATTATGCTTTTAAAATGATTGGATCATATTTAATTATAAACTTCTTTAACTTTTTCTTTTAATCTTGAAACATCATACGAATCTTCAAGAACATTATCATATATATATTTCATAATTTCAATTCTTTTGTCAATATGGAATTTTTTTTTCCAAGTTTCAATATTTGTATTGCCCATATTTTTCATTAATGATGGGTTCTCAATCAATTTTGTAACTTTTTCAATAATCTTATTTTTGATGTAGGGTTTATATCTTTCTTTTTTAGTTCCAAAAGTAGGAAAATCTTTGCCTATTCTTTCATTGAATGGACTGATTAAGAAACCATTTATACCATTTTCAACCTGTTCAGTAACTCCACCTATTGCCGTTGTGACAACAGGCAGACCATAGGCCATCGCTTCAGTTACAACTATGCCAAAATTTTCTAATAATGTGGGGAAAACAAAGATATTAGCATTGCAATAACCTTTTTCAGAATAAAAAGGATTGGAGTTCATAATCAATTCTATATTTTTATTTTTGCCGATTATTTTTAAATATTCATCTTTAAGATTTTCTTTATCAAATAAAAAATGATTTTTATAGTCAAAATTACTGAATATTGTCAATTTCAAATTCTTGAATTTTTTAGACAATTCATCGAATGCTTCTAATAAAATATCTCCCCCTTTTCTTTCAAAACCATTACCTACGAAGATTAACCTTATTTCATCAATATTATTATTTTTTTTATTTGGCGGTTCAGGAATTCCTACATTTAGATTAAGCACTTTTTCTGCAACTTTTGGTGGGAGTTTACCTAATGCTTTATTTTTAGCATATTTACTGCAACAAATAATTGCTTTGCAATTTTTAGATTCCAATAGTTTCATCTTAATATTAGTTATTTTATTTCTTAACTCTTTATCTTTTATAGATTCATGCCAAAAAATAGCAGAAGTAGACTCATAATGTGCTATGAATGGGGTATCGTTTACAGGCAATCCAAAATCCCAAAATTCTATTAAATCAAAATCCCCGTTCACCCTTACCATTCCACTTTCTTTGCATAGATGGGGTTGACTTAATTTTATATCGGGAACATATTCATTATTTTTAAATTCTTTAATGATATATTTATACCTTTGATGACCTAAAAATCCAGAGTATATCTTCATTTTATCTTTTGAATTCTATTTTATTTAAAAATCTTCCTTTTATGGATGGTATTCAAGATTGACTATTTTTTCATAGATGGGTGTTTTATTTTTTTATAACCCAACATTCTTCCTTAACCAATTCCCCAAAAAAGTCCTTGTAAAAACCCATGGAATTTTTTTTATTATTTTCTGTCCAAAGTTTCTTCCTTCATATCTTTGTTCAGAAAAATCTAATGGATAAGAATATACATAGATGTCCCTTTTTTTGCAATTGTATTTTTTCTTGAAAAAGGAATGGCTTGAATTTGGCTTTGATCTGCCAAAATCAACTTTTTTAAGATTATTTTCTATTGCATATCTTATCTGTTCTATGAACAATATGTCTGTTGAAGTTTTTTTAAAATATTCTGGATCAGATCCCAATTGATGAAGCATAAGCTCATCCTGAAATCTTAAGCTTATCATAGAAGCTATAGGAGTTTTATTAATATAAGAAGTTATATAATTTGTATTGTCTTTAAGATATTTTTCTATGTTCAAATAAAATCTTTTTGAAAAAGAAGGGCTGCCAAGCCTTGCATCTTTCATAGTTAAAAGTTTGTGCAATACATCTGGGGAATTTTCTGTTTTTACAATAACACCTTTTCTTTTTGCCTTGTTTACTTCAGTCCTTACTCCCTGATCTTTTGAAAAACTATTCCAGATATCTTCAAATGATCTTCCTTCAATATCCATGTAGAAATCATAAGCTTCTAGTTCTTTCTTGAAATTAATATCCTGATAATCCTCTTCAAATGGCAAAGATCTTATCTTGATATGATCAACTTTTCCTTTATCTGCATATTCTTTATATCTTTCAAAGATATCTTTGTAAGCTTCTTTATATCCTTTTTTAACAAAAGGTCCACCATATTCAAAAAAAGGCATAGACACGATAATTTTCTTAAGAAAAGTTTTGCAGATAAATGCAGGAGAGACTCCAACTATCTGACCATCTTTATCTTTTACAATATAATAAACTGGCTTGAAATTAAAAGTTTCTTCAAGTATTTTTTTCCATGAGATAGTATGGAATATAGGAAGTTTATTTTCTTTGACAAAACTGTCCCATTCTTCAAAATCTTCTTTTTTTAGCTCAAAAATATTATATCTCATTTTTTTCTCCCTAGAAAAGCAAAACCTCCTGAAATAAAATCAGCTTTCCAATGGTATTTAAAAAATACATCTAAAAATTTAAATGGATATAATATATAACTAAATAAAATATATTCTATCTCATAGATGAAAATAGAATTAAACGAAAATAATATTGGCAGATATATTTGAAAAACTTTTAAAGCAGACGTAGTTGGGCCATGGATATTTTTCATCCTTGTCTCTTCAAAATCTTCAAATAATAACCTTAGACCTTCTCTTGTAAACCTAGATATATCCCTTGGGTCAGCATGGTAGGGATAATAAAATGGTGCGCAACAATGTACATATCCTCCTTTTTTAAGTACTCTTTTAATCTCTTTAACAGCAGCATGCGGTTTTTTTATATGCTCCAAAACAGCAACAAAATTTATAAAATCTACAGAATTATCTTTTAATGGAATGTTTTCCACATTCCCGATTAAATCTGTATTTTCATTATTTACTACATCAAGATTAATTTGTTTATTTAACCTTGATTTACTTCTTCCTCCGATATTTAAGATAATCTTAGCATTTTCTATTTGTTTAGAATGATTTATTTTTCTTGCATCTAGAAGATTAGGAATGGGAATCTTATCTAATTGTTTAAGAATCATATAAGAAAGTTTAGAAACTCTTTTTGATCTTGAATATCTTTTAGAAAAAGTAATTTCTGAATTAAGTTCTTTTTTATCTTTTTCTGTTAACAATTCTGGAATTCCATCAATAAGTTTATAACTAGCATTACAGCTAGAACAATCTATATTATATCCATTTACTTTCAATTCACCTGAACATTCAGGACAGACAATTATGTCAATTAATATGTTTTTCATCTTTATTTTTTTATTATCTTATCAAGTTCTTTATTTATCTTTTCTTCAGAATAATTTTTCTTTAAAAATTTTTTTCCTTCTGAAGACAACCTTTTTCTAAGTTTGCTATCTTTTAATAATCTTATTGTATGTTCAGCAAATTCTTCTGCATTATTTGCAATTAAGATCTCTTTGTCTTCTTTTGCTTCAACTCCTGCATTAACTATAGAAGTTGTAACAATCGGAATCTCATAGTTTAATGCCTCTAAGACTTTATTTTGTATTCCAGAACCTATCCTTAAGGGAGCAGCAAATACCTTGCATCTTGAAAAATATTCATTTAAGTTGGGAACAAATCCTGTTATGACTATATCTTTTTTCTTAAATTTTATCTTCTTAGGATTTTTCCCAACAATATAAAATTTTGCATCTCTAATTTCTTTTTTTATCAATGGAAAGATTTTATTTACAAAATAATTTACAGCATCAATATTTGGAGGATATTCCATATTTCCAAGGAACATGATGTTGTTTTTATTAGGATCTTTTCTGTCAATATTATCAATAGAAGTACTGTTTTTTAATACAACTCCATTACACATAGCATTTTCATCTGCTTTTGAAGCAAATACTATCTTTTTGAATTTTTTTGCTATCTTTTTCTCAAATCTTATTATTCTTGGAAGTTCTATCTTCCAGATTAGTTTCCAGATAAAAGATTCCTTTCTTAATGCTCTTTTTATCTGTAAAGAAGGCGTGTCTACTATATCAACTATAGTTTTTTCAGGATAAAATGCATATTGAGTCATTCGCAAAGATTGTATGATTATAATATCTGCCTGTTTAGAAAGTTTTTTTGCCTTTTTTCTGAAATTTTTATCTTTAAAATAGCTGACTCTTAAGGGTTTTTTTGAGAACAATCCAAAAAAACTATTTATCCATGATCTGTATCTTGGAAGTACAATAGTCTCTACTGAAGCAAGTTTTTTTAGGTTGCTTATTCCTTTTAGTTCTTTTTTATCTTTTATGAATGAAAGAGTTACAACATTATGTTTTTTGCAGAGATGCTTAATATTGTTGAATACTCTTAATTTTCCACCGTCTGATAAAGGATATGGAACCTTTGGAGAGATGTATAATATCTTCATAGCAAAATATTTAAACAAACAATCTTTTTATAAATATTATGGAAAAAAAGGGGTTTTCAGAAAAAAAGTTTACAAAATATATTCTTGCAGCTTATTTTTTTGTATTTATAATCTCTTTTTCATGGCATTTGAGCTATTATTTTTATGATTTTATGACCATCTATTCAGTGGTGGGCATATTATTTATGCCAATAATAGCTTCTGTGGGATTATTGATGTATCCATCTATTGCTTTTGTATACTCCTTGCTCCCTTCTCAGGTAGGATTCATTCCTGTCAATCTTTCAACTTTATATGATATTGTAGCTTTAGGAGGGCTATTTTTGTATATTGCTAAGAGCAAGAAAAAAACAAGGAATGTATCAGATTTTTTAACAATCTTCTTTTTGATATTTATGGTATTCTTAGCTATCTATCATGGAGTAGAGATTTCTTTTTCAAACTATTGGTTGATCCTTATGCTGACTGGAGGATTAGTGTATTTTGTTGTTTCTAATGTTATAGATAATAAAAAAAAGCTGAGGATATTTGTATGGCTGTTAATATTGATGATAATGGCTATAATATTTAGATATACTTTTTATGCTACTGGCTTTCAATCTTCATTTGCAGGCAACTTTGATAATAACATGTTTTCAAGAGATCTTGTTTTTATAGTTCCTATGATAATATATCTTTTTTGGGCTGAGAAAAATAAAATATTGAAAGGATTGCTTTTAGTAAGTGTTGGGCTGATAATGCAGAATATAGCTGTTATGGGAAGCAGAGCTTCATGGCTTGCTATAGCTCCTGTTCTTGTTCTTATAGGTATAAAAAATATAAGAAAAAAGTCTACATGGGGCTTTGCAATTTTGGGAATCTTGTTTGTGATATTTTATGTAGTTTCTTCTCCTCAGATAATGGATGAGATTTATTCTCTAGAGAGAGCAGGGGGAGGAGTAGAATCAGAAGATGGATCTATGAGGGGAAGATTTGAAGCTATGCATGCAGGATTAAATGCTTTTAAACAAAGGCTTTTTTTAGGATGGGGTCCGAGTAAACATATGATGACTGTAATCAATTATATGGATTCAATTGGATTGAGGGGTAGAGCAATGCATAATGCTTATCTTGAAATTATGGTAGGAATGGGCTTATTTGGAATATTGCTTTATCTTTCTTTGTTCGCATCAAGCTTTTTTAATGCATACAATGCCCAGAGATTGGCAAGAGGAAAAGATAAGTTTGTATATAATATAAGCTGGGGAATCATATTTGCACTTGCGGCATTTTCTATCAATCATGCTATGGTAAACAGAGCTCATACAACAGTATTATGGATTGCTTTTGGGCTAAGTACTGCTGTTTATAGGATCGCTATAAGGATGCATAATAATGAGCATGATAAAAACATAAATAAACTTGAAGGCAGCAGACATGAGGCGGATAAATCTTGAAATTTCCAGATAAATGGATTTATTATGACAAAGAAAAAGAATACAAATATCCCGAATTAATAGATGAAATTCTTAAACAGAAACCAAATATCTGGATAAAAAAAAGCCCTATAAAAGACGGTCCGATTTCTCCGAGGCTGGGATATGAGGGGTCAATAGCTTATGATACTGTAAATAACCTATTGATAAGGCATGGAGGCCATAACCAGGGAGGAGGAGGCCAACAGGGATTTGAGACATGGACATATGATCTTAGGACAGGAAAATGGACATTGATGTATCCAAATACTTCTCCTCCAGGAACATGCTGCTCAAGAAATAATATTTTTGATGAAGCAGATGGGGAGTTTATAAGGTTCCCTGGATTCTCAGGAAATCATGGATGGCAGTGGAGCAGAAGAATATTTAATGTTGAATCTTCTGTATGGACTTATAATCTAAGAAAAAATAAATGGATAAACAGGGCTCCCTTGCCTTCTGTAAATATAGGGCCTGCAAGAGCAGCTGCTTATGATTCAGACAATCAGATAATTCTAGTTTATAATGTTCATGAAAGTTCAAGGACAGCAGCTTATGATCCTTATTCCAATGAATGGACCTTGTTGAATCCAGAAAAAGAGCCGCCGGCTAAGATGCATTACAATCCTGGTATGAGTATGACCTATGATTCTGAAAACAGATTGTTTGTTTTGATCGGATCAGGAGACGGCAATGACCCAAGGACTTTTTTATATGATATAAAAAAGAATGAATGGAAAGATGCAAAGCCTGACAAGAATCCAACTTACCATAATGCAGATCCTTTGATATCTTATGACAAGAAAAATAAGATATGTTTGTCTGTTGTACAAAACAGAGAAGAGAACTGCCTGGAAACATGGGCTTATGATACAAAGAAAAACATCTGGAAAAAGATGGATACAGAAAAAGAGCCTGATCCTACAAAAGACAGACAAAGGCAGCTGTGTTATGCTCCTGACCAGAACTTGTTTGTTCTTGAAAACAGATATTCTTCTGGAATTCATAGAATAAGTGAGCAGCAGATATGGACATACAAATATGCAGACAATGAAGAAGAAAAAATTGAACCTCCTAAAGATCTGAAAATCATCACTGAAAAAAATAGGATAAATCTTGAATGGAAAAAAGCAAGCAATTCCAGCTATAATGTCTACCACGGCATAGGAGAAAAGCCCTGGCTTGTTGAATTCAGAAAGATTGCAAGTGTTAAAGAAAATAAGTTTGTCCATGAAAAACCAAAAAGAGATAAGATAAATTTCTATTATGTTACTTCAATTGATCCTGAAAATAAAGAGAGCAGGCCCAGTTTGAAGATAAGAGCGCAGCCTAGAATTATAACAGATATTGTTGTTTCTATTTTAGATAAAAACAATGTTGAAATTAAATGGGATTTTGAAGAAAAAGATATTTTAGGGTATAATGTTTACAGGGCTGAGACAGAATTTAAAGGAGATTATATCAAGGGGATTTATGATTTTGAAAAGATAAATAAAAAATTAATCAAAGAAAACTCATTTGTTGATAAATCCAATTTAGATAAAATCTTTGCTTATAGAATTTGTGCTGTCAATAAGCTTGAAGTAGAAGGAGGGCCTTCTCCTTTTTTCCTGACCATCCCTTCGCCCCCTGTATATGTGTTTTCTAAAGAAGACGGAGAAAGATGTATGCTGAAGTGGAAAAAGAATCCAGAAAAGAATATTATTGGATATAATATTTACAGGACAAAATATAACAAGTTTGATGATGAACATGACAAGATAAATAAAAAACTGATAAAAGAAAATCATTTTATAGATGAAAATGCAAAAAAAGGGATGCCTTCTGAGCCTTCAAATACTGGAAGAAGATATTACATAACTGCTGTTGATAAATTAGGACAGGAAAGCTTTCCTTCTGCTCCAGTGTGGTATAGAAGAGAGTGGCATAAATTTTATAAATTAGGAGTGTGGCATCAATAGGATAAAGATATTATCTGACATATCTTTCATATAATCTTTCATAATTCTCAGCCTGTTTTTCTATTGAAAAATATTTTTCAGCTCTTTTTTTGCCTGCATTGCCCATATTTTCCCTTAGATTCTTATCTTTTAACAACCTGATAAATGCCTGAGCCATCTTTTCATGATCTTTTTTAGGGACAAGCAAGCCTGTCTTTTCATCAACTATAAGTTCAGGATTTCCTCCAACAGCTGTTGCTACTACTGGCTTTGATGAAGCCATGGCTTCTCTTATTGTTTGGGAGTTGCCTTCATGAAGGCTTGACAAGACAAAGATATCAAAAAGATTCATCAGCATAGGGATGTCATTTCTCATACCTAAGAATTTTATATTTTTATTATCATAGGAAAAATCTTCAAGTTTTTTTCTTAATGGCCCGTCTCCAACAATCAGCAATTTACAGTTTTCTGTCTCTTTATTAACTATCTTAAATGCTCTTATTAGAGTAAAAATATCTTTTTCAGGAGCAAGCCTGGCTACTATGCCTATCAATCTATCATCTTCTTTTAATCCTAGTTTTTTCTTTTCTTTAGATTTATCTATCTTGATATCAAAATCTTTTAGATCAGAACCGTTGAATATTGTTATCAATCTTTTAGGATCTGCTTTTACTTTTTTAATCCAATCTTTTTTTACGCTTTCTGTCACGCATATTATTTTAGTTATGAGATGAGAAAGTAATCTGCTAAACAATAATGCTTTTTTGCTTTCATTATTTGCAAAGCTATTATGATCAGTATGTACTTTTATTATATTCAATCCTAAAGAAGC
The DNA here is from genome assembly GCA_014729675.1 of Candidatus Woesearchaeota archaeon. GTDB lineage: Archaea > Nanobdellota > Nanobdellia > Woesearchaeales > WJKL01 > WJJM01. Next base: position 225 of record WJJM01000006.1, on the reverse strand, counting down.
TAAGATTCCCTGATGAAGAGGATCTGTATTATGGGTGTGCAAGATATCTGGAGATTCTTTTTTTATTATCTTTCTTAATCTTGGAAGGATGCTGAATCCAAATCCTTTTTTATCTAGTTCATAGATCTTAAATCCTTTTTTCTCTAAAAGTTCTCCAAAATAACCTTTTTTTTTCAAGCAGATAAAAACAGTTGGAATTTTTAATTTTAATGTAAGGTTATATAC
>WJJM01000001.1 GCA_014729675.1 Candidatus Woesearchaeota archaeon | reverse complement strand
GACTGATCCATAAGAAAATTCTTCACAGCTCCTCTGCTGTCTTCTGCAAGTTCAACAAGCTCTTTCTTGTTTATAGAAAGCGCGTCAGCGCCAAGTTCTTTCTCTTCAATAAACTTATCAATGCTTTTTGCTATATCTATCTCTCCAAGCTTTCTTATAGATATCACAGCAAACTTATATCCGTTGCTCAGCTCCATCTCTAATGCAGTATGCTCTGGCTCATCTTTTTTCTGATAAGCAAGATCTCCTGTCATCCCAAAATGCAGGACAAGATAATATCCGTCGCTTATCTTCAAAAAAAGATATTTGCCATGCCTTTTTGCACGAGTAAGCTTATTTCCAGACAGGTGCCTTCTCAGCGTACTTTCAGACACATTTATTATCTTTTTTTGCTTCACACTGACTGTCTTGATTTTTTTGTTCAGCGCTTTTTTTGCATATCTTTTAAACGATTCTACATCAGGCAGTTCCGGCACATATATCACTCTCCTTTTTTCTTATCATTTTACGTTCAGCTCTTTTTTCAGCGTCTCAGCATTGTCAACAGCATAGGCATTTGCGTCGTTGTTAAAATAGCAGTAAACTTCTTTGCATCCTCTTCCTGCTTTCTTTATCTTTTTTGCCCAGCTTTTTATCTGCTTATCATTATACTTAGAGGAATAGGCTCCTCCCGGTCCGTGAAACCTGAAATAAGCAAGGTCTGATGTTACTTTCACGACAGAAGGCATGTCCAGCCCTGACACCACGACAAATCCAACATTGTTATCTTCAAGCATATCATATACTTCCTTGCTCCACCAGCTCCTGTCCCGAAACTCTATGGCATTCTTTTTTCTCTTGTCCATAACATCAAGGAATTTCCCAAGCTTTTCAAGATTATGCTCATTTTTCTCCATGGAAGGCGGCAATTGCCACAAAAAACAGCCCTGCTTTCTTTTCATTGCAGAGCAGATATCATAAAACTTCTTTACAAGATCATTAACATCATGAAGCTTTTTCCTGTGGGTTATAAGCCTGTTCCCCTTAAAGGTCATGCTGAAATCTCCGGGAAGTTTCTTATACCATGCTTTAAGCGTCTTTGCCGGAGGAAACCTGTAAAAAGACATGTTCAACTCTGCTGTATTGAAATGCCTGCTGTAAAATCTGATCCACTCAGTCTTCTTTAGCTTTTCAGGATAGAACTTTTTTATCCAGTGCTCATAACTCCATCCTGATGTGCCTATAAGATAATCTGTCATTTTAACATGTAAGGTGCAGGGCAGCTATCTTGTTATTCTCCTCTGCATTGTTGAAAGTTTCTACTGCTTTTCCTGTCTCCTCCACTACCAGCCTTATTCCCTTTTTTTCAATATAATCTTTTGTCTCCTGAGGGACTTCCATCCTTCCGGAATCTCCTGCCCCTATCACCAGAAGTTCAGGCTCTTCCTCTACAGCTTCTTTGATATCTTCTTTCTCGACATTATGGCTTTCTTTTCTCCACCATTCTTCTACAGAATCTCCTTTTATCAGCACATCGTTTGTATATTCTTTCCCATCTATGGTTATATGTCCGAAAGAGTAGTCTTCTATCATTTTCCCCTCCTTTATCTATAATTAAGTATAAAATAAAAAAACAGGAATCAAAAACAAAAAAATCTATGCTTATTTGACTGAAAGCTTTTTGCTCTTCTTTTTTGCTTTCTTAACTTTTGGAAGAGTAAGCTTCAAAACCCCATTGTCAAACTTAGATTTTGCCTTTTCAGGGATTATCTCATCAGGCAGCGGTACTGTCCTGTAAAAGCTGCGGTAGGATCTTTCCTGCCTGTAATACTCCTTTTTCTTCTTTTCTTTCTCTTCCTTTTTCTCAGCTTTGAGCACAACTCTGTCTTCTTCCACTGCAACATCTATGTCTTTCTTGTCAACCCCAGGAAGATCAGCTGTTACTATAATCTCATCCTTCTTGTTTTCGATGTCTACTGAAGGCTCTTTTACTTCAAGGCCTGTATTTTTTGCCAGCCTTCTTTCCTTTGTCCAAAAGTTGTCAAACATTCCTTCAATGTCCTTTCTGAAGCTTTTCATGTCTTCAAAAGGATCCCATATTTCATTTGCCATTTTTTTACCTCCTTGTTTTTTGCTCATTCTACAGTAAATGCGACTTTTGTATTTACCCTGTACTCTGTTATCTCTCCTTTCTCTACTTTTGCTTTCTGACCGATAACGTCAATCCCTGTTATGTTCTTTACTGACTCACCTGCTTTTTTTACAGCCTGTTTTGCAGCATCCTCCCAGCTTATGCTGGATGTGCCGATCAGCTCTATTATCTTTACGATTGCCATAGTTTCACCTCCTTATCATTTATAAGGGTCTTTTAGAGGGATAACATCCAACTCTGATATTGTTGAGCCTTCCCTCATGGTTATTGCGCTGTATACTGCTCTTGCGATATCTTTAGGAACCAAAGCAGTGTTCTTGTTTGGTTTGAAAGGGGTTCCCTTGAAAAGGTTTGTCCGGGTAGTGCTTGGGTGGACTATGCTTACCTTTATGTTATATTCCCCTACCTCCTGCTGGAGCGACTGGGACATCCCCCTTATCCCGAACTTAGATGCGCAGTATGCAGAAGAATCAGGAGAAGCGCTCTTTCCATAAACAGAAGAAATGTTTATTATATGTCCTCTCTTCCTCTTTACCATGTTTGGAAGGACATATCTGGAACAAAGAAAAGTCCCGTAAAGATTTGTGTCTATTACATCTTTCCATTTCTTCGGATCCTGCTTGTGCAGCTTTCCATAGTCAAGGATGCCTGCATTGTTCACAAGCACATCAATCTTTCCGCAGTTCTTAAGAAACTTTTTAACTGTCTTCTTTACCTGTTTCTCATCTCTTATGTCGCACTTCTCTGAAAAGCACGTCTTACATGCAGGGCAGTTGTCCCCTACATATTTATGCACATTGTCCAGATTAGTGTAATTTATATCCAGAAGCAGAAGATTTGCCCCTTTTTCAGCAAGCATCAATGCAATTGCTTTTCCGATACCGCTTGCTGCTCCTGTTATCAATATATGTTGTTTGTCTAGTTCCATTTTATCACCTTTTTATATTAGCTTTTTCAGCTGTTTATATGTTTTTGTATTTAAGATGTCCCTTTTCTCGAGCCAGCCTCTTCTTGCCTGGCCTACTCCTAATCTTATCATATCCATGTCTGAACTATCTTTGCTGTCAGTATTGATACAAAACCTGCATCCTTTCTTTTTTGCTGCAAGTATGTTTGCTCCGTCAAGGTCAAGCCTCTCAGGCTGGCAGTTTATCTCAAGGAACTTCTTGTTCTTTGCTGCTGCCTCAAATATCTTCTCAAAGTCAGCCTCATACGGCTTTCTTTTTCCCACCAACCTTCCTGTAGGGTGAGCCAGGATAGTCAGATATTTATTCTCCAGAGCTTTTATTATCCTTCTGGTCATCTTTTTCTTTGGCATCTCGAGATTTGAATGCACTCCTCCTATAACTATGTCCAGTTCCTTCAGTATATCTTCAGAATAGTCTAAGCTTCCGTCTTTCCTGATGTCCACTTCAGCACTTTTCAATATCTTTATCTTCTGCTTTTTCGCTATCTTTCCTATCTCTTTCCACTGTTTTTTTATCTTCTTCTCGTCCATGCCTCCTGCAATCCTTGCTGATTTTGAATGGTCTGCTATAGCAATATACTTGTAACCTTTTTCTTTTGCTTTTTTAGCAATCTCTTCTATAGTTTCTGATCCGTCGCTGTATTTTGTATGTATGTGAAAATCTCCTCGTATCTTTTCAGCTTCTACAAGTTCAGGAATCTTTTTATCTTCTGCAGCTTCCAGCTCTCCTCTGTTTTCCCTCATCTCTGGAGGTATATACTGCAGCCCCAGTTTGTTATATAAAGAGTCTTCATTCTTAAGAGATATCTTCTTTCCCTGCTTTTTCCCTTTTTTCTTAAAAAGCCCGTACTCAGAAAGCTTGTATCCTTTCTTGATAGCTCTTTTCCTCAAAGGGATGCTGTGCTCTTTGCTGCCTGTGAAATACTGCATAGCAGCTGCATAGCTTGACTTCTCAACAACCCTCAGGTCAACATGGATGTTTTCCTCTTTCAGCATCACAGAGCTTCTTGTTTTGCCCTTTGAGATGACCTTTTTCACGCTGTCCATCTTTGTAAAAACATCCATGACTTTCTTTGGCTTGTCAGATATCACAAGGATGTCTATGTCTCCTATAGTTGCCCTCATCCTTCTCAGGCTTCCGACATGATCTATCTCTTCTACAGGAGCATTTTCTTTTATCTCTGTAATCAGCTCTTCAGCTATCTCCAATGCTTTATCTATCCTTATCCTTTCTCTGCCTTTTTTCTGTATGTCAAGCGCATCAAGGATGTTATCTTCTGTCTTCTCTCCAAAGCCTTCAACATCCTTTATCTTGTGCTTTCTTGCTGCTTTCTTAAGCTCCTCAGCAGAAGATATGTTAAGCTCTTTCACAAGCTTCTTGACCTTCTTGGGCCCCATGCCTTCAAGCTCAACAAGCTCAGTGATTTCTTTTGGATATGTTTTTCTTAATTTTTCAAACTTCTTTATCTTTCCTTTTTTGATGTATTCTATGATATGTTTGGCTATGCTCTCCCCTACACTAGGAATATCCTCAAGCCCGTCCCGTCCTTCTTTCTTATAGATATCATTTACATCTCTGCTCAATCCTTCCACACCATAGGCAGCTTCCTGATAAGCTCTGGGCTTCCATTTTACTTCTTTCAGCTCATACATCAGGGCCATCTCCCTGAACATCTTTGCAAGTTCTCTATTTGTGCTCATACTATCCAGCTCTTCATCTTTTCAGCTTTTTTACCTCTTTTATTGTTGTTGCGTCGTCTGCAGCCTTATCATCTCTAACTCTCTGGAATCTTGGAAATCTCAATGCAAGGCCTTTCCCGCCTTTTTCAGCAGCAGTATGTGCAGGGCTTCTTGTTATTTCAGCTCCCACTATCTCTATGACCATCTTAGGCTCATAATAGCTGTCAGGCTTCATGGTCTTCTTGACCTCAAGCCTTTTGGGCTTTTCACTTCTTTCTAAATTGTCAAGCTTTTTCCCTATTGACTTGAAATCTTCCTCTGTAAATCCTGTCCCCACCTTAGTAAATGTCTCAAACCTGTCTTTCTTCTTGTTATATACAGCACAAAGCAGGGCTCCAAATCCTCCTTTTCTCTGGCCTTTGCCGTAAAAGCTTCCGACAACAACAACATCGATGCTCTCTTTCATGCCTTCTGCATATTCTTTTTTCCATTTTATCCAGAGCCAGCCCCTGTTTCCAGGCTGATACACTGAATCTTTTGCAGTGGATTTCACGATTATTCCTTCAAGCCCTTTTTTGATGCATCTTTCAAAGAACTTCTTGATGTCTTCAAATTTATTAGAGACATTTCTTACTGCAAGCCTTATCTTTTTTGACTTTGTGTCGACAACACTTTCAAGTTTTTCCCTTCTCCCAGGATAAGACTTTTTCAGCCATGATTTACCATTAACATAAAGCACATCAAAAAGAAAGACCACAACAGGGATCTTTTTACTGTATTCTTCAACATCATATTTTCTTCTTCTGTGCATGAGCTTCTGGAAGCTTAATATCTTTCCTTTCTTATAAGCCACGATCTCTCCGTCAAGCACAGCCTGTCTGGCTTTTACATATTCTTTCACATATTCCACTATATCCGGAAACTGATGGCTTATGTCTTCCAGCCTTCTTGAGAAAAGCTGCACATCTTTTCCATCCTTGTGTATCTGCACTCTTTCTCCGTCGTATTTTTCCTCTGCAGCAAGCTTGTCAGCTTTTATCTTCTCAAATATCTCAGAATCCTCTTTTACCCTCTGAGCAAGCATTGCTTCTATAGGCCGTCCAAGCCTTATCGAGAATCTCTTAGATCCTTTCATGCCGTGTTTTGCCAGCGATTCACCAAGTTTTCCTATATCTGGGCAGACATTAAAGCTGTACTCTATCTTTTTCTTGTTCCCAACATCTCCTGTAAATGCAGAAGCGAATGCCTCAATTATCGTCATCTCGCCAACTCCCAGCCTCAATGACTCAAGAGCTATCCTCATTATGTATTTTGATTCAAGGGCAGAGCTGTCCTGCAGCAGCTTCGCTAAGATCTTTGATTTCTTTTCCTGGCTTCCTTTTCCTGAAGTTTTCTGAAGTTTGTCAAGCCTGTCATGAACATCCTTCAATGTTAACCGGCTTCTTTTTCTTTTGTTAAGAGATTCCACAACATCCCCAAGATCCCCTTTTTTCCTGTGCATCTTTTTTATCTTTTCCTTGTCCTTCTCAAATGCTCTGGAAACTATGGAAAATGCTGTCTTGTCTGCTATGCCTAATTCTGTATCCCTATATTTTGGTCCTATACTTCCAAGAAAAAAATAAGAAGAATATCTTACACTTTCTGCATCCACTTTTTTAAAATATGCTGCAAGCTTTTTTCGCATAGACATATTAGAAGAGAGCTTCTCTAGATCCCTGCACAATTCTGCAAACTTTCTGAATGAGCCTCTTTTTTTTGGCATATTTTCCTATGCTCTGCTATATTTCAAAGTTAATAAATCTTTTCATTAATCTGGATCTGTAGAAAAAGCAATACCATCAGAAAAGGTTTGAAAGCCCTGTATGCACCATGTTTACTCCTATAGCCCCAAGGAAAAATCCGTTAAGCCTCAGCAATATCCCCATATTCTTGTCAAAAGCTATCTTTAGTTTCTTTCTGGGCATATTGTCCCTTAACATCTTTAGGAAAAGGATTATCATAAAATTAACAGCAAGTATGACTACCAAGGCAGAGATGCCTATAATCATTTCCAGTTCCTTGCCTATCAATAAACTTAGAGAGATAGTTCCAGCTCCGACCATGAAAGGCAGTGCTATCTCCTCTGCAAGGTCATCAAGATCCTCTTTCATATGGATAAGTGCCGCCTGCCCTCTCACTATATATAGATAAGCAAATGAGAATATTATTATCCCTCCAAAAATCCTGAAAGATTCAAAATTTATCTGGAATACTTTTTCAAACAGAAATCCTCCTGAAAACAAAAATATCAAAAAAATTCCAAGGGAGATAGCGCTTGCCTTGAAGAGCACTTTTCTGAAGCTCTTGTTGCTAAGCTCCTCCATCACAGGTCCAAGATAAAGAAACATAGCAAATGGATTAAGCATAACCAAGAATATTATTATATGGGATATCATGATCAAAGTGATTAATTTCTCCTATTTAAATATTTCTGTTGGTTTCTCTGGATTCTCAAATTCAGATATCACTATCTTTCCAAAATAATAGTCTTTTTTCTTCTTAAGATAATTTGGCTTGAATATCTTGTATACAAAAAGTTTTCCTTTCAATTCCCTGAGAAACTTGCTTCTCATCTTCATATAGGAATGCTTATCAGGATAGATGAACATGCAATCATATCTGGAAAGGTTTTCTTTATAGAAATCCTCTGTCCTGAATTCTGCGTCAATCCCAAGGGCATCTCTTCCTTCCTTTGCCAGCCTCATAAGCTGCTTGTCCATCTCAAATCCTATAGCCTGCGTAAAGAGTGAAGCTATGAGCACAACTCTTCCATCTCCGCTTCCAAGATCCACAATATTCTCATAGTCCTGCAGTTTTATCTTTTTGAAAAAATTGAATATGATATCACAATCAGAGCCTCCCCAGACACCATATCCTGTTACTTTTACTTTTCCTGTCTCTTCAACTATCCTACTGTAATAATCTTTTATCTTCCTGAACTTCTCTCTCATATCCTGTTCTGAATATTTCAATCAGGATACCTCTGTCTGAAAGCTTTTTTCCTTCAGCCTTATCTTCTCATTTCTAATAGTATTGTCTTTTTTCATCTTTTCCTTTGCCTTCTTGCAAAGATAACCTCTGCATTCAGAAGGCCTGTTCTTATAGTTCAGGCAGATAGCCTTGTTGTCTTCTGTAAAAGAAAGATGCCTGCACCTTCCGACACTTATATAAACCCTGACTACCTTGTTCCTCTTGTCCCAATTTACAGGATGAACTCTCTCTATAGGCAGCCCTGTCCTGATAAGATGCTTTTTATAATAAGCGATAAGCTTCTCCTCAGCCTGCTTCTTGTCTTTAGTTCCCTTAGCTACCTCATTCGCCCTGTCAAAACTGAATTTTTTCTTCCATATCATCCCTCTGCAGCAGTTCCCGCACCTTTGACAGTATCTGTTCTTGTCAGTTATAGATACCATTCCTCCTGCAGCAATATAAAATAGAAAAATCCTGTCCCAGTTTGCTTGTAGCTGTTTTCAAAAGATAGATATTATCCTTGCCTCTACCTCTATCTGGAATAGATATTATAAAAAACTTATGCAATTTTATTAGATCTGCTCTGATATATTAGATAAAGATGAAGATTAGCCTTTTTTTAGGCATATGTTCTTGATAATATTTTTATGATATAAAAGTTTAAATAATAACAACATTTCTTAACTGGTATGCGATGCAATCACTGCGGAAGATGTTGCACATCAGAAGGCATACAGATAAATGTCACTATCGGAGACATTTGGAGGATAGCCAATTATCTTAATATCCCGATAGCTAGACTTTTTCCTGAAAAGATATCATTAAATTCTTTCAAAGATCCAAGGACAAAGGAGACAGAACTGGACCTTGGCCTGAATATACCCTGCAGGTTCAGAAAAGATAACAGATGCTCTATATATCCTGCAAGGCCTTTGAATTGCAGGCTGTTCCCTTATTGGGTCATAGCGGCAATAGATGAGAAAGACCTTTCAACTGTCCTCAAGGGCCACAAGTGCAGCTACAGTATAAAAGACAAGGAGAGATACAAAGCATATTCAAAACAGCTTGGAAATATCCTGTTGGAAGAAGATAAACTGTTCAACATAAAAGGCAGAAAGCTGGATAAAGAGACAATACTGGAGATGGAAAAGATCATGATGAAAAATCTAGATCAGCTTGCATCAAACAAGGAAAATATAGAGAAAGCAGAAAAACTGCTGAGATCATAATTTTACCTCAATCTTTCAATATGCTGCAATATGTTCTTAATGCCTCTGTTTTAAGATCAGAAAATTATGGTCTTTTTACTCTTAAAAGCTTTGCATTGACAGCGACGATTATAGTGCTTAAAGACATCAAAGCAGCACCTAATGCCGGAGATATCAATATGCCTTTAAAATACAGCACTCCTGCAGCCAGTGGGATCACTATAACATTATATCCTGTTGCCCAGAATATGTTTTGCAGCATCTTATTGTATGTGGCTTTCCCGAACAGTATCAAAGAGGTTATGTCCTGAGGGTTGCTCTCAACAAGGACAATATCAGCAGTTTCAGCAGCAACATCTGTTCCTGATCCGATTGCGATCCCTACATCTGCCTGAGCCAAAGCAGGTGCATCATTCACCCCATCTCCGGTCATCGCAACAAACTTACCTTCTTTTTGCAGTTTCTTTATCTTTTTCTGTTTCTCATCAGGAAGGATTTCAGCAAAATATCCATCCAGCCCAAGCTCTTCAGAAACCTCTTTGGCAGTCTCTTTGTTGTCTCCTGTAAGCATCATGCATTCCATGCCTTCTTCCTGCAGCTTTCTTATCGCATCATTAGACTCTTTTCTTATACTGTCTCCAAGGACTATTGATCCGATAACTTTTTTATCCAGAAGCACATACACGATCGTACCTGTCTTTTTGTCTTTTAGATTTTCAGGTATGTCTATATTGTTTTTCTTGAGATGGCTGGGGCTTACTACCTTTATGTTTTTTCCATATACTTTCCCTTTTACACCTTCTCCCTTGATGTTGCTGAATCCTTCAACATCTGATGTTTTGGCTTTCATCTTTTTTGCCCTGTCAACTATGCCTTCTGCTATCGGATGTTCTGATTCTTTTTCAAGAGAAGCTGCAAGCCTTATGATCTCTTTTTTCTTGTATTTGTCTCCTGCAGGGATTATCTCTTTCACTCCGAATTTTCCCTCTGTAAGAGTTCCTGTCTTGTCAAAGACAATAGTATCTATCTTTCTTGACTGTTCAAATGCAGTCCTGTTTCGTATTAACAGCCCGTTTTTTGCAGATAATGAAGTAGATACAGCAACAACCAGAGGGATAGCCAGGCCAAGAGCATGAGGGCATGTTATTACCATGACTGTGGCCATCCTTTCTATTGCAAAAGCAAGGTCTTCAAAGAAAAGCCATACGATCAAGGTACTGACACCTACAGTTATTGAGATGACAGTAAGCCACATCGCAGCCTTGTCAGCAAGTTTTTGCGTCTTGGACTTTGATTTTTGGGCTTCATCGACTAACCTTATCACTTTTGAAAGGTATGTGTCTTTTCCTGTCTCCTTTATCTTTATCTCAAAAGAACTGTCCTTGTTGACAGATCCCCCTATAAGCTTGTCCCCTTTTTTCTTTTTTACAGGCTTGGATTCTCCTGTAAGCATAGATTCGTCAACAGAGCCTTTGCCTTTCACTATAATACCATCAGCAGGGACCTTTTCTCCCGGCTTTATCAGTATCTTGTCTCCTTTCTTTAGCTCGCTTACATCAACATCTTCAGTATCTCCGTCTTTTATAAGATGAGCCTTGTCAGGCAGAAGCTCGGATAATTTTTCAAGTGCCTTTGAAGCTCCGATCACAGAGCGCATCTCCAGCCAGTGCCCTAAAAGCATGACATCTATAAGCGTGACAAGCTCCCAAAAGAACAGCTTTCCCTTAAGTCCAAAGACAACTGCAGAACTGTAAGCAAAAGCGACAGTTATAGCCAATGCGATCAGGGTCATCATGCCTGGCTGTTTTTCTTTCAGCTCAGAAACTATGCCTGTAAGAAACGGCCAGCCGCCGTAAAAAAATGCTGCTGCTGATAATACAAAAAGCAGATATATGTCTCCTGGAAAACCAAATTCAAATCCAAAAAAGCCCTGGATAAGAGGTGAAAGCAGAAGTATTGGAACAGTGAGTATCAAAGAGATGAAAAACCGTTTCCTGAAATCCTTCATCATCATCTTGTGATGGTCTTTGTGGTCGTATTTCTTCCCAGGATGTTCCTGCTCCTTTCCTTTGACTTTCTTAAGCTCAACATCGCACATATCACATTTCCCAGGATTATCATACATCATTCCGCATTTAGGGCACTTATATTCTGTCATCAGTAAGTCATCTAAATAGTTCTTTTTCTTTTTAAATCTTTTGCAGGCTGTCCTGAGAAGGCATGATTGTTTAGAAGAATAACAGCCAATGCAATTGCCAGTATCCCTGAAATAGCAATCCATATATTTGAATTTTCCCTCTCCATGTTTATCACCTTGTTAGTTTATTGGATGGGGAGAATATCATCTCCCGCATCCACATGTTGGTATTCCACAGCCGCCTCCACATTCATTGTTGCACGTGTCTGGGCCGCATGCAGGCTTTTCTGAAAGAGAGACTGTATCTTTTTCCTCTGTTCTATCTTCCATCCCTGCAGATACAAATATCGCTCCCAGTATTACCAGCGCAGCTATAACAACTGCAGCTATTGTTTTTTTGTTCATTTGTTCACCTCCTTTGGCAGTTTACATTTTGTCAAGGAACTAAGCCTTGAGAATGATTGTCTTCCAGGATATTGGGCATCATCTATAACCCATGTAGGAAATCCATCTATGCCTTTCTCAGTACAGACATCCGGATATTCAGAACACTCTACATAATCGATTAACCTGAAAGAATCTCCAAAATCTCTCTTCTGAGTTTTGCAGTGACTGCACCAATAGGTCCCATACATCACAGCCCCTTGCTCTGTCAGGCATCTTGCAAAATCATCATAGTTTACATCTTCTTTTCCAGGTGCTAAAAAGAGGATAAGCGCAAATATCGATACGATTCCTGTGATTATTTTCTTTTTCATGTACATAAGAAAACATCAATTTGATATATATTTAAGCCCTGAAACTGACAGCAATAAAACCGCTTAAACCTTAGAATTCTTGTTTATTACCGTTTATAGGGCAATTTAGCTAAACTTTAGAGCATCTTTTGGACATACTTCAACACATCTATTGCATCTTATACAGTCTGGCTTATCTTTAGCAACATTTACCTCGATCTGCATAGGGCATACATTGGTGCATAATCTGCAGTCGGTGCACATCTCCTTATCTACCTTCAGGACAGACATCTTTCTGTCTGCAATCCTCTGCAATGTTCCCATAGGACAAAAAGTACACCATGTTCTTGGGCTTATAAATGTTCCAAGAAGTATAGCTATAAGTGTTGTAGATATACATGCGATAACAAAAACCATGCCGATAAGATCTACAATTCCCTGCGTTAACATAAGCCTGTAAACCATGATGGCCAGGAACAGTACAAATATTGGGATCCTTATCTTCATCTTTTTGAAAGATTCAGGAATCTTCCTGTTTTTAGATATCTTTCCTATCCAGAAATCATTAAAACTGCCTCTTGGGCAGAGATTGCCGCAGAACCATCTCCCTCTGAAAGGGCTGATAGCAAGTATAGCAGCAAACACCAGAACAAGAAAGTACCCTAGTTTGGGATACCAAAGTCCTGCGATAGATATGATCAATACAAGGATTCCAAGATAAGGGGTTATTTTAAGCATCTTACACAGATTTTTTTATTATTTTAACTCTTCTTACTAAATATCTATTGATATCATTTAAGATAAAACCGCTATCTTACTATTGATATAGCATTGTGGTCGCATGCAGAAACACAGGCTCCGCAATTTATACATTTTTCTTCGTCGATCGTCAGAATATCTTTTCTTTCGAGAGCCCCGGTTGGACAAACTTCTACACACCCTTCGCATTTTCCTCCACAACAGCACGAAACGCATTTTCCACCCTTCCAGCAGCACTTATCATAATCTATAGTTATCTTCATCATATGTTCACCTTCAAAAATACCTGTTTTGTCTTTCCTTTCTCTTTTCTGGATATAAGCCCTTTCTTTTCCAGCCGGTCCAGCACTATGCTCAGCTTGCTCTTGTGCATATCAGCTCTTAATCTTAATGTCTGCTGTGTAATTCCATCCTGATCTTTTACAGCTTTGATTATCTTTCTTTCTTCAGGATCAAGGCCTTTCATCAGGATATCAAACTTTTCTTCCTTTGTCTGAAGCCTTTTTTGTTTTTCCAATGTAGAGATGACCTCTTTCTGAGACTTTTCAAAGAATATAAGGTATATGCCCAAAGCCGCTACTCCACTTATCAAAATGATCCCAAGATATGTCTGCCAGGAAGTCTGTTCTTCATGCGGACAAAATCCGCCTTCCTGCATTTCCTCGCATTCGCAGCTGGCTTCTGACTGCGCGTCTATCTGCTGTTCAAATCCGAAGACCAATGCTCCAAGTAATATACATACAACGATCAGTATTATCCCAAGTTTTTTATTATCTATCATATTAAGATTCCCAACCCCGATACATCCCCAAACCAATACTATTTATTAAACTTTCTTTTTAGAATATAGGCTGTTTTGCATCAGACCAGCCAAAACTGTTGGGTTTAGCCAGCATCTTAGGGCCATCCAGCCTCTATTTCTGAGCATGCTCAAAATCAACTCATCCCTGACAGGTGCAGGGCTCATACATTAACTTCATCAGAATAGCAAAATAATGCTGAAAGACCCTCTGTTTTTTTGGATCAAAGAGCCATAGGCTTTTAAGATAACTTAAAATTCAACTAGAGCAGATATCTTCATAAGTTCTTTATGACCTTTCCTATTTCAGCTGCTATAGCTTTTGAGTCAATCCTATATTTCCTTCTTAGCTTTTCCGGCTTGCCGCTTCTATCAGGAACAAAAGACAGGCAAGAGAAGCAGCTCTGGCAGGAGCTGACATAGCTACCCTTCCTTTAAGAGTCATCAAGGATGTGCTTGTACATTATAAAAGCCAGGAAGGCATGAAAAAATTTACAGAAGCTGCAGTCAAAGAATATGCAGACCTTGCAAAATAATTCTTAAGATCGGGATGAACTCTTTTATATGCTGAGCATCAGAAAATATTCATCTTAGATATATGATGATCATAACTCTTGAATCATATTTATATTATCTTTAACCCGACAAGAACAGCGATCACTATAAGCCCTGCAAGTGTCAGCTCTTTGATGTATTTAAATTTAGAAAGATATTTTGAAAACCTGAATACTATATAAACTTCCAATGCTCCTGCTGCCATTATCCCTGCAGCGACCCATATCTGCTCTGAAAAACTCCTGACCATCAGGGAAAGATATACCACAAGATCATCTATACTTGTTGCAAATACAGTCAAAAAGCCTATCATCGACAATGCGCTTAATCTTGCTTCTTTTGGCAGATTCCTGAGAAATCTGTTCTCTGAATTTTTCTTCTTTCTGAAATAGACGATAAATGCCAGAGCCAGTATAAGCGCTGCGCTTATGATATTTCTATAGGGTATCATATATACTATCTTTGAAAGAAGAATTGCAATTATTATGATAACAAAAACAGAAAACATCATACCAAAAGCAAAAAAAGCTCTCCCCTTTCTCTTCTTTAGCAGTGAAGCAGCTATAGGCACATGGGATATTGTGTCATCTGCTCCTGTAAGGATATTTGCTATAAATCCTTCTAAAAAAAGAATTAAGATATTCATGGCCATACAACTAATTTATTTTTTAACCCACTTGTCTCCTTTTTTCTTATACTTCTTTTTTACAGCAGACCATGCAACTTTGTTCGCAGCCTCTGTCCGTGTATCGTTTCCTTTCCTTTTCTTAGGGTCCTTATATTGCTCATATGCATTGTTATACGCTTTTCTGAAAACTGTCTGCGCTCCCTGAGGAAGGTTGTCCCTTACTCTTTTTGGAAGTGTCTTGTTTGATCTGTATGGCATTTTTATCACCTTAATTTTTTAGCATACATGACTAGCTCATCTAAGAATCCCTCAGCTCTTTCATGATATGTTTTATCTTTTATATTTCCTTTACTGTCAAAAAGATCCTGAATATTTGAGAAATAAACTGCGCTGTTGATAGGAACCATATGGAAAGCAATACATACCTGCCTGAGCATCTGCACCATCCTTGCTCCTCCAAGGCCACCTGCAGAAACTCCGCAGATCCCTACAGGCTTATTATGGAACTGCTTATAGAGCATATCCATCATCATTTTCAACTCTCCTGGATAACCATGATTATATTCAGGGGAAACTATTATTACCCCATCTGCCCTTTTAATCTTAGGCCCCAGCTTCTGTGCCTTTGGTATCTTTTGGGTGTTGTCTGTTGCCCTGATCCTGTAATCCCTCACATCAAGAAATCCTGTCTTTATCTTTGCTTTTTTTACTTTTTCAAGCATGTATTTTGCTGCTTTCTCTGACTGCCTCCCTCTTCTTGCAGTCCCCAAAATTATAGGTATGTATAACATTCTATCCCTCTTTTATTCTATAGAATTTAGATCTATATGACAATAACCTCCTTTGTTCTTGTCAAGATAATCCTGATGATAATCCTCTGCCTTATAAAACTTTTCTGCTTTCTTAATCTGAGTCATTATCTTTTCATCGTATTCTTTCTGTTTCTCTTTTAGTGATCTCTCAGCAGATCTTTTCTGTGCTTCATCATGATAAAAAATAACAGCTCTGTACTGGCTTCCAATATCATTTCCCTGTTTGTCAAGGCTTGTAGGCTCATGTATCTGCCAGAACACGTCCAGCAGTCTTTCATAAGAGACTTTTTCAGGATCATACTCTACTAAAACTGCTTCAGCATGCCCTGTATCTCCTGAACAGATATCTTCATAAGAAGGATCCTTCTTGCTTCCTCCAGTATAGCCGACAGTTGTCGAAACAACTCCCTTTATTTTCTTAAATGCTGCTTCTACACCCCAAAAACAACCTGCTGCAAATGTTGCTTTCATAATATACCCTCCAGAAGCTCATGGTTTTTGGGGTCCGAGCAGCTATGCTGATCACTACCACAAAAACAACCTGCCGCAAACGTGGATTTCATTTCTTTTTCCCCTTAAATTCCATAGCAGCTGAATTGATGCAAAATCTTTTTCCTGTAGGCTTAGGACCATCATCAAAAATATGTCCGAGATGTCCGCCACATTTCTTGCATGTTACTTCTATCCTTTTCATGCCATGGTTATTATCTTCATGAAACTCAACAGAATCTTTCTTTGCATCATAGAAACTAGGCCATCCGCAGTCTGAGTAGAACTTTTTGTCAGAAGAAAACAGTTCATTCCCGCATGCTGCACAGACATATTTCCCTTTTTTGTCAGTTTTGACATATTCTCCTGAAAATGGCGCTTCTGTGCCTTTCTCTCTTAAGATGTTATATTGCTCAGGAGTAAGCTTCTTTTCCCACTCATTATCTGATTTTTTTATCTTTTCCATCTTTTTAGCCTTTTAAACAAGCTGCATGAATAATACAGGTGAAGCAATAAAAACAGCAATAAAGGAATTATAAGCCATGAATGGATCTTAAATGACAATGACTTAGTAAGAAGCCCAAAAGTTATTTTTTCCATAAACCTATGCTGGGTTATCCCATACCCTGTTATTATGTACAGCACAATTGTAGCCAATGCAAGATACGATGTCCATTTTCTTATATTTATTTTCATTTGAAAAACCCCTTATCAAGATCTCCTGCATTTGAATATCCTCTTGATTCCCAGTAGCCCTCATAATCTTCATTATCTGATAGTTCGATTTTTGTTATCCATTTGATCCATTTATATCCCCATTTGCTTTCTGCAACTAACTGAAATGGGAATCCTCTTTCTGGAGGAATAACAACACCGTTCATCTTATATGCCATGATTATATCGTTGCCCATTATATATTCAATAGGAAAAGAGGTTGAATATCCGTCATAAGCATAGAATATAATCGTATTTGTTTCTGGCAAAGGCTTTGCTTTTTCTATTAATTCCCTTGCCAAGACCCCTTCCCATAATATATTTACACTCCATCCTTCTACGCAGTCAATCTTTACGACTTTTTTGTATCTCTCTTTCTCTAAAACCTCCTCATAAGTATAATCAACAGGGTTTTCAACAAGACCTGTAACTTTCAGATTATAATCATCAATATCAATATACTGGGGACCTTTGATGGAATTCTCCCTAAAATCAGCTATAGAACCAAGCCTTTCTCCCTCATACTCACTTATCTCTACTTCCTGCAGCTCTTTAATATCCTGGCTGGCACATCCAGATACCAAAAATAAAAAAATAATAAAAAATAGATTTATCTTTCTCATTGTTCAATCTCGTATCCTGCATCTACCCATCCAGAATAATCGCCGTCAAGCCTATATACATTTGTAAAGCCTGCATCGACAAGCTTCTGCGCTCCTGCTCTTGAAGCACTCTCAAAATGGCAGTACACAAGATACATCGCTTCTTTGCCTAATGATGGAATTGCTGCATCCAATGAGCCGTCTCCAGCATAATAGTTTACTGCTCCAGGCAGATGACCTTCATCGTAGTTTGGAGATACATCAATAATAATCAGTTCTGGATTGTTATCAATCAGTTCTTTTGCTTCCATCGGAGAAACATCAGTGTATGCTATTTCATCCATTGTTTCATCTTCTATCATATTGTCTTCTTCCATCTGAGTTTCATATGTCTGGCAGCCTGTAAAAGCCAACAATGCCAAAACAAATAAAACAGATATTATTTTTTTCATCCTTATCACCTTCTATTTTTTATTCTTCGGTATATCTCTCAAACATTTCCTCAACCTTGCTCCAGTCAATGTTCTTGAAAAAAGCATCTACATACTTTGTTTTCTCAGGTCCAAAGTCAAGATAATAAGCATGTTCCCACATATCCATGGCCATGATCGGTGCAGCGCCCCATACAGCTCCCCCATCATGGAAATCAACAACATAGTTGTGAAGCTTGTGATCTCTCCAGTCATAGCAAAGCAGTACCCATCCTCTTGCAGCTGTTGCACATGCCTTGAACTCTTTCTTCCATTTAGCATAGCTTCCAAAATCTTCGTTGATCTTTTTCATAAGATCTCCTTTTGGCTTAAGCCCTTTTCCTCCAAGGCAGTCAAAATATATCTCATGCAATATCATGCCTGAAGCATTGTGACTTTCACCTTTCTTGAGCTCTCTTATGTGATCAAGATCTCCCTTTTTCAATTTATTTTCTATCTTATTTCTCTTGTTTACATAACCAACATAATGCTTGTCATGATGAAGTTTTATCTGCTTCTCAGAAATTCCTTTAAGTTTTTTTGGGCTAAACTCAAGCCTTTTTGCTTTATACATATTTGTATGCACCTCTTTGCATTTATTAGCAGTTATTTATGCTTATTATTCTGTATTTTTTGATATTTATATGTTTTTTGTTTTTGCATCTTTGAGAAAAATCGTGGATTGCTTTTTATAAACTTGTTTAGCAGCCTTGAGAATAGGCTCTCCCTCTCATATTTAAAATAAAAAAAGCCAACTACAGCAACAAGCAATGCCCCTAATGAATCTACTATCAAGTCCCACATAGTATCGACCAATCCTGTTTCCTGCATATTCATCCCAAATATCTGATCCATCCCAAATTCAAATATCTCCCATAATGCCCCAATACCTATAGCAAAAAAGAATGAGAACAATGCAAACCAGAAAGGATTTGCTTTCATCTTCCTGCTCCTGTAAAGCATATAAAGTATTATAAATCCTGCAAATCCAAGAGTTATACCTGAACCTGTATGAAGCAGGCCATCCCACCACCAGAAATATATGTAATATTTTCTTACACTTCCTAAGAACAATGAAAGGTAGATAAATACTATTATCCCAAAAGTAAACTCTACAGGCAGATGTATCTTGTATTTTTTTTCTACAATGAGAGGTATAAATGTTATCATAAGTATGAGGACAGTAGAGAATAAAAGTGTCCATCTTTG
Source organism: Candidatus Woesearchaeota archaeon (assembly GCA_014729675.1). Lineage (GTDB taxonomy): Archaea > Nanobdellota > Nanobdellia > Woesearchaeales > WJKL01 > WJJM01. Next base: position 6,392 of record WJJM01000001.1, on the reverse strand, counting down.
ATTTATGATCTCAAAAAAAATAGCGATTGCCAGCGTCAATCTCAGAAGATGAGTGATACTAAGCTGAATCTTTTCATATAATGTCCTGTCTTTAGCAAATATATGCATGATGATAAAGAAAAAATCAATCATTATAAATCTTACTAAAAGAAATAAAAAAATAAAAAATTAGAGAACTTTTACTCTTGTTTTTCTTCTTCAGAACTTTCTTCTGACTGCTCAGCACCTTCCTCAGGCTTTGCTTCTTCAGCAGGCTGTTCTTCTGCTGGTGCTTCAGCTTCCGGCTCTTCATCTCCAAAAGTTTCTTTTGCTCCTTCTTCTGAAGCTTCTTCTCCACCTTCTTCAGCAGCTATATCGCTTGCTTTCTTTACCAGCTTAACATCTCTTGCCTGAAGCCCTTTTTCTGTTTCTGCAGGCTCAAACTCAACAAGATCGTTGTCCCTGATAAATGTGCCTTCTTCTATTGCTGAGAAATGCACAAAATACTCTTTCTCATCTTCTCCTTTTATAAATCCATAACCTTTTCTTCGGTTATACCATTTTACTGTTCCTTTCATTTCAACTCATTTCCTCCGTTAATTTATCTAAAGACTGATAATTTAGCCTTTATATGCCGCTTATTTGAATCCTTCTTTTTAAAACTTTCCATTTTATAAAGAAAATTGTAAATTTATTACGTATTAGTGGCAACAAAACCGAAAGCTTTATATAGTAGTAATATCTACTAAATAGTAAGTAATTTAAGATGTTAAGAGAGGGTTTGAAAAACCCATATTCTGGGCTTTCAGGCTCTCTATTATTATAATAAAGGCAATTCAGCCAAAAATGAGGTAATAAAAAATGATCGAAACTACCCAAAAATGCCCTGAATGCGGCGATTCAAAACTTTTGATAAACAAGGAAAAAGGAGAGATAATCTGCAAATCATGCGGCTCTGTAATAGAGGATTCTCTTGTAGATTTTGGAAAAGAAAGAGCATTTGATGAGGAAGACTTTGAAAAAAAGAACAGGACAGGAGCTCCTTTTGACCCAAGAATAGCTAACAATATAGTTACAGAAGTTGGAAATTCTGCTGATTTCCACAAACTTCCTGCTAATGTTAAAAAGCAGATGTACAGGATAAGGGAAAAGAACAAATGGGTATCAAACAGCCTTGACCAGAACCTTAATGTGGGACTTAACCATATTAAGACTGTGACTTCTTATCTTAACATAACAGACATAGTAGAAAAAGAGGCAGCAAGGATATACAGGCTTTGTGCTGAAAGGGGTATAACAAGATATACTACAAACGAAAATCTTGCAGCTGCATGTGTATTCATATCTTCAAGAGTAAACAGCCTGCCAAAGACACTTGGAGAGCTACAGGAAGCTACAGGAATAAAGAAGAAGGTCATAGCAAAAACATACAAGATGGTCGCAAGAAAGCTTAATATAAAGATAATGCCCAACACTCCTTTTGATTTTCTGAACAGGTTCGCTTCTGAGCTTAAGCTTGATCCAAAGATACAGACAAGGGCTGTAAAACTGATCAATCAGATGTTTAAAAAACAGATAACATCTGGAAAAAACCCTACCTCACTTGCAGCAACTGCATTGTACATAGCCTCACTTATGGAAAATATAAGAGTAACACAAAGGCAGGTTGTAGAAGTTTCAGGGATAACAGAAACTACATTAAGAAGCAGGGTAAAAGAGATGCTCAAAGAACTCGGCATAAAAAAATCAGAACTGAAGAGGAAAAAGAGATAAGATGAACTGCTTTGGATGCGATGGAACAGCGTATGATTGCCCAAGATATTATAATGTCCCGGGCAATGGTGTGTGTACATATAAGATTATAGCAGATGATGATCTTAGAAAGTTCAATAACAAAGAAAAAAATATAACCTTAGTTAATATGCTTGAAAGCCATCTTGGAATAGATATTCCCGGAAAGGTTGAGATAGAATCGCTTATGAACTGATTTTTATCTCTAAGAAGCAAAATATGGTTAAATCCTGTCCATAGTATTTTATTCATTTTCCTAAGCTTAAAATCATTAGATCCCATTCATGGCACTCACAGCTTCGCTGTTCGTGCACAGTCTCTCTCCGCAGCAGCTAATCTGAGTTCTGGCTTTGATTTAAACCTAACTGTGCACCCAGTTAAGCTAACTTAGTTCTCAGCTTAAATCCAATCTTAGTGAAGCACAGAGCACTAAAACTTGGGTGGGAAAAAGAAAGAAAGTTCTGCACCAAAAGGGGAGGAGCTAACTGCCGATAGGCAGTCTTTTTTGGGTATAGTAGCGAGCAAAGCGAGCGTTATAGGATAATGATTTTTAGATTATAATCATAGAATGATTCAATTGACAACTATTATCGCAAGACATTATGCTGACTTAGGAGAGAATATTAAATTTTATTTTTAAATAATACCATCATAGTACAACTCCTTTAACTGAAAAACTTTATCACAAACTAAAAAACATCAAAAAACAATCAAAAACCTTTTATTTTAATCCCTATTCTTGTCCATAATGCAATGCAAAAGATGCGGCTATTGCTGCACATTTAGGGTGAGGCTCTCTTTTTTTGAATATATCAAGCTTCTTTTTCTAGGGTATAGGAAATTTACTTTAAAAGACAATTCAGGAAAAAGATGCCTAAAGCAAAAAGAAAATAAGGACTGCTTTTTTCTTAAAAGAAATGGAGATAAAGCATCATGCAGGATCTACAGCCACAGGCCAAAGGTCTGCAGATATTATGCGGAAAATTCTCCTAAAGACTGTGCAGTTATAAATCCAGATGTAAAAGAAAATATAATCTAATGGTTATTCTGAGCTTTCCTTAGGCTCTTCAGTTTCTGCTTTTGGAGCCTCTTTTTCCTCAGAAGCTTTTTTTTCTTTTTTATCAGTTGATTTTTCTTCAGGCTTTACTTTTTCAGCAGGCTGCTCTTCTGCAGGTGCTTCGCCTTCTTCTTCTGGAGCTTCAGTCTTTTCAGCTTTTTCTTTAAGCTTTTCGTGCCTTTCTTTGACAATGCTGGCTTCCTTTACTTCATATGTCTTCAGAGGATATATCTTGCTCAATACCTTCTTAAGTTCGCTTTGAAGCTTGTGATTCACTATATATTCAAAGAACTTCTCACTGTTCATACTTTTCAGCTTTTTCTTTATTATCTGTTCAGAATCTTTTCTTAATTTAGTCAATACAGAGTTCTGAGCAAATCCTTTTGTTACTATTATGACTTTGACCTTAAACTTCTTACCATCTCCAGATCTTGCTTCAAAGGAGATATCTGCCTTGTCTCTTCCTCTTCTTACCATCCTTTTTACAGAAGAAGGTACCATCTTATATCCTGTCATGGTTGTAAATGCCTTGCCGTCTCTCACATTATCAACGACAAACTTTCCTATCGTGTTCTGTTTTCTTGCATCCCCAGTAAGGTTCATAAGGTTAGCAGGCAGTATTTTTCCTTCAGCATCCTGAGGGGCATAGACATTTGTCTCCCCTATTGTCTGGTTGTTAAATATGCCTGGTGCATTTATAGGCACCCACATCTTCTTCTTTATCTTTGTTCTTGCTCTTCTTGCCATTTTAATCACAAACTTATATTTTATTTAAAAAGCTTTCTGTTTTAATCAAACATCAAGTTCCTGAACTTCCTTTGCATGGTCCTGGATAAACTTTCTTCTCGGTTCTACCTTGTCCCCCATCAAAAGTGTAAATACATCATCAGCTTCAACAGCATCCTCAACAGTCACTTGTTTTAGTATCCTTCCATCTGGATTCATAGTCGTGTCCCAAAGCTGGACAGGGTTCATCTCTCCAAGACCTTTATACCTTTGAACACTGACATTTTCACCAAGCTTTGCAACTGCAGCTTCTTTGCTCTTCTCATTATACACATAAACCTTTTTCTTGCCTTTTCCAAGCTTGTATAAAGGAGGCTGTGCAAGATAGACATGTCCATTTTCCACTAAAGGCTGCATATACCTATAGAAGAAAGTAAGCAGCAAACAAGCTATATGATTTCCATCAACATCAGCATCAGTCATTATTATTACCTTGTTGTATCTTCTTTTCTCTATATCAAAATCATCGCCTATGCCTGTTCCGATAGCACTTATCATCGTAGCTATCTCATTGTTCTCAAATATCTTGTTTAGCCTTGCCTTTTCAACATTCAGTATCTTTCCTCTCAATGGGAGTATGGCCTGAAATTTTCTGTCCCTTCCCTGCTTTGCACTGCCTCCGGCGGAATCTCCTTCCACAATGAAAAGCTCTGATCTTGAAGAATCCTTTTCCTGGCAGTCTGCAAGTTTTCCGGGCAAAGAGCCCCCGTTAAGAACTCCTTTTCTTCTTGTAAGTTCTTTTGCTTTTCTTGCTGCTTCTCTTGCTTTTGCAGCATTTGCCATCTTTGATATCATCTGCTTGGCTATATCAGGGTTCTGCTCAAGAAAATCTCCAAGATTAGAAGAAACTATGGATTCTACTATTCCTCTTATCTCACTGTTGCCTAGTTTTGTCTTTGTCTGTCCCTCAAATTGAGGTTCACTTACTTTGACGCTTATGACTGCAGTCAGGCCTTCTCTTGCATCTTCCCCGCTTAGCTTTTCGTCTTTTATCAGGTTGTGCTTCTTTGCATAATTGTTGAATGTCCTTGTCAATGCTGCCTTGAAACCGTTAAGGTGGGTTCCCCCTTCTTCTGTATTTATGTTATTAGCAAAAGTAAATATATTATCCTGATAAGAATCATTATACTGCATCGCTATCTCTACGACAGAACTGTCTTTTTCTTTCTCAAAATATATAGACTTATGCAGAGGGGTCTTGTTCTTGTCAAGATATTCTATAAAAGACACTATGCCTCCGTCATATTTGAACTCATGTTTTTTCCCTGTTCTCTTATCTGATACATTGATCATCAGCCCTTTGTTCAGGAACGCAAGTTCTCTTAATCTGGAACTTAAAGTATCGAAATGAAAATCAGTTGTCTCGAATATCTCTTCATCAGGCATAAATGTTATGGTTGTTCCTGTCCCTTCTGTATCTCCGATGACCTTTAGTTCTGTTTCTGGCTTGCCTCTTGCATATTCCTGCTTGTATATTTTTCCGTCTCTTTTAATCTCTACTGTGAGATTTTTTGAGAGAGCATTTGCTACTGATATTCCGACACCATGAAGTCCTCCGCTAACCTTATAGACACCTTTTCCAAACTTACCCCCTGCATGCAGCTTGGTCATAACAACCTGAACAGCAGGCATGTTGAACTTTGAATGCATGTCAACAGGGATACCTCTTCCGTTGTCTATGATAGTTACGCTTCCGTCCTTGTTCAGGCTGATATCTATCCTTGTGCAAAATCCAGCCAGAGCTTCGTCTATGCTGTTGTCAACTGCCTCATATACAAGATGATGCAGGCCTTTTATGCTTGTACTTCCGATATACATGCCTGGCCTTTTCCTTACAGCATCCAATCCTCCAAGAACCTGGATCTGCTTTGCTCCGTATTCGTCTTTATTTTCTTCTGTCATCTTTAAGGAATCTAGTCTAAATTTCAATGCATTTCTGTTTTAAAAATCATAGAAAGTTTCCACTTCCCTATACAAAAAGAATAACAGGTTATTTATAAAGCTTTCGATTGAATATTAAGGGTAGAAGCGCTCTGATGACTAAATTCAGGCATTTAGAGGTTTCAATCGAAAGTCCCGAACAGAGTGAGGACACTTTCGATTGAATATTAAGGGTAGAAGCGCTCTGATGACTAAATTCAGGCATTTAATAAGATGATCTATCTCTTCTGAGCATCTTTATCCTTCTGTAGATTATTGATTCAATGATTATATTTAGGGTTACCATCACCACTATAACTGTTAAAGGCTTGCTCCTGATCATATCATAGATAGCCCCATTATACAACAAAGAAAATAAAGCGGATGAAGCAGTCAGGATTCCACCACATGCCAGGATTAACCCAGTATAGTCTTCAAAAGATATCTTATAATCTATTCTGTTTGCTATTACAAACACTGATAGAGTAAATAATAAAGAGACAAGTGGGAAAGATAAAAGGGATACTATCGCTATAATGAAAGGTTCAATATTCAATGATGATACTATAATGCCAACAGCTATCAAAGAAATTTCATAGCCGCCAAAAGAAAATCTGCCCAACCATCTGGATAACTCAAATAAAGTTTTTATTTCGACCAATATAAACACCTTTTAAAAGACAAACAAATTTGAGTTATATATAAACTTAACTGAATGTATGGCTCTGTAGAATTGCTTTTTAAATAAGTATAAATAGCACCGATAATTTCTTTTTAGTTACCAGACAAAAAAGAGGTGCTATTTACAATGGATGTTATAAAATACAAGTTTAATAAATTTTCTAAAATTGTCAACAAT
>WJJM01000005.1 GCA_014729675.1 Candidatus Woesearchaeota archaeon | reverse complement strand
CCTGTTGATTCATAAAACACAGGTCAACCTGGCCAATACCGTTAAGTTTTGCAGGTCTTGTAATAGAATAGCCTTTTCTTTTTATTCTTCTTTCTGTCTTTTTTATCCTTTTATGAGATTCTGTTTCAATATATCTGTGTATTGCCATATTCCCAAAGCACATTCCCAAATTCCCAGTGCTAAAACCTTATTAAGAATCAAATTTACGAGCACTAACCAAAAACAATCCGCTCAAATATTAATAAATTTTCTTATTTTATTTATAAAATTGATGTTTTTTTGTGGACTTATTATTTTTTAATCTAAAAACAATAATTTATTTTTTATTTAGGTTTGTCTGTAACATTGTCCTAAATGTGATGGAGACAAACTTCTTCAAATATTGTGATTAGAATTTAATATTATCAAAAGGAGATCTTACTTTCTTTAATTGCTCTGTAGAGACTTTTGTGTATCTTTCTGTAGTAGAGAGGTTAGAGTGGCCTAGCAATTCCTGGATGACTCTTATATCTGTGCCTGAGTCTAACAGATGTGTTGCAAAGCTGCTTCTTAATGAATGGCAGAATACCCTCTTTTTTATGCCTGCTTTTTTAGCTGCGTCATTTATCACTTTCTGAGCCTGCCTTATAGACATATGGGATTCTTTTTGTTTGTTTGATGGGAATATATAAGGATTATCTGGGAATAGTTTCTTTTTATCTCTTTTTTTCTTATATTTTTCCAGTTTGTCTACGGTATTATTTGAGAGGATTATGATCCTGTCTTTTCTTCCTTTTGCCTGGCGTACAATACCCACTTTTTCATTTAAGTTTAGGTCTTCAAACTTTAATGATACTGCTTCACTGACCCTTAATCCTGAAGAATACATGAGTTCTAATAGTATCCTGTGTTTTTTGTTATTTATTGCATTGAACAATTGGCTCAATTCTTCTTTTGTTAGAACTGTAGGGATCTTTTTTTCTGATTTTGGAGGAGTTATTTTTGTAAATATCTCTTTTTCAAGGACTTTTTCATAGAAATACCTTAAAGAGCAGATAGCTAAGTTTGTTGATGCAGGCTTATAGTTTTTGTCTGACATCAGATGTGCAATGAATGATTTTATATCATCTTCTTGGATATCTTCTGGCTGCTTGTTTATAAAATCTAAGAATTTTTGATTATAGAAAATATAGTTTTTTACTGTCTTTTCTGAAAATCCTCTTAGCCTTAGTTCTGTTTCTAGTTTTTGGAGCACCATCTTTTTTAATTATAATTAACTTAGAAGTATTTAATTGTTTTGAAAAGTGCGTTTAAAATATTCAGGATTGAGCCTTTTATCTATTTCTTTCTGAGTTTCTTCCTTAAAACGCATATCATGGAGTAATTTGTGATGGTTTGGGCATAATCCAATAAGATTTTCTTCAGAATTATTCTTATGATCTCCATCTAAATGGTGTAAATCAACAATTTTATCAAAATCACATATTAGACATTTTTTAATTATTTTTCGGTATAAATCTAAATCTACATTATGCCATTTTCTATAATTATGGGCTTTTACTTTATCATAATGGTGCAGCTTAATATGACATGTTTGACAAAGTCCATATGCTTTGTGGGGTAAGTTTCTTCCACAATTTTTACAGATAACATTCTTTCTTTTCCATGCAATTCGCCTATAGCAGTTCAAACACATCTCTTTTGCATGATGTTCTTTTTCTTCCCCACAACCTTCACATTTTATTATTCTTCTTTGATTAGGATTTCTTTCCATTATTAGTAAAAAGATGTTCGTATATATAAATATTATGCCTACACTTGAACAGTGGTCAGTGCGTATAAAACATTTAAGCAAAAACTAAAATAAATAGAATATAAAAGTATTAAGCAAAAACTAAATGTTTTATAATATAGAAAATTAATTGTGTTATTTCATTGATCTAGATTATAGTTTTACATTTTTCTGTAGAGATTCATAAAACGGCATCTAAGGTACATTAAACGCAGTTTTTACACTAAAAATGATAAAAATGGCTAAAAAGGGTGAATTTGAACATATTAAGCCCTAATTCTAAGGTTATAGAAGTTAGGCATTTTGGGTTGATTTAAATGTATAATCTATCCTGATTATTTTCAATATTAAAAATATAAATTGATGTATGCAAATAAAAAGTCATAATCAAATTTTTAAAAATATTCTATATTTAAAAGTTTTAAGCAAAGCTTAGAAAAAATAGAGAATAAAATAAATAATAAAATCTTAAAAGTTTTAAGTTAATATTTTTTGTTCAATCTTCAAAACATTCTTTTTTGCCTGAAGGTTTTTGAACTTTTTGTCCAGATAGATAAAAGGCCTTGTTTTCTTGTATTCTTTCTGAATAGGTATGCCTTTTTCAAGCAGATTTGTTATGTACTGCCTTGTTAATGAAATTGGCATGTTCATCTTCTTAGCCAATTCAACATAGGAAATGGACTCTGGCTCTGTGTAAAGGTTAAGAAATACATTCTTTTCCTCTGTTGTTAGAGGATCTATATCCTCATAAGAAGGCATCTTTTTTAGCTTTTTGCCTGTGATGTTAGACAGGACATTGTAGATATCATCTATCCTTTCATTTAGCTTAGATATCTTGTTGTCTACCTCACAGATGTACTCATAATTAGACTGTATCTCGTTTGTATTTTCATTTATACCCTCCAGATGATCCTCGAATTCGTTGTGCACCTCAGAAAAAGCTATCTTGACGTTTTTAGTCAGTTTTTTTAGTTCTGCTAGAGCAGAATCTCTATTGTCTAATACTAAATTTGTCATTACCACCACCCCATTTGGTATTAATTTCAAAATGCTTCTTGTTTTTAAACTTTTCTATTTACCTTTGGATCGTCGTCTTAAAAGCATATGTTTTTTCCTTGCCTTTTTTCATCATCTCTATATCTGAAGATTGTTCAAGCTCTTCCAAAGCACGGTAAAAAGAGGATTTTGAGCACAATCCCTGCTCTTCTACTACTATTTCCCTTAATTGGGAGCCAGATATCTGCTGATATTTCTTGATAAGAGACAAGACAACGCTTTTTATGTAATCCTTGCTGTTCTTTGTTATCTTTTTGACTATCCTGTCTTTGATGGACTGTTTTTTCTCTATTCTCTGTGCAGATTTCCTCTTTTCTAATGTATCTATCCTTAAATTTATCTCTTCAATCTTTCTTAATATGTGATCGTATGATACAGAGTTTTCAGCTATCCTTCTTATCTCTTCTCTTGAAATCTGAGGCTGATATTGTGTGTGGTATTCTAGCTTTCTAAGCCTTTGCTTTAGCTCTAATGAATCCTGACTGTCAGAGCTGGCTATGTGTTCTTCAATCCTTGCCAGCCTTTGATCAGTATCCTGCTGCTTCTGATGAAAGTGCTGCAGCCATTGGAATATCTGGGAAGTGTCATCTTTCACTTTTTGGAAAGCAAATGATACTGCCTGGTGCAGCTTGTGAACATGGCTGTCTTTCTGTGATAATGATGAAAATATTCCCATTTTAAAATAAAAATATCTCTTATTTATTTAAATCTTTCTAATTCCCAAGACAAAAATGGGATTATTTTGGGAATATCTTGGGACTATATCTGGGAATATATTTGGTTTTTAGAGGACAAATTTTAGTTTTTTAGGCTTTATTTGTCATTCCCATTGGGACAATATTGGGACATTCCCAGGACTATCTTGGGAATATTTTGGGAATGAAAGATTTTAGAAAAAGAGGCAGAATATATCTGAGATGAATATTGTTTAACTGTTTTTCTTTGTAAATTTTGATCAAAAAAGCAAGGCAGGGTTTTGAAATTTTGGGGAGGATTTATGCAAAAATATAGAATCAAAAAGCTAATTTTTAGACTTAAAATAGATGAAAGTGAGAGTAAAAAAGGTGAAAAAATGCTAAAATAAGGCTATTTTGGCAAAAAGTGAGAGTTGATTTCAGGGAAAATGGGTGAAATAAGGCTGAAATCAGCTAGAATATACAGAAAGTGAGAGTAAATATGAGAAGAATGGCACTAAAAACAAAAGAAATAAGGTAAAAAGAGGCAAAAGTGAGAGTTAGGTGCAGCGTCAACATGCAAAAATGGGAAAGAATAAGCAGATATAGGGAGATATGGTAAAAAAGTGAGAGTTGGATATAATAGAGTATTATCAGGAAGATCTATAAATTTGTTATTTTAGGATTATGGGTGAAAAAGTGAGTATTTTTAGAGGAGAAAAACAGACAATAAAGAAAGGATCAGAAAAAGTGAGAAGAAAAAATAAGGATGAAATGAAAAGTTATAAATATCTGGAAAAAGTGAGATATACTTGAGAAGAATTCAGAAAAAATGAGATCAAGAAAAATAAGTGCTGGAAAAGTGAGGTCTTGACATGAAAATTTCGTCAAAAAAAGGGCTGGCAGTAGTATTGTCATCACTCAAGAGTTTTGAAAAGCCTAAGGTGCTGCTCGAGCAGTATCCTACAGAGGCGGATATCGCTGCTGAGGTGCTCTGGAACGCGTTTTTTAGAAGAGAGATCGAAGGCAAAACAATAGCTGACCTCGGAGCAGGGACAGGTGTTCTTGGAATAGGTGCATTGCTGTTAGGGGCCAAACATGTTTTTTTCGTCGAGAAAGATGAAGATGCTATCCAGACAGCTAAGGAAAACCTTAAGATTATCGAGGACAGATTTGAAATCAAACTGAGAAGAAAAACAGATTTTTTGCAGGAAGATGTTTTGCTTTTCGACGAGGAAGTTGATGTTGTCGTCCAGAATCCTCCTTTCGGGCTGCAAAAAGAAAGGCATGCAGACAGGAAGTTCTTAGTGAAGGCTATGGAAATAGCTGATGTTATATACAGCTTTCACAAGGCTGACAGTGTAAAATTTATCAAAGAGTTAAGCAAAGATAATGGATTCAATGTTGAAGGGTTCTGGAGATTTGAGTTCCCGCTGAAGAATGTTTATGTGCATCATAGGAAAAAGATACAGCATATTGAAGTGGGGTGTTGGAGACTGGAGAAAGTCAACTAGCAATATTTAAGATTGTCATTCCCATGCTGGGAATGTCTGGGAATATGCGTTTTCCCGACGATAAACTTAGGAAATAAATATCTGGGACAATCTTGTCCTTATGGGGCGATATAAAAAAAAGTTTTATTTCCTGCTGATGAGGCATGGAAATTACTGCCAAAAAGCTTATCATTTCCGCAAGGTTTTTAAACACCTTATCGATTCCTTATCTAAAATGGAACTAGAAATAAAAGAAGAAAAGAATAACAAGCTTGTATTTCAGTTGAAAGGAGAAAACCATACAATGTGCAATGCATTGAAGAAAGAGCTATGGCAGGATCCAAACATAAAGGTTGCAGGCTATGATGTTACACATCCATTGATAGATGAGATAAAATTTATAGTGGAAACAAACGGAAAAGAAAACCCTAAGAAAGCATTGAATGATGCTGTAAAAAGGCTTAAAAAACAGGGTGAAGATTTTAAATCTGCTTTTGCTAAAGCGGCCAAATGATGGAAGTAAAACAAGCTGAGAAGCTAGTGAAACTTGCAAGAAAATCTATTTCTGCGTATTTTAAAGGAGAAGATGTAAAAACAGGTGCAGGCCTTAAAAAGGAATTTGATGAGAAATCAGGGGTATTTGTAAGCCTTTATATTGATGATGAACTTGTAGGGTGTATAGGATATGTAGAGCCGACTATGCCTCTCTGGGAATCTGTTGTACAGGCTGCACAAGGCGCAGCTTTTGAAGACCCAAGATTTCCTCCACTTACCAAAAAGCAGTATAAGAAACTTAAGATAGAGATTTCAGTGCTTTCAAAGCTCAGGGAGATAGATGTTAAAAAACCCTCTGAATACCTTTCTAAAATAAAAATAGGTAAAGATGGACTTGTTATAAAAGACGAGTTTGGATATGGTATATTGCTGCCACAAGTAGCTAAAGACTGGGATTGGGGACCTGAAGAATTTCTTAATCAGACATGCTTAAAAGCAGGGCTTTCCCCTGACTGCTGGAACAATATGAAGAGAAATGTGTATAAGTTTCAGGCTCAGGTATTTACAGAAGATAAAGGTAGAGTAGTAGAGAAAAAGCTATACTGAGATTTTTGCTATTTTTGCTGAAATGCATGAATTCGCGTATTAGAGAGCTTCTTAAAAGGGAAAAATATATAAACCTTATAGTGCCTAACTGGAATATGGGAAGGAAGGAAGGAAGAAGATCTGCAGTAAAAAATAGCGAAACAAGTGCTATTCCTGACAAGCCGAAGGATGGGCTGAGACATGCAAATTCTTTGGCAATATTGAGTGTTTTAAGCTTGAGTTTAGGTGTATTTGGGGCTTTATATTACAATTCTGGTAATGCTCGTGGTAAGAAATGCCCTTCTGTTGATTCCGCTGTTAAGGATGAAATAAAGGAATTTGCTTTCCTTAAAAGGGATTTTGATTATACTGGTTGGAGTGTTGATAAGGTTATATCTAAGTGCGTGCCTATAGGAGAGGAAAAAAAGCTTTATGAAGAAAGTAAGCAGTTTAAGGATTTAAGCAAGAGTGTAACCAATGATATTGTAAAGTTTCATGCTAGGGTGAACAATTTTGATGTTGATGGGAAATATGAAGGATATGCCACTGAACAGATTTATGCTGTTCCTGAAGAAAATGTGTTTGCAGAACAACTTATGCTGCATTTTGAAAGGTCTGTTGATTTTTTGTATAAAAATGTCAAAGGAATCAAGAAATATAATCTTGAAAAAATAATCATAGAAGAAGGAGATGATTACAGCAAGGATTTCAATAAAAGGGTTTTTTTTGGAAAGAATTATTTTATAGTTGAGAGAGTTTATCTTAAAAATAATGAGAATCCTGCACAGGAATTTAGTATAGCAAGACATAGGCATAATAAAGGAGGATTTAATATATCCAAGGTGGATAAAGGAGAATATATCCATTATTGCATATTTATCGGAACAGGGGTAAGTGCGTTAAGGAGCCCTTTTTCTGAGGTCATACCTTTAACAACTGCAACAACAAACTCTTTTTATTTTAGTGAGATGGGTGTAGATAAATCTCATCAGGCAGAAGAAGCGATATCTGAAGCTATTAGCTATCTTCTTTCGATAGAAATGGCAAAAAAGTTTAATATACCTGATGGTGTTAGGATTATAGAAGATGATCACGGGAGAGTTATGGGCAGAAATGTGGCTTATAGATATGTTCCTGATGCTATCACCTGGATAAGGAACCATGGAAATATGGAGGAAGCACTTAAAAAATATAATAAAGAAGGGCCTAAACGCTTTTTAGAGGTAATATCTGATGTTCATAAGGACTAAAAAGGTAAAAGGATATGAATATGCTTATCTTGTTTCAAATAAGCTTAGCAGAGGCAAGGTAAAGCAGAAATCAAGGAAATATCTGGGGAGGGTTTACAGGTTTGACAGGAAGGAATCTGATTTTTTTGATATCTATACTATTGTAGATGTTATGGGGCATATCAAAGAAAAAAAAAGTTCTGAGATAATCAAAGAGATAGTAGAATGGGAGCTTTACAACCATGGATTTAAACAAAAGGAAGGTATATGGAGAAAAGACGAATGCTTTGTTGATACTGCTAAAAAGAAAGTATATAACAAGAAAAATTCAAAGGCAGCTCTTGCTTTTAATGAAGGTTATCTCTGTGAATATGGGATAAGAAGGCTTATAAATTTCAGGAAGAAAAATGATGAATCAGATGTTTACAGGCTTGCAAAGCTTTTTGTTGAAACAGGGCTTAATGTTCCTAAAGAGGTTTTTGTGGGGCTTTGCAGCAAGGAAGGGTTGTCCAGACTATGAGGTTAGGATTCAGAGACATATCATTAATAACAAAAACTTTTTAAATGATTTAAAAAATATATGCAATATGGGTGGAAATTCAATAAACCATATAGGCATCATACTGGACGGGAATAGAAGGTTTGCTAAAAAACTTATGAAAGAGCCCTGGAAAGGTCATGAATATGGTGCTGAGAAGGTCAATAATCTTTTTGACTGGTGCAAAGAACTAGGGATAAAAGAGATGACCTTGTATGCTTTTTCTATGCAGAACTTTAATCGTCCTAAGCATGAATTTAACTATCTTATGAAAGTGTTTATGGAATTTTTTAGTGATGAAAAAACTTTGAAAAAGATACATGACAATAAGATACATGTTAATTTTGTTGGCAGAATCAACTTATTTCCTTCTGAAGTATATTCACAAATGAAGAATCTTATGGATGTGTCCAAGAATTATTCTGATTATAAGATAAATTTTGCTATGGCTTACGGGGGAAGAGAGGAGTTGATCGATGCTGTCAAGAAGTTGGGCAGAGATATAGAAGATGGCAAGATAGATCCTGCTTCTTTAGATGAAGATAAGTTTTCAAAATTCCTTTACATGGATTCTGATCCTGATTTTATCATAAGGACTGGCGGGGATCATAGAACTTCTAATTTTTTAGCATGGCAATCTGTTTATTCTGAATGGATGTTCTTAGAGAAAACATGGCCTGAGTTTGAAAAAGAAGATCTTATTGCATGTGTTAATAACTTTAATAATCGTGAGAGAAGATTTGGGAAGTAACAAAAATCCTAATTTTATGTGCGGTGAGATATAAATATACAATTTAAGCAATAAAAATCCCAACTGCAGCAGGCTACAAAGTATGAGGTCCAATTTGAGCGATCAATCAGAATTTATGTCTCTTTTCTGAATCTTTCTTATAAGCCCTTTAGCAAGCTCAAAAGAATCCAAGGTGTGAAAGTTGTCATCTTGTTTTTCATCTGTATTTATATTAAACAGATTTTCGCTGACATAAGTATCTTTTGTCCTTACCCCATAGCTTTTGAGAACAGGATCTGTAGTGATATGTATATAACCTTCAGGCATGTTTTTGGGGATAGTTGTTTCATTTATACCTTCTCTGCTGATAAATGTGATGTACTTATCATTTAAATGCTCTTCTTGAGATCTTAAATTGCCTAGTTTTACCGGAGTCTTAAAATCATGATATGCATCGGGATCATATCGGACTATGTTAAAGTTTGACGTTTTTTGTGGCTCTTGCTTTGGCAAAGGGGTATGACTCTCTTCGGCTGGATCTTCCTGAACAGCAGCTAATAGGCTGTCTACATCTTCCTGAGACAGTGAATCTTCATCTTTATTGGGCATAGGTTTTTAAGTGATTTTATATTTATAAAGATTATGGAAGAAAAAGATATGTTAAAAGAGGCTAAAGAGATAGAAAAAGAGCCAGATGTTGAAAAAGATTCCAGAAATTCATTATGGTGGGTCTTAGGGATATTTTTGGCTTTATTGCTTATAATGATGGCTGTTCCTTATTATGGTGTTAAGTTAGATCCAAGGCCTTCTGAGATTCCAGGGATGGATATAATTCCTGCAGTTGAGGCTGGGCAGCATGATTTTTCTGTTGAATCTCCTTATGATTATGAAAAACTTATGAAATCCTCTGATCCTGTGATAAAACAACTGGCTGATAATATTGCTGCTTACGGTTGTTCCGGGAATAAGATATGCCATGCAAAAGCTGAGTTTTACTTTGTAAGAGATAATTTCAACTATATAAATGATCCTGCATCTGTAGAGTATGTGAAAAGTGCCAAAGAAAGTCTTGTTTCAAGAGGAGGGGATTGTGATGATAGTTCTGTGCTATTGGCTAATCTTCTTGAAGCTGCAGGGGTAGAAACAAGGTTTGTTTTTGTTCCGGGGCATGTATATATAGAAGCGTATCTTCCTTCTGCTTTGAACAGATATAAGATGGATGGAGATTGGGTTGCTTTAGATGCTGCCTGCAAAAGCTGTGAATTTGGGGAATTAAGCTATAATGTTGTTAAAGCTGATAAAAGGTATGTATAGATTATATTAGCGATATTGGAAAATGCTACGCATTTTCGCAATCTGTCAAAAATCAGAGATTCTTGGAGATTGGAAAATGCTACGCATTTTCGCAATCTTTATAAATAACCTATTGATTTCTTGGCTATAAGAGTTCCCAGAGACTATCTTTGTATAGGATAGGAGGGTAGAGAATGGAAAAAGAAGACGTAATAAAAGCAATAAAAGAACTGAAGGAGAAATCTTCTAAGCGTAATTTTAAGCAGACTGTTGACTTAGTTGTTACCTTAAGCGGGCTTGATCTTAAAAAATCAGAAAATCAAGTTGATTTTACACTAAATCTGCCTAATCCTACTGGTAAAGACATCAAGGTTGCTGCTTTTACAGGGCCTGAATTAAAGGCAAGTGCAAAAGAGAACTGCGATGAGGTCATAGATGTTGATGAATTTCCAAAATATGCAAAAGACAAAAAATCTATCAAGAAGCTAAGCAAGGAATATGATTATTTTATAGCGCAGGCAAACATAATGCCAAAGGTTGCAAGTACTTTTGGTAAGGTGTTGGGGCCAAGAGGAAAAATGCCTAATCCTAAAGCTGGATGTGTTGTTCCTCCAAATGCCAACCTAAAACAGCTGGTTGCAAGATTAAAAAGCACTTCAAGAGTTACTGCAAAAACATCATTGATGTGCCAGAACACTGTTGGAAAAGAAGACCAAGAAGAGGAAAAGATAGCAGAAAATGTTATGGCTATATTTGATTCATTGATGAACCATCTTCCAGGTGGAAAGCAGAACGTAAAAAATGTCTATATCAAGCTTACTATGAGCAAGCCAAAGAAAATAGAGGCATAAGATGGCAGAAGAGAAAGTCCATAAAGCAGAGGAAGTAGCAAAATACAAGCAAAAAGTAGTTGATAGGCTTGCAAAGCTTATGAAAGAATACCCTATAATAGGTGTATTGAATATGGGGGGGATGCCTGCTCCACAGCTTCAGAAGATGAGGGATCAGCTTAGAGGGGATGTTGAGATATTGATGGCCAAAAGAAGGCTCATGAATATAGCTCTAGATAAGGTTAAAGATAAGAAAGAAATAAACAAGCTTAAGGAAAAGCTTAAAGGGATGCCTGCATTATTGTTTACAAAAGAAAATCCATTTAAATTATACAAGACGCTTGAAAAAAGCAAGAGTCCTGCTCCTGCAAAACCAGGACAGACAGCTCCAAAAGATATAGTGGTCCCTGCAGGTCCAACGCCATTTGCACCAGGCCCGGTTATATCTGAACTTGGCTCTATAGGTATAAAAGCTGGAGTGGAGAATGGAAAAGTAGCTGTTAAAGAAGATAGTGTAGTGGCAAAAGAAGGCGATGAGATAAGTGCTGAGGCTGCAGGTATGCTTACAAGGCTTGGGATAGAGCCTATGGAGGTTGGATTGGATCTTGTTGCAGTATATGAAGACGGAGTTATATATGGAAAAGATGTCCTTGCTATAGATGAAGAACAGTTTGCAGCAGATATTGATAATGCTGCAAGATGGGCTTTCAATTTGGCAGTGGAGATGGGACATTTCACAAAAGAAACTGTCAATGTTCTTGTTCCAAAAGCTTTCAGGGAAGCCAAAGCTGTTGCTTTAGAAGGCAGAGTTATGAATGATGCAACTGCTGAAGAGCTTCTGGGAAAAGCTGAAAGATGTGCACTTAATATAAAAGCTGAAGCTAAGATAGAGACTGTTGAATCTAAATCTTCAGAAAAAGATGAAGAACCTAAAGAAGAAAAATCTGAAGAGAAAGAAGAAGCTACTGCTGAGAAGAATGAAGAAGAAAAGCCAAAAGAAGATGATGCTTCTAAAGAAGAAGTGAAAGAGAAGACTGAAGAAAAGAAGGAAGAAACTTCTGAAAAGCCTAAGGAAGAGCAAGAAGAGAAAAAAGAAGCTCCTGCAGAAGAGAGAAAGGAAGAAACTGAGGATAATGATAAAGAAAATGATATTCCTAAAAAATCACCTAAAGAAGTAAAGAAAGAAACAGAAAAAGAGGCTGAAGAGAAAAAGGAAGAAAAAACAGAGGAAGAAGGGCAAAAAGAAGCTGCTGAGAATGAAGAAGGAAATGCTGAAGAGAAGCCTGAAAATGATGAAAAAGCAGATAATAATCAAAAAGATTCCAATACTGGATCAGATGACAATTATCAAGAAAAAACAGATGAAAGTGAAGAAGACAAGGCTAAAGAGATAATAGAAAAAAGGATTGAAGGAAGAGAAGAGGATATCAAAGAAGAAGTTAAGGATATAAAAGATGATGTTGAAAAGATATCCAAAGAAAAAGAGCCTAAGACTGCTGATATAGAAAAGGTCGAGGATAAGATAAAAGAAGTTGAAGAAGACATAGAAGGTATTGAGCAGGAGAAGGAAGTAATAGGCGAAGACAGTGAAAAAGAAAATATGAAAAAAGAACTGCTGAAAAAAGTTGAGCAGAAACTAAGTGAAAAAAAGCAAGAAAAACAGGAAAGAAAAGTTGATCCTGATAAAAAGAAGATAGTAGATGAGGCTGAGAAGTATTATGAACAGCTGAAGAAGACAGGCTCAATACAGGGTGAAGAGAAAGAAGAAGGGCCTAAAGAGCCGATGAGCCCGCAGGATATCATAGAGAAAGGAAGAAAAGAAATGAAGGAAAAATCAAAGGATAGTGTGCCCAGCGCGCATGATCTGATGAAGAAAAAGAAAGAATAATATTCACAAACTATTATAGTGAAATAGGAGGTCAAAAAAATGGAATACATATATGCTGCGATGTTGTTGCACAAAGCAGGAAAAGAAGTAAATGAAGATGCTGTTAAAAAAGTCCTAGAAGCAGCTGGCGTAGATGTTGACGAAGCAAGGGTAAAGGCATTAGTTGCTAGTCTTGAAGGAGTCAATATAGACGAGGCTGTTGAAAAAGCTGCGACACCTGTTGCTGCCGCTCCTGCAGCTGCTGCTGCACCTGCTGAAGGTGGAGAGAAAGCTGAAGGCGGAGAAGGAGAAAAGAAAGAAGAAAAATCTCCTGAAGAAGAGAAGAAAAAAGAAGAACAGGCTGCTGCTGGACTAGGAGCTTTATTCGGTTAGATTACTTTAAAAAATCAGCGGAAATATTCCGCATTTTTTTATTTTAATTTGACCAGCAAGCAGGTTAATTAGATGACAACACAAGAAAATAAAGAACTGATAAAAAAATTAGACCGATGCAAAAAGGAAATATCAGACCTGAAGAAGAGTTTAAACCAGTTAAACGAACAAAAAGAAGAGCTATTTAAGGAAAAGGACAAGTATAACAAGCAGATTTCTAACATTATAGGCGAATTGAAAGGGGATAAAGCTGAAAGAAATAAGTTTACAGACGAAGTCAGAGAGAGCAAGAAAAAAAGGGAAGAGTTCAACAATAAGATAAAAGAGAAGATAAGTGAAGTAAAGAAGCTTAATGAAGAGAAGAGGAATATCCAGCAGAAATTCGGCATAAAAGAAGACCCCAGCCAGATAAAGAAACAGATAGAAAGGTTAGACATAGTCATAGAGACCGAGGCTCCTTCTTTTGAAAAAGAAAAAAAGCTCATGAAAGAGATAAATGAGCTTAAGAAAAAGGTAAAGGAAGCTGAGAAAGTAAGCGATGTTTTTGATAAAGCAAACAAGTTAAGCAAAGAGATAGATGAACTTAAGAAAGAATCTGAAAAATATCACAGAAATGTGCAGGCAAAAGCAAAAGAAAGCCAAGAAAAGCATGAGAGCCTTATAGAGTCTTCCAAAGAAGTAGATGAGCTCAGGAAGAAAGAAAAAGAAGCTGCTGAAAAGTTCAGGAAAAAGAAGGAAGAGTTCAACAAGGTAAATGATGAGCTTAAGAAAAAGCTTACAGATCTTTCTGAGATGAACCAGAAACTAGGCATAGAAAAAAAGCATAAAAAAGAGAGAAAAGAAAAATCTGACAAGAGAAAGCTTAAAGAGAAAGAAAAAGAAGTTGAAGAGAAGATGAAAAGAGGAGAAAAGCTTACGACTGATGATCTTTTGATTATGCAGGAGATTGAGTAATCAGATACTCTTCATATATATCGGCTCTTCTAGAAACCCATACTGCGATGATTCTGAAACTGAAACAGGCCATGCCTGAAGGCTGCATCTATGCTTTGTTTCATTTGATATCTTAATTTCTGTATTTGAGATAGAATCTTCCAGCTGTGAGCTGTAGCTTTTTTTAGAAGGAAAGATGTAGTATTTTCTGGAATTGTCTTCAGGATCTACCCCTCTGAATATTGCAGCTATGGAGTTCTGTTCTGCAAATCTTCTGAGAATATTGTGTGCTTTTCTTTCTTCTAGGTCTTGCATATCGATAGATAATGTAAAAGAAATAAAAAACTTACTCTTTTTTAGGCTCTTCTTTGTCTTTAGAAGTCTGCATCTCGGAATAGCCGCATTTGCCGCAAGTTAATCTGTTTTTATGCTTTGCAAGGAATGTTCCTTTTCCGCACTTTGGGCAGGACTTGTTCTTTCTTTCAACAGTGTCTCCCTTGACTTCATAAAGCTCGTGAATCTTTACTGCTGATTTTCTTGTTTCTGGTTTTGGTTGTTCTTTTTGGTCTGCCATTTTTATTTTGAACTGTTATTTTGATATTTTTTAATCCCGATATATATTATTCTTACGTTTGCCAGATGCATACTTCTAAACAAGAAGCGGGCAAACTTGATTCATCCTTTAGGATGTTGATTATGCTTCTTTTTTCTCCTCGGCAGGTGCTTCTTTTTTAGCTTCTTCTGCTGGCTTTTCAGATGGTGATTGTTCTTTTTTCTCTTCTGCTGGGGCTTCTTCTTTCTTTTCTTCAGCAGGTGCAGCCTCTTGTTTTGCTTTTTCTGCTTCTTCAGCAGCTTTCTTTTTTTCTGCTTCTTCTTTTTCTCTTTGCTTCTTGTGCTTTGTCTCTATCTCCTCTCTGTCTTTTTTTGAATTATAAACATAAGCCAGTATGCTTGCCTTAGGCTTTCCAAATTCTGTGTATATATGTTTTACAACTATATTTTCTGCATCTGATTTAAGGGATTCGGCTATCTTCTTAGCCACGTCCTGTTTTGATGGAGTTGGACCTTCGAAAATCATCTCTGCTATAATTTCTTTTCTTGAGAGCAGGTTATTTTCTGTTTGATCTTTTATATCGAAAGCCATTTTAGAATTACCTTACTTTTATGGCGTATTCCCCTTCCATTTGAACGCCTATCTTTTTAGCTATTGAAGATCTTCCAGTATCCAGGATGTTTATCCTTCCCTGCCAGTTTGTTGAAAACTTATTTCCCTTGCAGACAGGACACTCATTGCCCTCAACAAATATCTTGCATTTTTTGCATACTTTCTTTTTTGCCATTTTTAAGTATTTATTTTTTATATATTTTGATGGGGATTTATAAAACTTTTATTTTTTTGATTCTTTATTTTCTTTGGATTGTGAAGCTTTTTCCCCTGTTTTTCCAAGGTCATCTTCAATCCAGTCCAACCTTCCAAGCCCTGCCTGCCTCATAGTAAGGCCTATCTTTGGGTTTGTAAGATCTTTAAAGGATACTGCTATTATTCTTGCCTTGCATTCGTCTCCTACTTTTAGTGTTCTTTTTGTATCTTTTCCAGCTAATGATTTATCTTTTGCAAATGAAACAAAATCATCCATTGTCTGGGAAATATGAATCATGCCTTCTATAGGGCCTATCGATATAAATGCACCGAAATCAGCTATATCTTTTATTCTTCCCATGACAATCTCCTGCATCTCTGGCTTGAATGTGAGTATCTTAAATGTTGTCTGGTAATATGAAGCTCCGTCTCCAGGAATGACTATGCCTTCTCCAACTTCTGTGACTTCGCTTACATCTATCACGATTCCAAGGTCCTGGGATATGTAACCTGCATAGTCCTGTTTGACTTGCTTCAATACTGCCTCGTCCTTGCTCAGGTTGAACAAGCTTGGAGGCACCCTTACATGGTCTTGTATCTCTGTCTTGTAGAACATTTTGATTACCTACTTGAATTGAGGAACTGCAGGGCTTTATAAAGTTTTCTATAAAAGTGGTGAAATCAGGCTAATATTAGCTTTTTCTTCTGCCTGAGAGTTATTACTTTATTTTTTATCCTTTTTTTAAGAATAATGTCCTGTGTAGCTATTATGGTATCTTTGTTTTGTGATTTTTTTACCAGAATACTGTCTACATCAAGATTAGAGCTTGTTTTTATTATAGGGATATCTTTTGAATCTATCAATTGTATTGCTAGTTCTGCTGCATGTTTATTCTTTTTCTTCTGCTCCTCATTATTCAGGATCTTTTTAAGCTCGTCAAGAGTCTTGTCAAGGGCATATAGCTTGTGTTTCTCAGGGATTATGCGGTCTATCTCTTCAAATATATCTATGTTGAACTGTCCGGGAATAAGCAGAAAGTTTGTGTCTAGTATTATCTCTTTCATGGTAATTATGAATAGATAATATATTATAAATCATTCGATTTTAATAAGATAAAAAGAAAAAATTATATATCTGGTGATAATAATATATAATCAAAGGTGGACAAAGGATGAAATTGAAGATGCAGATATTAAAAGGAACTTGGTTCAGAAGGATATACAAAGATCATAAAAAATATTCTAACAAATTTAATTCGCTGATAGAATCACCTCATGTTAAAGACAATATTGAGTTTCTTGACAAGGAATTCAGAGTCATAAGATTAAAAGGACACAATATAAATGTCGGAAGAAATGAGATCAATAATATTGTGCTTGATGACAGCAAAGTTTCAAGATTACATTGCGATATAGTTCACCATATGTTTAAAGGGTGGTATGTAAAAGATCTAGGTTCAAAATCAGGTACAAAGATAAAAAGAAATGGTAAGATTTTTGAAATAGGGTCAGATGAATTCAAACTGGAAAAAGATGATTTGCTTCTTCTTGGAAATACTGTACTAATAATGCAATAATCTAAGATTCAAACCATTCTTTCATCTTAACTGCGTCCCCCATAGGATCTGGGGACTCGCAAATGATTGTCATGGATCTTGGCTTTGCTTTTTTTATGGCTTTTGCCAAGGGCATGAAAAAGTCTTTTTCCATCAGCTTATGGGATCTTTCCCCTTTAGAAGTATAGGTTATTCCAGAGAAATGCGCATGTATATGGGAAAATCTTTTTATCTTTTTCATTATGCCTGTATAATCTATATCTCCCTGGGCTCTTGCATATAGATGAGCAAAATCTATGCAGAGATAGCATCTTGTTCCTTTTTTTAATCTCAAAAGTTCGTCCAGGCCAGCGTATTGAGATGGTTTGCCTGTGGTCTCAGGAGCAAGACGGACTTTCCATTTTTTTTCTTTTATCTTCTGTTTTAAGGCATTTATCTCTTTTTTTATCATATCGTGAACATCTTCAGGATTTCTCTGCTGATAGAAGCCTGCATGGAAGACAACTGGAGAGGCTCCGAGGTGGTGTGCTCTTTCGCATGACATAAGGATCCTTTTTTTGGAAGCATTCAGCTTTGCTTTTTCCTTTGAGGCAAGATTGATATAATAAGGAGCATGGACAGATAATCTTATATTCAGTTCCTTTGCAAGTTTGCCAACATTTTTTGCCTGGGCATCTGTCATCCTGACACCATATGTGAATTCTACCTCCATGGCATCAAGCCCCATATCTTTGCAAGTTTCAAGACCTCTTTCATAGCCTAGTCCCCCTGTCCCTGCTGAGCCAAATAGAATCTTCATTCTTTTTCACTTACTTTTATCTCTGTCTTTGTAAAAAATTTAGTGAAATGAGTCACTACAGTCGAAATCACTATAGAGTATATCATGAATAATAGGATCATATCAAGTATCAGGTCCAATCCAGAAATAGATTTTGTAGCAAGCGTAAAAACAACAACAGCAACTGCTATGCCTTTAGGGGTATTAAGGGTCATGTAGAGCTTTTCCTTGAATGAATATTCTTTTCTGAAAGCTATCTCAACAGACAACAGCCTTATAAAAAGATAAACTATGAAAAGGATGGTTGCAGGGAAAAGGAAAGAAAAGCTCAAAGGCAATGTTATGACTGTTCCTATGAGAACGAATACAAGTATCTCAAGAACTTCTGAGAATATCTCTCCGAATTTCAGGAGGGTTTTCATGTGCTTGACATGATAAAGATTTCCGAAAACAAGACCTGCTGTGGTTACTCCAAGAACCCCGTTTCCACCGAGTGTCTCTGATAATGTGTAGGTTAGCAAGGCTGCAGTTATCATAGCAAGAGGGGATAGAGTAGCAGAATAATATTTTTTCATGAATCTAAAAAAGATCAATGCTATAAGTATCCCTGTTCCTATCCCTGTAACGAACTGCTGCAGGAATGGAAGGGACTGCTCTGAAAGTATATCAACTGTGAATCTCCCACCCACTTTCTCTATGATGTCTACAAGCAAAAAAGGTATAAGCACTATCAAAGGTGTATTGAGTATGGCTTCTATCTTTAGCAGCTCGAAAAGCTTTGTCTTTGCTCCTGCAAGTATCATCAAGGTTGCAGAAGGGTCTGTTCCTGAGATGACTGCTGCAAATATCAAAGCAAGAAAGATGGAATCAAGATTGAATATGTAAAATGCCAAGAAAGACATACAGACAAGATTAATTGCTAGGAAAAGCATAGATATCTTAAGCCCAGAGATGGTAAGTGAATCGAATTTCTTGAATTTGAACTTTGAACTTGAATCGAAAACAACTAATGCGAGAGTTATCACAGCTATCGATGTAAGAAACAAAGGAGGGAAGTCTATCAAAGGCTGATGGTTTACACTTATGTGGCTAAGGCCCATCCCCAGCAGTATAAGAAGGAGGAGATTTGGAATCTTTAGTTTTCTTGAAATGATAGATGAGATTAAGCCAAGCAAAAGTATTGATGCTATAAGGATTATAGTCGTTATAGATTCTTCCATCTGGTCCTGCCTCTTTTATATCGTTTGGATCATATTGTTTATAAATGTATTGATTGGTGTATGTATAGTAATTTATTTAAATGAAAAGATAAATCAGAATATAATGAGGAAATATGATGAAGTGCTGGATGCTGTATTAGATGATATAAAGCCAGATAAGGAAGAAAAAGAAAAGGTAAACAAGAGGATTCATTCTTTTTTAGAAAAACTGAACAAAGGGCTTAAGGATGCAAATGCTGTTCTCGGAGGATCAGGAGCCAAGGGAACTTGGCTGAGAGGGGCGCATGATGCTGATGTTTTTGTTCAGTTCAATTATGAGAAGTATAAGGGCAAAAGCGATGAATTAAGTGATATACTTGAGAAGCATCTTAATAAGAAATTTGATGGCGTAAAAAGGCTGCATGGAAGCAGAGATTATTTCCAGATAGAAAAGAAAGGATTTGTATTTGAAGTTGTTCCTGTGCTAAAGATAGCTAAAGCTGAGAAAGCTGTCAATATAACTGATGTGAGTCCTTTGCATGCAAAGTGGGTCAGGAAGCATAAGAAGTATGCTGATGATATAAGGCTGATGAAAAAGTTCTGCAAAGCGCATAGAATTTATGGGGCTGAGAGTTATATCAATGGATTCAGCGGATATATATGCGAGATACTTGTGATACATTACAAGGGGTTTGTTAATCTGCTCAGGGCTGCTCCAAAGTGGAAAGATGAAGAAATTATAGATACTGAAAAACATTATAGGAACAGGCTTGAAGTAAAGATGGGGATAAACAAGAGCAAGCAGCAAGGGCCATTGCTGCTGGTAGATCCTGTCCAGAAAAACAGGAATGCTGCTGCTGCGTTAAGCAAAGAGAACTATGATATGTTCAGGAAATCTGCTCATAAGTTTCTCAAAGAGCCAGACAAGGAATCTTTTGAAGAAAAAAGTATAGGGGTTGAAGAGCTAAAAGAAAATTATCATGGGAAAAAGGTAATCACTGTAGAAGCCAGTCCTTTAAAAGGGAAAAAAGATGTTGTAGGAAGCAAGCTGGTAAAAGTTCTCGAGCACATAAAAAGAAAGATGAAAAAAGCAGGATTTGAAATTATAGATACTGTCTGGGAATGGGATGGAAAAGCTGTGTTTTATATCGTCCTAAAGGATGAGAAACTAAGAGAGTTTGAAATAAAGGAGGGTCCTCCTGCTAAGATAAAGAAGCATGCTGATAAGTTCAAGAAGATTTATGAAGGTAAGACTTTTGTGAAAGATGGAAAGCTATATGCAAAAGTCAAAAGAAAATACAGGAAAGCTGAGAGTTTTTTAAGGAATGTTCTAAGAGATGGATATGTTAAGGAAAGGGTGAAAGGAATCAGGATCTCTTAGATTTTTCTTTTTTTGACTCTTCTTTTTTAGGCTCACCTTCAAGAGGTTCTACATATCTGCATCTAGGATATTGGTCGCATGCTATGAATGAACCGTAGACTGATTTTCTGACCTTAAGATGGCCTTTTTTGCATTTAGGGCAGACAGGCTTGAGCTTGCCAGACTCTATGTCTTCCAGTCTCTTGAGCTGCTTTTTTGTATAGCCTTCAAGCTTTGCAGGACATTTTGGATTTAAGCAGACCTCCTGAGGGCGCTTTTTCTTTTTTATTACCAGTATCTTTGGAAAACCGCATGTCTCGCATATCTTTTTTGCAGGCTTTACTAATGCATTTGAAGGGAATGAAAATGTTGCCTCGCAGTCAGGGTATCTGCTGCAGGCTGCAAAGAATCCATATTTTCCCCTCTTTATCTGGAGATTGCCTTTATTGCAGACAAGACAGGGGCCCAAGGTGGAGAGTTCTTCTCTTGTCTCTTTTTGGGCCTGAGCAAGCTCTTTTCCTATCTCTTTCTCATGCTTCTTGAAGTTTGCGCAGATCTTGTTAAGGACTTTTTTAGCTTTTTCAAGGACAGTCTCTTCTTTTTCATTGCCCTCTCTTATCTTCTCCATGTCTTCTTCAAACTCTTTTGTTAGAGCTTCGTCAACTATATCAGGATTGTATTTTTCCAAGGTATCAGAGGTTCTTACTCCAAGCTCTGTAGCTTTTATCTTCTTTCCTTCTGTATAATCTCTCTGGAACAACGTATCTATTATGGATGCTCTTGTTGCTTTTGTCCCCAGGTTTCTTTTTTCAAGCTCTTTTATTATAGATGCTTCTGTATATCTTTTTGGGGGCTGGGTCTCTTTTGCATGCAGCTCCACTTTCTTAATGTCTATTGTCTGGCCTTTCTCTACCTTAGGAAGTTCTTCTTCTTTTGAGGGTGTGAATCTTCCGTAAAGCTTGTGCCAGCCAGGCTCTAAAGTTGTTGTGCCTTTTGCTATGAATATCTCTTCCCTGCAGTCTATCTTTATGTTCATAGTCTCCCTTACAGCATGGTCTCCGAAAGTAGCCAGGAATCTTCTTGCTATCAATTCGTAAACATTATTCTCATCCTTGTCCAGTTTTTTGGGGATGATTCCTGTTGGATAGATAGCAGGATGGGCTGGGTCTGATTTCTTACCTTCATTCGGCTTTAGCTGTTTCTTGTTTAATATGATCTTTGTTTCAGGGAATCTTGAAGCAAGCTTGTTGAGTATCTTCTTATACCCTATCTTTGCAGGAAGTTTCTGGGAAGATGTTCTTGGGTATGATATGTATCCTGCTGTATAGAGTTCCTGGGCTATGGACAGTGTTTGCTTAGGAGGGATATGCAGCGCCCTGTAAGCTTCTGTCTGAAGAGAGGTAAGGTCAAATGGAAAAGGAGGAGATTGCTTGAACTGTTTCTTTTTTACAGAATCTATGGTTGCTATCTTTTCCTTGCTTATCTTTTTGTATATCTCTTTAGCTGGCTTCTGGTCCCAGAACTTTCCTTCTTCGTGCCAGCTGTCTATCTCTTTTTTGGGTGAAGATCCTGACTTGCCTTCGTCTATCTGGCTCTCTGATTCTCCTATCAGCTGTATCTGCCAGAAAGGTTTTGGGACAAATTTTCTTCTTTCTTTTTCCTTATCAGTTATAAGCTTCAATGCAGGGCCCTGAACACGCCCAGTAGACATCAGTTTGAACATGCCTGTTGTCTTTATAGCTGAGGTTAGTGCTCTTGAAGTGTTTATACCATAATACCAGTCAAGCATATGTCTTGTCTCCCCTGCATGAGCCTGACCCCAGTCAAGAGAAGGAGATTTGTTCTCGTATGCCTCTACCAAGTCCTCTTTAGTCAATGTGGAGAACTTCATCCTGTTTGCATCTTTTTTCTTGCACGCATATCTTATTATGTTTAACCCTATAACTTCTCCTTCAACATCATAGTCAGAAGCTACTGTAAATTCATCTGCGTCTTTGGCAAGCTTTTTTATCGCATTAAGGTATTGTTTTGAGAATTTAGCAGATTTTTGCGTCTCTGAGAGAGGCTTCCACTCTATGTCATATACAGGATAGACCCAACCTTTCTTTTCTTTTTCTGTCAATCCGTAAAGGTGGCCTACTGCGCAGGCCACTATGATATTTTTTCCGTTATGGGTCAGTTCGTAATAAGGGACTTTTTTTGTATATGTATTTCTTGTTGGCTTCTTGTCTGCAAGAGACTCAGCTATCTTTTTTGCTGCTGCAGGCTTTTCGCATATTACCAGTTCATAAGACATTAGCTTTTTGGGAACAAGTGTTGATTTAAAAAATTATGGTTTTTGCATTGCTGACTGGAAAATTTTTATATCTATTTAGATTGACTAGTTTATCATTGAAAATAGGATTTGATATTATTCTCTAATTCAGCAGTTTGTATATTAATGTTGCTTTAAGAAATAAGATTGAATCCTTATCTTTAAGTCAGTAAATCTGCCTTGCGATTAAGATAATTCAATCTTAATCTCTAGGTCAACAGAGTTGCCCTGCAATCAGGATTTTCAATCCTAATTTATAACGCTCGCTTTGCTCGCTACTATAGCGCTGAAGCAGGGGCGATGTATTCTAATTCTATTTGCGACTGAATTGCTAAGTTGATTAACCCGAAGCCAGAACTCGGCTTTGATCAGAGTGGGACTGTACACGAGTAGTGAAGCTGTGAGTACTATTGATGGGATTGAGATTTTTATCAAGCAAAAAAGGATATTTGCTATCTTATTCTGCTTTTTAGAAATATAAAATGCTATTTGAAATTCTTGTCTTGTAAAAAACCATAATGTTTATTAAAATAGTCAAATATTACCTTTTTATGGAAGAGATAATCTCTAAGATAAGCAGGCTTATGGAAAAGGATGATTCCACGATATTAGAGGAACATGGGATAAGAGGTGTAAATCTCAGCAGGGATAATTTCAAGAAAATCAAAGAGAGTGAAGGCAAGAAGGTTGCATTTGTTGACGGAGGGAATGCAGAACTTTTGAAGGCTGTAAACTTTTCTCTTTCTCTGGTTAGAATTTATGCAAATATTTTTCAGAAAAATAAAAAAATAGATGAAAAGAAAAAAGAATTCTATGTTCTTGTGCATTCTGATACAGAAGATGGGAAATTGAAATACAAGACAGAGATATTTCCTGTGAAAGGAGACATTATGGGCAGGAGGTTTGATTTTTATGCTGACGATCCTACTCTTAAAGACGGAGTAAATAAAGCAGATATCAGCAGGATAGGAGGGGTCGTGAGGAGGTTTGCTGAGATTGAAATAGCTGGGGAGATTTCAGGAAATGCAGATATCGTTGTTCTAGACGGGAGCTTGAGATGCTGTGTGAAAGGAGAGAAAAAGATTATGGATCAGCTTTATGAAAATGCTATGCATGAGAATACTGTTGTCGCTGCACTTAACAAGACAAGCAGTATATATACTGACAAAGGAAATGATCTTTTAAATTCTGTAAATATTATTTCTCCTGAAGGCGCATGGTTGTATCACCCTGTTGCTGAGATAGATGACGAAAATTATAGGGCTGAGATAAGCATAGTAAAACTTAACAGTGGAAGCGAATATTTATTTAATCTTGAAGTTTTCAAATCTCAGAAAGATATGGTGCCTATTGTCGCAGGGGAACTTGGTGATAATTCCAAAGATGTGGGGTTTCCAGGATATCCCTACGGGCTTTTGATGGCTGACAGGTTTGCAAAGATAAGCGAAGAAGAAAAAGAATATTTTATCACAAAATTTCAGGCAAAAGCAGGAGGATTATGGAAAGAGATAAAAAATAGGTTGAATGTGAAAAATAGCCATGATATTCTGAACAGTTTGAATTAGTCCTAGTTGATGGTAACTAAGGTTTATATAATATATTCTCTAGATAAGGTAAAAGGGGTTTTTATCCCTTCTAAACAAAAAGGAGGTAGTTAATAATGGCTAACCAAGTAGGAAAATGGGCATTTTTGATCGGAGTTATAGTAGCAGTTGTAACAGGAATTGGAGCTGGACTTAATGCAGCATGGGGGACAAGCGCATGGGTAACCCTGCTGTTGGTTGTATTAGGATTAGTTGTGGGATTTGTGAATATAACAACCAAAGAAGTACAGGGATTTTTAATTGCGTCTGTTGCAGTACTGATGGCAAATACAGCTAACCTTGGAAGCGTAGATACGCTTGTTGATCCTCTGGGAGGAATCCTTGCAGGAATCATCGCTAAGGCAGTTGTATTAGTAGCGCCTGCAGCTTTGATCGTAGCATTAAGAGCCGTATATGGATTTGCTGCTGAATAAGCAAATTTGTTTTTTTATTTTTTTAGATTCTATATTTTTCAGGCAGAAAGATTTCTTAGCAGAAATCTTTATATACTAGTTCTCCTATTTCAGAGATATAATCAAAAGAGGTGATTTTAGTGGCAAAAAAGAAAAAACAGACTGCAGACCTTAAGAAAGCAGGTCATTATGCGTTTATAGCAGGATTAGTTCTGGCTGTTGCATTAGCATTGTTTCCGCAATTGAGAGTAGAATATACAGTATGGACTTTAGTTGTTCTGGGAGTTATAGTAGGATTGCTTAATGTTACTGCAAAAGAGACAACAGGATTCTTAGTTGCAGCATTGTCTTTGATAATAGCAAGTTCAGCGAGCTATGTGAGCATCTCAGCTATATGGAGCGGATTGAGTGATATGCTTGTAAATGTCGTTTTGTTTGTTTCGCCTGCGGCAATTGTAGTTGCTATAAAAACTATAATCTCGCTGGCAAAAGACTAAGATTCTTTTTTTATTTTTTTATATTATAAAATGGAGTTAAGATTATGTGTGATATAATAACTGTAGGAAGGGCATTGTAGCTAAGGGTTAACACCCTATTGGAAATCTTTGATTTCCAAGAACCTAAAGGTTATAGGTACCCGTTGTGCGACATTCGCTCGTTTCACTCGCTCAGTCCCACTAAAGAAAATGTATGATATAATAACTGTAGGAAGTTCGACTGTAGATTGTTTTGCGCATACTGATAAGAGTTCTGTAAAGGGAAAATATTATTCTTTTCCTGTAGGTGCAAAATTGCTTATAGAAGACCTTAATTTTGATACTGGCGGCGGAGGAACAAATACTGCTGTGGCTTTTTCAAGATTGGGATTGAGGACAGCTTATCTTGGGAAGATGGGAAAGGGAACTAATTCTGAGAGGATAACTTATATGCTCAGGAAAGAGAAGGTAGACGACAGCCTTGTATCAAATAAAGATGCTAGGACTGGATTCTCTGTGGTGCTGGATGCTGAAAAAAGAGACAGGACCATACTTGTGTATAAAGGAAGCAACGATGATCTTAGGGAAGATGATGTAAAATGGAGCAAACTTAAGACTAAATGGTTTTATTTCAGCTCTATGATGAAGAAAAGCCTTGACACACAGAAGAAGATAGCAGAGTTTGCTGCAGATAGAGAGATAAATATAGCATATAATCCAAGCAGCTATCTTATAAAGAAGGGTGTTAGGAAAATAAAAAAAATACTGGCAAAAACAAATGTTCTTGTGCTTAACAAAGAAGAGGCTCAGATGCTGTCTAAAAAAGAAAATATCATCGAAGTCTTGCAGAGATTAAAGGATATGGGACCTGAAATCGTAGCTGTTACTGACGGAGCAAAATCTGTATTCTGTTCTGATGGGAAGAATGCTTATATGGCCAATCCACATAAAGTCAGGATAAAAGAGACAACTGGAGCAGGGGATGCTTTTGCTGCATCATTTGTTGCTGCTCTGATAAAAAAGAAAGATATTGAGTTTGCATTGAGATTGGGTATAATTAATGCAGAAAGCGTAATAACACATCTTGGAGCAAAAAACAATCTGCTTAGATGGAAAGATGCCAAAAAAGAAGTTCAAAAGAGAAAGATTAAAATAGTAAAAAAAGAGTTATAAGTAAAAAGAGGTTGATAGATTGAAAAGGATAAAGATAGAAAAGATTCTTACAGACGGCAAGAGCATGCTGTTGGCTTATGACCAGGGGCTTGAGCACGGACCTGTTGATTTTAATACAAGAAATGTCGACCCTAATTACATATTATACATAGCTATGCACGGCAGATATAATGGATTGATATTGCAGAAAGGTATAGCTGAACAGTATCATGAGCATTATCACAAGAAGATTCCTCTTATAGTAAAATTAAACGGAAAAAGTAATATCCCGAGAATATTCCCCATAGCAAAGCAGATGTGCTCTGTAAAGAAGGCTGTCGATCTTGGAGCAGATGCAGTGGGATATACAGTCTATGTGGGATCTCCACTAGAACCAGATATCTTCAAGGAATTTGGAGAAGTACAGGAAGAAGCGCATGATTATGGTTTGCCAGTCATAGCATGGATGTATCCAAGAGGGAGGTATGTTTCAAATGATACCTCTACTTCTATGCTTGCATATGCTGCAAGGCAGGGATTGGAGCTTGGAGCTGACTTTATCAAGATAAAATACAATGATAATCCTGAGGAGTTTAAGTGGATCGTAAGATGTGCAGGCAATACAAAAGTCATGGTTGCTGGAGGTAAGAAGATAGATGACCTCAGCTTTTTTACAAAAGTAAAAAATATAATGGGAACCGGGGTTTCCGGACTGGCTGTAGGAAGGAATGTCTGGCAGCATGATACCCCTATGAAAGTTACTGCTGCATTGAAGAAGATAATTTTTGAGAATTCTTCTGTTGAGAATGCGCTTAAGATGATGAAGTGATTAAACAAAAAGAATATAAATAGATAAACATTCTAAATGAATATGAACGATATAATACTGCTTATACTGCTGACATTTATGCCTTTTCTTGAGTTGAGAGCATCTATACCTTACGGGATTTTTAGGACTGAGCTGAGTGTTCTGACTGTATTTTTAATATGCATAGTGGCCAATATAGTGCTTGTTCCCTTCATATGGTTCTTCCTTAACAAACTGATGTATATTTTTCTTAAAGTGGAATTTATCAAAAAAAACTATGATAAGATTATAAAGAGCAACCAGAAAAAAGTTGAGCCTTATGTGGAGAAGTACGGGAAGATAGGGCTTGCATTGTTTATAGGTATACCTTTGCCAGGGTCTGGAGTTTATTCTGGAGGATTGGGAGCCTATCTTCTGGGATTTGATTTCAAAGATTATGTAAGGGCTGCTATTATTGGGGTTCTGATCTCAGGGATAGCAGTTACACTGATAAGTGTTTCCGGAAACGGAGCATGGAACCTATTTATCAAGGTGATATGATGGACGAAACTGCAAGGCGGATCTTTCATATCCTAAGCGGCATAGTGTTTGTGGTATTGATACATTATGATATTGTAGGAAAGTTCTTTTTTGCAGTTGCAGTTGTTATGGGGTTGCTTATCTCACTGATGAGTATGAAAATAAAGGTTCCTGTTCTGTATAATGTTTTAAAATATCTGGACAGGAAACATGATATAAAATCTTTTCCTGGCAAAGGTGCTGTATTTTATGGGACAGGCATATTTCTTTCACTTGTACTCTTTGATAAAGATATAGCAATGGCAGCCATAATGATCCTTGCTCTTGGAGATGCTGTTGCTCCTATGATCGGAAAATATGGGAAGATAGAACATCCCCTGAACAAGAAAAAAAAGATAGAAGGGATTATTGCCGGAGCTATTGCAGGAGCATTAGGAGCATGGCTTTTTATTGGGTGGTATGAAGCATTGGCTGCAGCGATAATAGCAATGGCTGTTGAAAGTATCGGGATTAAGATGAAAGAGAATCCTTTAAATGATAATATCCTGATGCCTGTCACTGCAGGAGCCACTGTGTGGGCGATAAGGGTACTTGCATCAATTTAATCTTACATTCTTCAGAATCTCTTCTGCTTCCTGGATTATAGATCCTTTCATGAACCTTGCAAACTGAGTTGCTATGAAAATGAGGTCTTTTCTTGGCATGTATTTTGCAGCTTCAGAAAAAGGGATTGTCTTGTAGAGCTTATAAGATGCTTTTGTTATCCATTCCAGGCTTACTTGATTTCTCATCCAATATCTGCTCATGTTTCCAAGGGAATTCAGCCATTCTACTCCCCCATCCCACTTGTCGGGAGAGTTTATGAAGTAATAGCTGAACTTGCCTATTATCCTCTGGAAGTTCACTATATTGCTGTCCCTGAGGCTCAAAGATATATTGCTAAGGCTTTTCTTATCAAGATTGTTGTTGTCCATACATTTCTTTATGCCCTTTGAAAAATTTGAATGTTTCATAAGTATCTCATTGAATCCCATTCCGCAGGCAGGAGGTGTGAGCATGCCTGATTCTCCGAAAAAGGCAACATTATCCAATGCATAACTTTTTAGCTCTCCTGAAACTATGTTTCCCTTAATCTCAGACAATTTTTTTGCTTTTGGAAATATCTTTTTCAGTGAACGAGAGAACATTGGTTTAAGCGATTCTGGATCGGGGATCTTGTTCTCTAGATTCCTGAATATATAAAAATCTGCCTTGTTATTGCTTATGGGATAGAATGTAGTATATGTGTTGTGCTTGTCCATGAGAGGAAGAAATTTTATCTGTTCATTGTCTTTTACAGATATGTTGTTTATCCTTGAACCATAACAAAGCCATGTATTGGTGTGGTTTATAAGTCTATTCTTCTTAAGAATCGGAGAATTGCAGCCAGTGCAGTCGATCAAAAGTTTTGCATCAACTTTTCCCTTGTCTGTCTTGATGCTTATGCCTTGTTCATTTTTCCTGTAGGATTTAAGCTTCTTTTTTCCTATAGCTGCCTTGTTTGAAAGAGCAATGTCATGCCATCTTTTCAGGATCTTATCTCCATCAAGCACCACACAATTGTCTTTCATAACGTGTCTTTTTGTTACAGCCTTAAAGACCAGGGAACTGCAGCTGTTTAGGACTGAATCTTCCAAATTGTGTTTTTTAATGCGATCCTTATAGCTGTACCATGAATGGGTTGTATGTGGGATCCGGGCATTGTCAAAAACAAGAACATCAAAATGTTTGCTTAGTTTTGAAGCTGCAGATAAGCCTGCAGGTCCTGCTCCTGCTATAGCTATGTCAAATTTTTGCATATCTTTGTTATAAATAAAAAGTTATATAAATCTATCTATATTCAAATTCTGCAAGATGAAAAACATCAAAAAAAGGCTGCTGGACAGAAAAGATATTTTTACAGACATTATAGGACAAGAAGAGGTCAAGAAAAATATAAAAAGCGGGCTTATATCTGGAAGAAACCTGCTTATAGTTGGAGCTCCCGGAATAGGAAAAACAACGCTTGCAAGAAATATAGCAAATGTGTTGACTGAGGGGAAGTTTGTAAGGATACAGGGAAGCCCTGATCTTACGGTAGAAGACCTTCTTGGAGATATTGACCCCATAAAAGCTATGAAATACGGGGCTTCAAGTATTGAAGCATTCACAAAAGGAAAAATATTCAAGGCTGACAAAGGAGTGCTGTTCTTTGATGAGCTAAACAGATGTCCTGAAAAGCTGCAGAATGCCCTATTGCAGGTACTTGAAGAGAAAAAAGCTACGATAGGGGGGTATGATGTTGACTTTGATGTTGATTTCATATTCATAGGGACAATGAATCCAGAGGATAGTTCTACCGAGAAACTTAGTGATGTTCTTCTAGACAGGTTTGATGTAGTGTATATGGGCTATCCTGGAACATCTGAATCAGAAAAAGATATCGTAACAATTAAGGACAAAGGCTTGGCCAAGGTAGAGGAAGAATTTCTGGATCTGATGATCGATCTTGTAAGAGAGATAAGGGATGACGATGATGTTGAAAAAAAGCCATCTGTCCGAGCTTCAATAGGGCTTTATGAAAGAAGTCAAAGCAATGCTCTTGTAAACGGGAGAAGTTCTGTAGATTTTTCTGATATTAAGAATTCTGTTGTCTCTGTTCTGGCTCATAGGATAAGGCTGAAACCTAATGTAAAATACCTTAAGAGTCCTGAAGGATTTGTAAAGGAAAAGTTTGAGAAGCTGGCTGAGAATAAATACAGCGGGCTGAAGGCAAAAGGTGGTGGCCCGTGACAAAAAGACAGAGATAAAGAAAAAGGAAGATATTGAAGAGTTGGAAGGAAAGCTTGAGTTCAGCAATATCAATGATAAGCTAATGCATTCTGTTCTTGAGAATGATAAGGATGCTATAGAAAAAGGAAAACTTCTGCAGGATGCTGTGAATAGAGGATTGAGCAGCTTTAATCCTGACCTTATGTTTGATCAGATGGTAAAGAATTTCAAGCTTGCAAAGCAGATATATGGAGAAAGGATAATAAGATTTGCTACAGGTTATGGAGAAGGCTATGTAGAGAAGAATATAAGGATTCCTGAATTTCAGAAGGAATTAAAACAGAGGATGGATGAGAATACAAAAGAACTTGAAAAAGAAAAGCTTCTGAAAGACGATAAT
Source organism: Candidatus Woesearchaeota archaeon (assembly GCA_014729675.1). Classification (GTDB taxonomy): domain Archaea; phylum Nanobdellota; class Nanobdellia; order Woesearchaeales; family WJKL01; genus WJJM01. The sequence goes on along the minus strand of WJJM01000005.1, from coordinate 21,893 downwards.
ATGACTGATAAGGCTTTGGAGCTGGCAAGTTTAGTCATGTATACTGAAGAGCTTGAAAATCTGAATGCAAAGGGAATGAAAGGGGAGAAAGAGAGCAGAAAAAAGAGCTATTATGGAGAAAAAGGAGATGTAAGAAAGTTTAGGAAAGGAGACAGATATGATGATATCTCTATAAAGAAAAGTATAAGGCTTGCTGTTAAAAGAGGGCATGATAGATTAAGAAAAGATGACCTGAAAGCTTATGAAAGGGAAAGCAAGGGCAGCATAGAGATGATATATGCGCTAGACGCTTCAGGAAGCATGAAAGGAGAGAAGATAGGAGCATGTAAGAAGGCAGGGGTTGTGCTTTCTTATAAAGCTATCGAGAGGGAAGATAAGGTTGGACTGATAGTGTTTGGAAGCGAGATAAAAGAAAAAGAAGAGCCGAGCAAGAATTTTCCAAAGCTTCTTAAGAAGATATCTGCTATAAGGGCAGGCAGGAAAACTGATTTTGTGTTGACCATAAAGAATTCTATAGATCTTTTTTCTGAAGATGATGTGACAAAACATCTTGTGCTTCTTACTGATGCTATGCCTACTGTCGGAAAGGAAGAAGATGTTCTGGAGGCTGTATCTGCTGCAAGGGCTGCCGGAATAAGTGTATCTCTTATAGGTGTAGGGCTTGAAAAAGGGAAAGAACTTGCTGAGAATATAGTAAATATCGGAGAGGGAAGGTTGTATATAGTGAAAAATCTTTCTGATGTAGATGAGATAGTGCTTGAAGATTATTACAGTGTTATTTGAGGACTTTTCCTGTCTTTAAGTACCATATATAAAGGTCAAGTTCTGCCTGGTTGAGTTTTGTCTTTTGTGCTATCTTTTTTAGAACCCTTTCTGTCTCTAGGTATCTTTTTGGAGTGAGTGTTTTTGATTCTTCAAGGAGTTTTTCTTTTTTTAGGATATCTTGAATATGCCTGTCAAGTATAGCGTAATCTGTGTAGCCTACGTTTCTCAGGAAATGAGAAGATTCTTTATAGCCAAGACCCTTTATATTTTTTACCAGCCATTGTCTTGGGTCTTCTTGTTTTTTTAATATCTGCTTTATGTTGTCTGTGTATCTTCTTGCAAGGACTATGCGTTCTGCCCTTTGAGGCCAGAATCGGTGGCCTCTTTTCTTAAGGTGTTTTGCAAGACTTTTTTCAGACCAGTTGCAGAAGCCATCCTTGCAAAGCTCTTTCTGAAGCTCTATCCCTTCCTGAGCCTTCCAGTTTGCTGTCATAAGGCAGAAGCAAAGTTCGTAAAACCATCTTCTGTCTGATGAGCTGTTCAATCTCTTAAATTCTTTTATACGTTTATCTATAATATCCTTAACTTTGGTCTTCTTTATCCTTGTTATCTCGTCTATAAGAGATTTCATATTAATTCAGGCAGTTCTTGCAATCCTGAGGACATGAAAGCTGTGCTTTATTATCGTAATTTATGTTCATAGGCATTATCATGTCTTTTGCTGTTGAGATCACTATGCTAAGATCCAGTTCTTTTACCTTTTCGTTCCCCCTTAGATGCTCATTGACTATTCCTTCTATGTGCTTAAGAGAGACGCCTGTGAAGAAAAGGCAGACATTGAACCTCCCTGAAGTTACTAATGCATTCAGAAAATGCGGGCAGTCACTGAATTCATCAATTACTGCTTGCGTATCCTTTGCTGAAACATCCACCTTGGCAAGATGAAGGTTTACTTTGTTGAAATTTATACCTGTTGTGTGGGAAAGTATGCCTTTTTCCTTTAGTTTTCTTATCCTTGCTCCGGTCGATGGTTGGGAGAGTTTTATAGCTTTTGCTATCTCTTCCTGGGATGTACGTGGATCTTTCTGAAGAAGGGACAATATCATGTCGTCTCTTTTGTCTAAGTTAAGGTGGTCACTGAACTTTGTCTTTTTCTTGAATTCGTCTATCTTTGAGAATGTTTTTTTAACCATTTTATATATGTTATGCATGGATAATATATAAGCTTTTCTTTTTTATTATAGGTCTATATGTATTATAACTTATAAATTATAGTAATTATATTTATATATCTTCCTGATATTGTATATCTTATAGATAAGGAAAATATGAGATGTTGTGCAAAGACTGAGATGGGTGAAAGGTGCATCAATGATGCTGTTTTAGAAAGATTTTGCATGAAACATTTTCAAAAATATGTATATAAAAATGGATCTTGAAAAAGCCGAAAAGATATGGGAAAATATCGAGCATGGTCTTGAAGGGGTTGAAGAGTCTGGCCAAAAGATAAGGTGATGGGTATGGACGGGAAAAGATTGTTCGGAAACTGCAGTTTATTTTTTGTATATGGGGAAGATGGCAAATTTATGACTGCAAAAGGATCTTGCAAAGCAAAGGATTTCAAGAATAAATAACTGGAGGTGGAAACTATGATAAATAAAGTTGCCTGCCATGCAGGAAAGTGCTGGGAAGAAGGAAAAACAAATACCGGAAAAGTAGAAGAGATGTTTGAAGATGAGAATATAGTTGAGCAGATAGAAAAAGATCTTTGGAAGGTTAATCTATATGGAAATTGAAGTTTAAAAACGCCTCAAAATCCAGCTGCAGGTTTTTGCCCTTTTTCCCTGCAGCTGGTTTTTATTAAATATTACAGGAGGGATAATCATGGGATGCGGAAAATGCCAGAAAAAGAAAGATAAAAAATGAAAAAAGGATTGTTTAAGGATCTTGAAGATGAGATGCAGTTTCCTGAAAAAGGCATATTCAGCAAGGTTCTTGTAAAAGCAGACAATTATGACTATACACTGATGTGTCTATCTGCAGGAACTGAGATAGATGAGCATACATCTTCAAAAGATGGTGTGGTTGTCGTATTAAAAGGAAAAGGAAGATTTAATCTGGAGGGTGAAAAGATTGAGATGAAGCAAGGAGTATTTATATCTATGCCAGCAAATTCTTTGCATTCTCTGAAAGCAAAAGAAAACACAGCAATATTGATCTGCCTTGCTGAAAGTGATAAAGATGTATGAGAATCTGTACAATACAAAAAAACAAGATAAGGCTATGTTAAGAATGAAAGGTACAATAATGCAAGGGTAATATCTTCATGAGACTATCTTTACAACATGAGATAAGATAAAATATTTAAATGGCCTTACGATATACAGAAATAATAGGAGGTATAAAATGACAAAGACTGAAGAAAATCTAAAAGCTGCATTTGCAGGGGAAAGCCAGGCAAGGAACAAGTATACTTTCTTTGCAAAAGTGGCTAGAAAAGAAGGCTATCATTATATAGCAAAAATATTTGAGGAAGCTGCTGAGAATGAGAAACAGCATGCAAAGGACGAGTTTAAGCTTCTGAAGGGCATCGGCGATACAAAGGCAAATCTTAAGGCTGCTCTTGAAGGGGAAAGCCATGAGACTATGGAGATGTATCCGCAGTTTGCAAAAGAAGCTGAAGAAGAAGGGCAAAAAGAAGCTGCTGAGTTGTTTAGAAGAATAGCTGAAGTAGAATCACATCATGCAAAAAGGTATGAAAAACTTCTTGAGATGGTAGAGAAAAGGGAAGTTTTCAAGAGAGAAAAACCTATAAGATGGAAATGCAGCAAATGCGGATTTATCCACGAAGGAGAAGAGCCTCCTGAGAAATGTCCTTCATGCAAGCATGCAAGAGAATATTATGAGCCTGAATGTATGTGTTTTGAAGAAGGATGCGGAGTGTGCAACTAAGATGGCTGAAAAAGATGGACTCTATAGATGCAGTATATGCGGAAATGTCATCAGTGTGATAGAAGCCCATGATGGAGAAATTGTGTGCTGTGGAAAGCCCATGGAAATCCTTTCTGAAAAGACAATGGACCAAGGACAGGAAAAACATGTTCCTGTTATAGAAAAGAATGAATCAGGGATAAAAGTAAAAGTGGGAGAAGTTCCTCACCCGATGGAAGAAATGCATTTTATAAGCCTAATACAGCTCATAAGGCCTGATGGGGTTGTTATGGGAAAGAGGCTGAAGCAGGGAGATAAGCCAGAGGCTGAATTCTGCTGCCTTGCTGATACTGAAGATCTGAAAGCAAGAATATACTGCAACGTACATGGAGTGTGGAAAAACTGATATGCTAAAATTATTTTTTTATTTTTTTATGTCAAAAACGAATGATTTATATTTGAGAAGTTAATTCTAATGAGTATGGTGCTTATAAAAAAAGAGGGAATAGTTCTAGAGCCGAGAAAATTCAAATTTGAGGAAGAAGGGGTCCTGAATCCAGGATGTATAAAAGTTGGAAATAATGTGCATATGTTCTACAGGGCTGTAGCTAAAGGAAACCATTCAAGCGTAGGGTACTGCAGGTTTAAAGGGCCTCTGGATGTTGAAGAAAGGTGGAGAAAGCCTATAATAAAATCTGAGCATGAATATGAGAAACATGGGATAGAAGATCCAAGAGTTGTATATATTAACGGAAAATATTATCTTACATATATGGCTTATGACGGAAAGAATGTTACAGGGGCATATGCTGTTAGCAAGGATCTTAAGAATTTTGATAAGAAAGGGGTAATTGTCCCGCTTATACCTTATGCTGAAGCTATCAGGCTTATAGGAAAAAAGAAAAATAAAAGATATAGGTGTTTTGACCTGTATGACAGAGAAGAGAAAGATACAGAGAAAACGACGCCTGTCTGGGGAAAGGATACAATCTTATTTCCAAAAAAGATCAATGGAAAATATGTTCTTATGCATAGGATACTGCCTGATGCTCCTTTGATAAGATTCAAGAGATTTAGTGAACTTACGATTGATTACTGGAAAGAGCATTTCAAGAATCTGCACAAGAATATTGGAATCAAGGCTGACCAGTGGTTTGAATCAAGACATGTAGGTGGAGGATGTCCTCCTATCGAGACAAAGAAAGGGTGGCTTATAATATATCATGCTGTTGAAAAAAGAGAGAAGGGGAAGGTCTATAGGGCTGCTGCTTCATTGGTAGATAAGAAAAATCCTTGTAAACTAATAAGCAAGCTTGACTATCCTTTGATAAGTCCTGAGCTGGAATGGGAGCAAAAAGGTGAGGTAGGAAATGTAGTTTTTCCTACAGGGCATGCTGTTTTCGGAGAAAAGCTGTATATATATTATGGTTCTGCTGACAGCAGGATAGCAGCTGCTTCTCTTTATATAGATGAGCTTGTAGATGAACTGGAAGATAAAGGAAAAAAATAAAGATTATTTCTCTTTTTTGGCTGTGTTGATTCCCAAAATCTTGTAAGGCAGGCATGAACCTGTCAGAATTGTGAACAGGAGCAGTGCTGGGATTATATAAAACCAGGGAGTGTAGATATGACCAAGAACTATGAATATTATCGCTGCTATGGCTCTTATTATCTTGTCTGTCTTTCCGATGTTCTTTTCCATATTATTCACCTACCTCTTCCTTAATTTCTTCTTTGCCTGCCTTTAATTCTTCTGTCTGCTGCTTGTCCCTGTTTAAGAGAAGGGTCTGGAACTCTCCTACGTGAGTCTTTTCTTCTTTAGCTACGTCCATAAGGATGGCTTTAAGGTTTTTGTCTTCTGTCAATGAAGCCATCTGCTCATAAAGATTAACTGCATCCAGTTCTGCAATAATAGCCGCTCTTAATATCTCTGTGTCTATATTCTTCTTTTCTACTTTTTCTAAGTTTATAGGTATTTTTGATAACATATTTAATCCTCCTTTTTTTTAAGTGTAAAATGATTTTAGTTTTTATATCTTTTTATTTTAATGTTGGATTTGCATCATTTTGAAAAATTATTTTTATAAGATAGTTCAATATTGATTCATAGATCAAGAGATCTTGCCTGTAAGTTAAATTGCCTAAAAGATAAGATTCCATAATTATTTCTATGTTAACAAATTTTCCTGCGATAATTATTTAATAATAATTTCTAAGTCAGGAAAACCTGCCTTGCAATTATTATTCAAAAATAATAATTTAACAATAATCATTTATAACGCTCGCTTTGCTCGCCACTATAGCCAAAGAAGACTGCCTATCGGCAGTTAGCTCCTCCCCTTTTGGTGCAGAACTATCTTTCTTTTTCCCACCCAGGTTTTAGTGCTCTGTGCTTCACTAAGATTGGATTTAAGCTGAGAACTAAGTTAGCTTAACTGAGAGAGTGGTAGATTAGAGTCTAAGTTAGAACTCAACTTAGCTGCGGAGAGGGGCTGTGCACGAACAGCGAAGCTGTGAGTGCCATCAATATGATTGAAAAGTTTAATCTTACTTTTTATCAAAATTGAATATAATCTGAAACTTTCAATAGTATGGATTAAAGCCTGATTTAGGGATATGATTGAAATTTTTGATTATGCTTTTTATAGATATTAAGGGTTATTGCCAAAGGGTGTTGAAGCTTATTTTAATGGCAAATCTTTAAAAAGCAATGTTTATTTGATCAGATTATGAGGGCAGTAGGACTTTTTTCAGGAGGGTTGGACTCGATACTTGCTGTGAAGCTTATGCAGGAGCAGGGTATTGAAGTTATCGGAGTAGCTTTTACAAGCCCTTTTTTTGTGAACAGCGAGGAGAAGAAAGGGTGGCTTAGAGATGTTGCTGAAAAAGAAGGGTTTGAACTTAGGTTTATGGAGCTTAGGGACGATTATTTTGATATGGTAAAGAAGCCAAAGCACGGGCATGGAAAGAACATGAATCCATGTATAGACTGTCATGCGTTCATGCTTAGGAAAGCAAAAGAACTGATGGATTCAGAAGGAGCAGGTTTTATATTTACAGGAGAAGTTCTTGATGAGAGGCCTATGAGCCAGAGGAAGAAGGCATTAGGTGTTGTAGAAGAAGAGGCTGGCCTGAAAGGAAAGCTGTTAAGGCCATTAAGCGCAAAACTGCTGGAGGAAACAGAAGCTGAGAAAAAAGGCCTTGTTGACAGGGAGAAGCTTCTTGATATAAAAGGCAGAGGAAGGAAAAGGCAGATTGAACTGGCCAGAAAATTAGGAGTCAAAGATTATGAGACTCCTGCAGGAGGATGTATACTTACAAACAAAGAATATTCAGAAAAGCTGAAGGACCTTTTCAGGAATAATAAAGATATTAAAAAAGAAGATGTCGTTCTTCTGAAGACCGGGAGGCATTTTAGGGTCGGAGATACAAAGATAATAGTGGGAAAGGATGAGAAAGACAACGAGAAACTGGAAAGGACCAAACATGATCTTATCCTGGAAGCTAAGGATTTTGTAGGGCCTGTAACTATAGTTAAAGGCAGAGTTGATGACAAGATTATAGAGATAGCTGCTTCTCTTACTGCAAGATATTGTGATGCTGATCAGAGGAAGGTTAAGATAATCTATGGAAAGAAAGCTTTTGATAAGGACATTATAGTAAAGAATATGGATGATGCAAAGATAGAAAAGATAAGGATATGACTATTGCAGTGCTGCTCCAAGGATTCCGCTTTCCTGTTTTCCTTTGATTGTCCTTGTTTTGCTTATCGCTCTTTCTGTTATCTGTTTTTGCATGCCTTTCCTGAACAAGCTGAAGGAATTTGAGATGCCTCCTCCAAGAACTATGATTTCCGGATCAAGAGAGTTTATTATATTAGCTATGCCTATGCCAAGCTTTTCTCCTATCTCGTTCCAGGCTTTTTTTGACTTGAGTTTCTCAGGGGGCAGGTTGTAATCTCTTTCAATGGCTTTTGCTGAGATATAAGACTCAAGGTCTCCATGGTTGATGCTATTTGGGCCCTTGAAGTTTATTGTTGTATGGCCCATTTCTCCTGCATTCCCTTTTCCTGAATATATCTTCTTGTCTATTATTATGCCTCCTCCTATCCCTGTTCCCAATGTTAGGGCAACCAGGTTTGATTTTTTCAGTCTTATGGATTCTCCTAAAGCAAAGCAAGCTGCGTCATTTGAGATGAGAACTTTCTTTCTGAATCTTTGTCTTATCAGTTTTTTCAGATTAGTGCCTTTTAACGGAAGATTAGGAGTGTCTCCTATTATGCCTTTCTTATAATCTGCAGGACCTGGGCAGCCTATGCCTATATGAGATATATTTTTTTCGAACAGGGAATCTGTAAGGTCTAGAAGGTTGTCTATAATATCTTTTTTTGTACTGCCTGTCTTTATTGTTTTTTTCCTGATTATTCTCTTGTCTTTTACAAGACCTGCCTTGAGTGTTGTTCCGCCTATGTCTATGCCTAATATCATCTTATTATGGAAAGATTTATTAGTTAAAAACTTTTCTATGAGGTCATGAAGAAAGCTTTGGCAGTGGTTGCGCATCCTGATGACGAGACGATATGGATGGGGGGTACAATATTGAAGAACAAGAGATGGGACTGGACAATAGTCAGCCTTTGCAGGAAGGGTGATCTGGACAGGGCTCCTAAGTTTAAGAAAGTGTGCAGGATTTTGGGAGCTAAGTCTTTTATATCTGATCTTGACGACGAAAAGATGATGGATATTCCTTCTGATGAGATAAAAAAAAGACTGAGAAAGTTTGCCGGCAGTTATGATTGTGTTTTTACGCATGGGAAGAACGGAGAGTACGGCCATAAAAGGCATGTTGATGTCCATGATGCTGTTGTTGAGATGGTTGAACATGATGAGTTAAACTGCAGCAAGCTAATATTTTTTTCCTATGTGAAAAACGGAAAGTATTGCTATCCCAGCAGGAATTCAGATAGATTTATAAAGTTAGACGGTAATGTTCTTGATAAAAAGAAAAAACTGATAGAGGGAGTTTATGGATTTGACAAAAAAAGTTTTGAGAGTATCTGTTGCAGAGCTGTCGAGTCTTTTAAGTTATAATGTGATAATATGAGATGCGCTGTTTTTTATGCATATCCGACAGAACCGGACGGGACAAGCCTGCAGGGAGATCATCTTTTCAAAGGACTTAAACTGGCAGGAGAAAAAGCATTTCCCTGTCATTATAGGGAAAGCATACAGAAGAAATTCTATCTTAGGCACATGAATATTGATGTGAGTTTTGGAGTAGGATTCTGGGGAAATGTCGAGGAGGTCGTAAGGCATCCGCAGAAGTATGGTGTTCCTGCTGTGCCGTGGTTCAATGCAGACGGATGGGTTGCCAATTATCAGGAAGAGTTTGACAAGCTTGAGCTGATGTTCACGACAAGCGAATGGGTAAAGCAAACCTACAAGAGAGACGGTGTAAATGTCAACAAGATCGTCCCGATGCATATTGGAATAGATACTGACCTTTTCATGCCCACTAACAATACAAATGCCAATTCTGCAATAAGAAAAATGTGTAATGTAAATGATGATGAGCAGATGATACTGACAGTAGGGGGAGATGTTACCTCAAAAGGTGCTCAGGAGATGATGAGGGCCTTGGCTTTAGCGAACAAGGAATTCAAGAACTGGAAATATGTATGCAAGTCCTGGCCAAGCGACTGCGCTTCAGAATGGAGGGAGAAAGAGGAGAAACTTGCTGAAGATCTTGGGATAAGGGACAAGGTTGTTTTTATGGATGACGAGTTCAGCCAGGAGTTTATGGCTGACTTAGTGAATGCCTGTGATATATATGCTGCTCCTTCGAGGCTTGAAGGGTATGGTATGATACAGGTTGAGGCGATGGCCTGCGGAAAGCCTGTTATCTCTATCAACAAGATGGGGCCTGGTGAGACTATCATTCATAACAAGACAGGATTCCTTGCAAAAGTAGCAAGGGAAGTTAAACTTGAATCTGAATGGGTATATCCACATATGGGCTTTGACGAAAAAAAGGTTGTTAAGTTTGATTCCCCAAAAACATTTGCATATAGGGCTGATGTCGACGAGCTTAAAGAATATGCATTGAAGCTGATGCAGGATAAAGAGCTTAGGGAAAGGATGGGTCAGGCTGGAAGAAAACATTCTGTTGATAATCTTGACTATAGGCATATAGGAAGGAAGATAAGGGATATAACCAAACAAAGGCTTAAGCTTGATTAAATGGCAGAGAAAAAGTTCTTTAATGATATTGAAATTACTGTTGCTGATGATTATCCTGAGATGTGCAGGATAGCTTCTGAGATAATATTGAAAAGTATTGAAGGTTCTAAAGAGACCAACCTTCTTGTTCCTACTGGAACGACACCAAAAGGGATATATAAAATACTTAGTGGAAAAGATGTGTTTGAAAATGTCAGGTTCTTTAATTTTGATGAATACTGCACAGAGGGCGGGCTTCTGCCAGAGGACGATCCCAGAAGCTACAAGTATTATATGAAGAAACATATTTTTGATAATATAGACTGTCTTGAAAGCTATTTTCCATCTGAGAAGAATATCTCTGAGGAAGGGGCCTATGATAGGCTTATTGCTGAAAAAGGAGGGATAGATATTTGTCTGGTTGCCTGCGGAGAGGATGGGCATATATTTGGATTTAATTTTCCTGGAAGTAGTTTTGATTCTGTTACAAGGAAAGTAAAGATGGATGAAGATACTCTTAGAGTGAATAAGAAATTAACTGGGATGGATGTTCCTGAATATGCTGTTACAACAGGGATTTCAACAGGGATGAAAAGCAGGAAGATAGTGTTTATTGTTTCTGGCAAGAGAAAGGCTGAGATATTGAAGAAGATAGTCTATTCTGATATTTCTGAAGAGATTCCTGCAAGTGTGTTGAGGAAGCATAAGAATTGTGTTTGGATTGTTGATAAGGGGGCTGCTTCTGAGTTATAACAAAACTTTTTTCTTCTTTAATGACCTGTATGCAAGCATGTATACTCCTGCATCCCATGCCTGGAGTTTTCCAAAGGCTTCTCTTGTCAGGGGATTGATCCATTCCGGGAAGTTGTTCTTCAGGTTGGATTCTGCAAGCCTTTCAAGCTGCTGGTGCGCTTTCCTGAACTGTTTTTGTTTTATCAAAGCTAAGATATAGAAGCCTCCTATAAACGGCCAGATGCCTGCATTGAGATAATGGTATGGATTTTTTGCATCACAGTCATTATAGTAATCCTGCCAGTGTTTTGAGTCTTTTTTTATCGGAGGATAGATAGCTTTTATAGGATAAGGCTTGTGAATGTTGTTCTTTTCTATATAGCTTAAGATCTTTTTTGCCTGCTTTTTTTCTGCCAAATCGAAGATTATTGCGAAAAGATTTCCTAATGTGTCAAACCAATCTCCCTGTTCTTTGTATTTTCCATGGTTTTTCCATCTGAATGGCAAATAGAAATCTTTGTTCCAAAGGCAGTCGTCTTTTGAGCAATAGGTTGTATTTTTCAGATTTTTTGCATCTTTCTTGTTGTTTGTTAAGTTTAAAACCTTGTAGTATAATGCCTGAGTGTTGATTGTGTAGCCGTATTTATGAGGGAAAGCGTCCTGCCAGTCTGATGTTGGCTGCTGAACCAATAATCCTTTCTCTCCAAAGTCCTGGCACCTTAGCCATTGAAGTGCAAGCTGTATGTTTTTTTTATGTTTTTTCAATAATTTTTTGTCTTTGTATCTTTTTGAGTATAAATGTATTCCAATTATGTATAATAATGTTGAATCTATAGAAGCATAATCGACATGGGGTTTTCTTTTTGAGAACTTATCTACTGCATTTGGGATCTGGCCTGAACTAGATTGATGTTTTGCTACTGTATCTAATGAAGCTTTGAAAACCTGTTTGAACTCTTTTTCCAGGGAAGCTCCAAGCATGCTTATTACGCTGTCTCTGGCCCAGACTGCATCATAGCCTTCTTTCCCTCCAGAAGCGAAAAGTCCGTGTTTAGTAGAACATATCCTTATGACTTCCTTAGACTTTTCATAGCATTTGTGTATCATTTTTCTCTTTTTTAGATTATTATAGGCGAATGTGTTTATAAATCTTTAGTCTTCAAAATCAGTAAGATTCAATCTTGCCAGCAGATAAGAAATAGTTGACTCTGCTCCCTGGTTGAAGTTTAGGGAAGATTCTCCAAGTCCGTCCTGGCAGCCTCCGGTGTATTCGTCATAGACCATCTGGTTCAAAGAGTTCTTTCCAAGAAACCATCTGAATGTTGTTAATGCATCTTTCTTGTATTTTGCTTTCTTTGTTGCAGTATATGCTGCTATCAAAGCCTGGGTCATGGAAGCTGCTTCTACAGGCTGCTGATCATAATAAGCACGCTCTTTACTGTCAAAATACCAGCCGTTCTGTCCTATGGGGAAGAAGGAGTTTTTTTCTATGGTCTTTTTTCTCAAGAAATCCATGGATGATTCTGCTATATCAAGGTATCTCTTCTTTTTTGTGGAAAGGTATGCAAAAAACATAGATTCTGGGATTCTTGCATTGGAATATGTCATATGTCTTTCAAACCACTTCCACTTGTTTGTAGAGTTTTGGTTGTACATTGCTGCCAAGGATTCTGCAAGCGTATTTAACTGTCTTGCTGCTCTTTTTGAGGATTTTGTCTGGATATAATGATGAAGGCCTATTATCGAAAATGCCTTGCCTCTTGCAGAGTGTATGTTTTTTATATGTTTCTGGGAGCTCTTGAATATTGTGTCTGCCTTTTCCTTCAAAGCAAGAGGAATCTCATCCAAGGACATAAGGTAGCCTAATGCCCACAAAGTACGGCCGTATGCGTCCTCGCTGCAGTCCTTAAAATCTATCTCCCTGTTCTGTCTGACAAAATTGTAGAGCTTTCCATCTTTTGTTTGAGTATGGGATATGAAATTAAGATATTTTCTTACAAGGGCAAGGCTGTACGGGTCTCCAAAGATGCTGTAATCCATACAGGCTACGACCAATGCCCTTGAATTGTCATCCAACATGTATCCTGACTTTGGGTCTGGCATTGTCCTGTCAGCAAACTGGATAACTCCAAAATCATCTGTTAAACGTTCAAGATGGTCCAGCCGTATCTCTGGGAACTGCTTCTCATATGCATCTTTTATCCTTTCATATCTGTTGAACACCTTTAGATAAGCTATAGCGACATTAGGCCAGATCATAGATCTTGTATAGTTGTATGCGTTTCTCTCCATCATGCTCTTTTTTTCAGGGTCATCTAATATGCTTATTATAGATTCTGCAAAAGAATCTGGATCCCTGAATCTTGTGAGGCATCCTCTTTCTGCATCTACAATATCTTTTGCATGAAGGAATGGGGTTGAGACGACTGCGCGGCCGACACCCATCGCATAGACCAAAGTTCCTGAAGTTATCTGGTCTGGATCAAGAGAAGCAGAGATATAGATGTCTGAAGCCTTAAGATACTGGATTATCTCTTTCAATGTCATGTATTTGTTGTAGAACTTTACATGGGCCTCAAGCTTAAGCTCCTTTACTTTTTTCTCAAGCATATGCCTATATCTTTCCCCTTCTTCATTCCTTACAACAGGATGAGTCTGGCCCACTATGAGGTATCTTAGATTCTTGAATCTCTTTACCACCCTGGGAAGAGCTTCTATCACATATTCATATCCTTTTCCCCTGCTCAGAAGTCCGAATGATGAAAGCACAATCTTATCCTTATACCCTATCTTCTCCTTCTCTTTTTTATTTTTCTGGAAAAGAGTATGTGGGATACCATGAGGGATAATCTGTATGTCTGTCTTCAGCTGGTATTCTTTTCTCAATATCTCAACAGCCTTTTCAGTCATCACTATTATGCAGCTTACCTTTTCTGCAAGTTTTTTCACTATCTTTTTTCTTTTTTCATCCGGATCGGGAAGGACAGAATGGAAGGTCATTATTACCGGCTTTTTTATCTTGTTCAGAAAATGCAAGAGGTATCTTCCGTATTCTCCTCCAAAGATGCCAAACTCATGCTGGATATGGATTATCTTGACATTCGGCATCTGGTTTATCATCTCTGCCTTTTTTTTATAATCTTTTATATCTACATCGTTGATCTGAAAAAGAACCTCTTTTGGATAGTTGTAGATATTAACGCCGTTCCTGTTCATTGCTATTATCTTGTTTTTAAGGCGAGAATTTAGCTTTCTGTTTATAGAATCAGCAAGGTCTTTTGTAAAAGTAGCTATGCCGCACTCCCTCGGAGGGTAAGTGCCCATAGTAAGTATCAATGAAGGCTCTTTGTTGTGCATCTAGACTCCCCTGTTGAACATGAGAATCTTGTTATTATTTAAATCTATCTGTTTAAAAGTTGTTCATTAAGCACATATTATTTTTCATCTTGATTTTTAAGTCATGAAAATCTTTTGCATAACATTTTTTAACCATGCTCAATAAGACGGAAAACTGCCTTGCGATAATTATCCCTATGTAAACGAGCTGCCTTGCGATCAGGATTTTCAATCCTAATCTCTAACGCTCACTTCGTTCGCTAATCCTGCCGCAGAAGCAAGACGATAGGATTCTGGATTGGTTTGTCGCTTGGTTTCAAAGAAAGCTTTAAAAACTATGAAGGGTGTGTTTTCCAGATGGGATATGCTGCGGAATTTGAGGAGAAAGTAAGAAAGACTATCGAAGAGCATGACCTGATAGGAAGGGGTGATAAAGTAATAGTGGGTTGTTCAGGGGGCAAGGATTCTACAACTGTTCTTTATCTTCTTAATAAATTTGGCTATGATGTTGAGGGTATGGTTATAGATCTTAAGATAGGTGAGTGGTCTGAGAAGAATCTTGCTAATGTCAAAAAGTTTTGCAGGGAGGAAGGGATAAAGCTTAATATTGTCGATATAAGAAAAGAGATAGGATCATCTATGTGCTATATCAGGGAAAGGACAAAGCTGAACAACTGCATGATATGCGGGATAATAAAAAGATGGCTTCTTAACAAAAAAGCGAGGGAGCTTAAAGGGGATAAGATTGCAGTAGGCCATAATCTTGATGATACTGCAGAGACTGTGATGATGAACCTGCTTAAGAGCAATCTTGAGGCTGGATTGGGGATGGGGCCGAAGTCAGGCACATTGAAGGATAAGAAGTTTGTCCAGAGGATAAAACCCTTGTTTTTCTGTTCAAATGATGAGATAAGAAGGTATTCTCAAGTCAAGAAGTTTCCTGTTGTGTATGAACCATGCCCATGTTCTGCTGACGTGTTCAGGAGGAAAGTGAGAGGTATCCTTGATGATATGGGTGATAAGGTCAAAGAGAATATAGTAAGAAATTTTATGGAGTTCCTGCCTTTGCTGAAGGAAGAATTTAAGAGTGATAAGAAGCTGAGGTACTGCAGCGAATGCGGAGAGCCAAGCAGGAAAGAAGTTTGCAGGATGTGTGAAATTCTTAAGAAGAAGATATAAAATGCTAAGAATACGCCTTATATGCCCCATAATAATCCCTGTTGTAGTGATAGGCGGATTGATATATCCTATCTTAGGTTATCTTTTGCTTTTGGATATGCTGCTTCTGATAGGAATCTCTCCTTCTAAGGGAAGGTGGTTCTGCGGAAATCTTTGTTCAAGGGGTATCTTCAATGATCTTGTATTAAGCAAGATATCAAGAAAGATAAAGATCCCTAAACTGTTTTATAATTCTGGATTCAGGATTGCTTTGCTTATCATTATGATGGGATTTATGGTCTTCAGGATAATTGGATCTGAAGGTGTATTTGTTAAGTTAGGAGGGATATTTGTAGGAATTTACATAATGCAAACATTGATCATATCAGTCATAGCGATATTTGTCAGTCCAAGAGCATGGTGCCAAATATGCCCAGCAGGCACCTTGCAGAGATTGTTTGACCTAAAGAAGAATACAATTGTTGTAGACAAAGAAAAATGCATCGATTGTGGTCTTTGCAGCAAGGTATGTCCGATGCACCTAAAAGTAAATGAGATAAAATATAAGCCTGACTGTATAAAGTGTGGCAGGTGCATCGATGTTTGCCCTAAGAATGCATTGAAATATTCAAGACAATGATGTAAACTTTTATATATTGCACTATTTTTTTCTTTTCTTTATGAAAATACTTGCTTTTGCAGATACGCATGCGAACAAGGCTGCTATCAAAAGGATCGTGAAGAAGGCCAAGAAGGCTGATATATTGATCAATGCAGGAGACATCTCTCTTTTTGGAGACGGTCTTGAGAGGATGATGGTCGAGCTTGACAAGATCGGAAAGAAGGTTCTGATGATACACGGAAATCATGAGACTGTTTCTGAGATAAAGGAAGGATGCAGGATGTTTAAAAACCTTAAGGACATACACAGAAAAGTGTTTAAGATGGGAGATTATGTTTTTCTTGGATTTGGAGGGGGAGGATTTAGTCTAAGAGATAAAAGGTTTGAAAGGATCTCTTCTAAATGGGCTGATAAGTATAAAGGCAGGAAGGTGGTGCTGGTTACGCATGCTCCTCCTTACTGTACAAAGATAGATGTTGTACTTGATGAGCATGTGGGCAATAAAAGCATAACAAAGTTTATCAAGAAGGCCAAGCCATTGTTGGCGATATCAGGGCACCTTCATGAGAATTCCGGAAAGAAGGATAAGATAAAAGATTGTGTTGTTGTAAATCCTGGTCCTGACGGGAAGATAATAGAAATATAGTTCTTGAAAAAAAGATAAAAAAATAATATAAAATATCAACAGCTGCAGCCTGAATCTCCGTTCCTGCACAGTGTTCCATCGCTTAATGCACAAACTCTTGCTGTGCCTGTACCTGAAAGCCCTCCTGCTGTGATATCTCCCCTGAGGTTAGCTGAAGTGCCTGCCTCTCCAGGATTAAGGTAATATGTAGGAGACTGTTCGTCATAGAAGTTATGTGCTCCAAGGCTTCCCTCAACATGCAGTTTGTAGCTTGGAGAATTTGTGCCAATGCCGACACTTCCGCCACCTAATACCATGAATACATCGCCTGATGACCATTTATTCAACTGAATATCTCCATTGCCATTATTACTTCCATCACTTTGGATATGCAGATGTCCATCTGCATGTATGCCATCTCCTCCTGTAGGACCTGCTAGGCCACTAGGCTTGCTTCCTATCTTTATGTCTCCCACCTGTAGTTTAGCACCTGGGCTTGTTGTTCCGATGCCGACATTATCTGATGAATCTATAGTTATGACTGCATTGGATAGGCCATTTCCAAGATTAAGAGAATTGTCTGAATTGTCTGTCCAGATGGCCCCATTGTCTTCATTATCTTTATCACCCATCCAGATTCCTGCAGTCTGTGAAGTACCTGCTAAGATGGATACTCTGGCATGGTAATTAGAATCATCATTTCTCTGGAATAAACCCACTGTCCATCCACTTGGAGAATAGATTCCTTCATTACCGCTTCCACTCAAAACATGGAAAGGGGTAGATGGTGAAGATGTACCGATGCCGACGTTGCTTCCGCTTCCTGCATTGAAATAAGTGTCCTGCTCTGCCCTTGAACTTATTACAGCTTTTATGTCGCCTGATGCGTTTGATAACTGCAATACGACACCATTATTAATGGGGTCGTCTTCGTTGCTATATACTCTGAATATGTTGTTGTCTAAAGAGTTCTTCAGTATGAAAACATTTCCCTGGTCTGATTTTACCTCGAGTTTAGATGTTGGAGATGATGTTCCGATGCCTACGTTGCCGCCGCGGATATGGCTGTCGCCTTCTGTCCTTAGATTTACTATTTCTGAACCTGTTGAGTTGTATAATGTAAGCAAACCTCTGTCACTAGAATCAACAAGAATCCTTGCTTTAGGGTCTCCTCCGCTGTTTTCTATCCTAAGGCCATCCGGGCCATCACCCGATAGAGTCAATAATCTTGTCGGGCTGTCTGTCCCTATCCCAACATTATCCTGGAAAGAATAATCTGCATCCTGGAATGTTCTGTCTGCTATGTCTGTCCCGCCTATCTCATCTGCTGAGTGACCTGGATTTGTTTCTGTCGCTGAAACCAGACTAGCAGCTAATATCAGGATTGTAAAAAAAGTCAATGTTTTTTTCATTGTATGCACCTCGTTTTTAGTGTTTAGTTATAATATTATCAAAAAGATAGAGATTGTATTTAAATCTTGCTGTTGATACTAATGCACAGATTTTAGAAAGAAATATAAACTAGATTTTTTCTGATATTATGGATTATGGGAGAGAGAAAAGGATTATTAGGCAGGATTAAGGAATGGAAAGATAAGCCATCTTATTCTGATCTGGAAAGAAGAACAGAAAGGTTAGAGAAACTAAGGGACGATCTGATCGAACATATAGAAGAACAGGAGAAGAACAGGCAGGAGATCAAAGAGCTTTTCAAGGCAGCTGAGAAGAGATATACAAGAGATGAGGAAGTTATAGAGAATCTTGAACATGCTCTTGGGACAAAGGAAAAAGAAAAAGAGGAGATGACCAAACAGAAAGATGGGACAAAACTAAAACATCTTAGAGAAGAAATAAGCCTTTATGCTCTTTTATTCGGATATAAGAATGAACTTAAAGAAAGAGATAAACAGGTATCAGAACTTGAAAAGATAAACAACTATCTTGAAAACAAATACGGATCTTTTAAGAGCAGAGAAGACAACATATCCAGCAAATCATATATTCTTGAAAACAGCGCTTTAGAGCTTGTGGACACCCTATTCTCTGCTTACAAGACCAAGAATGTCATATTTTTAGATGGGGACAATAAGATACGAGCTGTAACCGATAATGCCAGAAAGATATTGGGTTATGATGAATGTTCTGGCATCATGAAAAAAGATTATGAAGAAGTAGTCTATGATGAGATAAACCAGAAATTGTTTGATGCCTATCTTCTGATAGCAAGAAGCGGAGGAGATGTCACAGACAAAACATTTCAGTTCAAAAGAGCAAACGGCAAACCTATAAAATTGACTGTAGATATAGATGCGCAAAAATACAAGGAGCTTCTGACTGTTGTCTCATTCAGGACGAAAGGATTCCTTTCTTTTGAAAAAGAAGAAGTCATGGTGAAATATGATAAAAATCCCCAGAAACTGCAGGAAGAGGTTCAAAGACTGAGGAAAAAGCTTAAAAGATATAATGATAAAGACCTGTTCATAGATCTTAACTATGCTTCTTCTGTAGGAAAGAATGTATTGGGAGATATTTCAGGCATTGCAAAAGAAAAGAAAAAAGAACTTTATGTGCTGAATCCCTCAAATAGGGATTACAAATATCTGTTAAAAAGAGGAGTTAAAGAATCACAGATCATCAAACTATAGTTTTTTGAGAAGAACTACTCTTGATTCTTTTTTTTCGTCTTTTAAGCTGTAATCTTTTAGATGTTTTAGGATGAGTTCTGTGAATTCTTTTACTTCATGATGGCGAGGCATGTTGTCTATGGTTAGCCTGTGTCTTGAGGAGCCGACGAACATATAGGCCTTTAGCTCTACATGATCTGGCTGTGCTTTTTCTATTAGTTCTGCGTATTTTTCCGGCTTTATCATGTTCATGCCTTTTATCATAGTTACCCTTAGGACAGTTGTTGTGTCTAGTGTTTTTAGTATATCTAAGGACTTGTTCAATCTTTTCCATGCATCTTTTAGCTTTGGTCGGTCTACTTTTTTGAATATTGTTTCATTTGGTGCATCTAAGGATATGTATAGGTTGGTCGGGAGAGGAGATAATGTTTTTATCTTATCTGGGAGCATGCCATTTGTAACAACATATGACGTTGCTTTTCTTTTTTTTATTTCAGCTATAAGTTCTCCAAGTTTTGGATAGATTGTATGTTCGCCACTTAGAGATATGGCAAACTGGTTGGGGTCCTGAGCTTGTTTGAACTTTTTCATGTTTGTTTTTGGATTGCCCGGAAAGCCGTTAAGAAGCTTTCTTTGTGCTTTTATCGCGTTGTCTATCAAAGTTTTTGGGTCGTCAATCTTGCCCTTCATCTCTGTTCCTACGGTGTGTTCAATAGGCCTCCAGCAGAAGATACAAGAATTTTGACAGAAATTCATAGACGGGCTTAATTGGCAGCATCTATGGGATGATATGCCGTAGAACTTCTCCTTATAGCAGACTCCTTCGTCTTTCAATGATTTTTTTGTCCAGGTGCATATCTTTACAGCTGAATGTTCTCCTATGACCTCGTTCTGCTGTTTTTCTAATAAAAGTTTTAATTCTTTTGGGAGCTTTGGCATATGTTAAATTAAGAATATTGTTTTAAAAAGATTGCGGAGAAAAACAGAGCAATTTAAGACTAAGGCAGGTGATAATAGAAAAATTTATTAATAGAGGTTATATGATTTTATAAGAATGGAAAAACTTGAAAAATTTGTAAATTCTTATGTGCCCAACTGGGTAGACAAAATACCTTATTTAGGACTTTTTTCATTTATTCCTAGAGATAAAAGTGATATGAGTAAAAAAGAGATTAAGAGATACACTTACTACCAGAGTGTGCCTGTGATGATGGCCACCATATATACAGCAAATCCAGAATTTTGTAGTAATATAGAACAGATAGTCAATAAATTATTTTAATTCTTGGTAACTGCCGAAGTCTTAATTGCAACTAATGATGTTAGGTAGCCCTGCCTTCGAGATTTGATGGACAAAAGCGGAAGCATTTGACCTTCTCAAAACTTAGAGTGGGGCGACCGTAGCGAAGCGGAGGAGTAAATCTGGAGTCCGTTAAATAAAAAGAGCGAATGCGATACTTAATAAAAGATAGTAAGGGCAAGAAAACAAAAATTTAATAAATAAGAAGGTATAAAATATCATAAAATGAAGAAAATATTTATTTCCTTTGCAATTAGTTTTATCTTAGGTGCAATATTAGTTTCTGCAATACCTAATCCTGCATGGACAAGATGTAGACTTTATGGTGGTCAATATAATGATGCATACAACAACAGCTGCACTTTAGAAAGCGGAATTAAATGTGATCCAATGGATGGTGAAGGGGGTGAAAGAGGAGAGCCATGCAGTCAATATGCAGAACTGCCTTGTGCAGAGCTTGGAATTGCACCAACAGAAAATACTTGTTGTGAAGGTTTGGTTGCTATAAAACAGAAAGAATATTTTGATTCAAAATGTAATTGGAATCCTCCTACAGGTTATCTTTCAATATGTTCTAATTGTGGAGATGAGATTTGTGATAGTGAAATTGAAAATGAATGTAATTGCCCTGAGGATTGTAAATTAAATTTCTTACAGAAAATAATAAATTGGTTTAAAAGATTATTTTCTTAAGTTTTCTTGCCCCTTTCTAGATTTAGGACTCCAGATTTATTGGACACAATTGTATTAGGCAACCCTACCCTCAAGATTTTCCACGACCGACTGATAAGGAGGTCAGTGCTGAAAATCTTAGAGTGGAAGGGCAAAATTTATGAAATAAATTTTGAGTTGAGAAATGGTAAAATATTTATACTTGTTTTACTTTTGTTTAATAATGACTATAAATATAGATAATGTAGATGGTGTTGATCTTCGTTTTGGTTCAGGTCATGGTGGATATTGGGGTTATATCCCAAAACCGCAAGGTGGTTGGGAAAAAGGATTTGAATATTCTCCCAAAGAACATGGTGAAGTTTTAATTGACATGTGGAAAAATTATGTTGATAAAAATAAAAGACCTGAATTTCTTGGTCATCAACTTACAGATGCTGGATTTAAAGATGCTACAATTCATTTTATAGGAATTTCAGATGATGCACCTGAAAAATACAAAGAATTATGTTGTTATCTTTATTTAAACAAAAGTAAAATACAAGAAAAAATTGAACCTTCTGCATTTGAGTCATTAGTATTAAATTTTAAACTTAGAGAATAAATTTACCCTTTCTCAATTTTGCCTAATGATGTTCTTTTCCCCTGACCTCCAATTTCTCCCATGCGAACGAGAGTGAGCATAGGCTGAGAAATTGAGAGTGGAAAGGTGCTGGAGCGAAGCGGAAGCAAGTTCCCAAATCGCCTATTAAATAAGAAGGGTTTTAAGTTCAGTATCTCCGATTAGAAAATGACTCCTCCTAAGTGCTCAGAAAAAAGCACATAGGAGAAGCCCATGGTTTAATTTGCGAAATAAACCATGGTACAAATAACATCATTCATACAAAAAACTTTCGAATCTTTGAGCAGT